>JANRLG010000241.1:0-25131 GCA_033762835.1 Thermoanaerobaculia bacterium
GGCCACCGCACGATCCACGCGCTCGACGTCATGACCGCTCACAACCGCCTGCGTTCCCCCGAGCGGCGGGATCTGCTGGCGGAGCTCCTGACCCTGGCTCCGGGTGCGACGGTCGAAACCGCCCGCGACGGGTACTTGTCGCTGCGGCTTCCGGGTCCCGAGGCTTCCGCGGCGTTACGCTTCTACTACTACCCGTATCCCCTGGCCGCGCCCCTCGAGGAGCTCGAAGGGCTGCCCGTGGTCTCGGCGCTCGACCTTGGGCTCATGAAGCTCGGGGCGATCATCAGCCGCGGTACCCGGCGAGACTTTCTCGATCTTTATCTCTTGTGCCGGCACTTGCCGTTGCCCACGCTGCTCGCCGCCGCGGAGGACAAGTTCGGCCACGTGCGGGACTTCCCGCTCCAA
This sequence comes from Thermoanaerobaculia bacterium, assembly GCA_033762835.1. Taxonomy (GTDB): domain Bacteria; phylum Acidobacteriota; class Thermoanaerobaculia; order Multivoradales; family DATKCC01; genus JANRLG01. The sequence goes on from JANRLG010000241.1 coordinate 406, forward strand.
GCGCTCAAGGGGCTGGCGGACGTGCCGGCGGAAACGGAACCCCTGCCGCGGGTCACGCCGCCGGTCGACTGGCCGGAGGTCGAGGCGTGGCTCGCGGGTCCCGTGCGGGCTCTGGCTCGGGAGCGGCTGGGGCTCGGATCCGGCGAGGAGAGGCCATGAACGACTTGTTGCTCGTGAACCTCGCGGAAGTGGCGACCCCCCGGGGGACGACGAGCCGCCGCGGTGCCGACCAAGGCCGCATCGAGCGCCGCTCAGGCGTCGAGGTGTTGTGTCGAGACGGCCGCATCGCCTTCGTGGGCACTCCCGCCGAACGCCGCGCCGAATTCGGCGAATTGCCCCTGGCGGATCGTCTCGACGGCCGCGGCGGCACCCTGGTGCCGGGGTTCGTCGATCCCCACACTCACCTGCCTTGGGGCGGCAGCCGCGAAGAGGAGTTCCACCGCCGCCTCGGCGGCGCCACCTACCAGGAGATCGCCGCCGCGGGCGGCGGCATCTTGTCGTCCGTGCGCGCGACCCGGGCGGCGGGTGAGGACGAGCTGGTCGAGCGTGTATTGCGGCGGATGGACTGGATGCTGGTGTGCGGCACGACCACCGCCGAGGCCAAGAGCGGCTATGGCTTGACGCTGGCCGACGAGCTCAAGCAGCTGCGCGCCCTGGCTCGTGCCAACGACCTGCACCCCGTCGACCTCGTGCCGACGCTGATGGCTGCCCACGAGATCCCCCCGGAGTTCCGGGGCGACCGCGAGGCCTACGTCGACCTGGTCTGTGACGAAATCGTGCCGGCGGTGGCCGAGGCGGGGCTCGCCACGTTCTGCGATGTCTTTTGTGAGCGCGGCGTGTTCAGCGCCGCGGAGTCTCGCCGCATTCTCACCGCGGGAGCCCGCCACGGCCTGCGCCCCCGGCTCCACGCCGACGAGTTCGTCGACTCCGGCGGTGCCGAGTTGGCCGCCGAGCTGGGCGCCTGGTCGGCGGATCACCTGATGGCCGTCTCCGACGCCGGCATCGCCGCCCTCGCCGGTTCGGACGTCACCGCGGTGCTGCTCCCTGGCACCAGCTTCTTCCTGCTGAAGGACATCTGGGCCCCGGCGCGGCGGCTGATCTCCGAGGGAGTGCCGGTGGCCCTGGCCACGGACTGCAATCCGGGTTCGTCCTACACCGAATCGATGCCCACGATCGTCACCCTGGCCTGCTTCCAGCTCCGTCTGACGGTGGAGGAGAGCCTGACGGCGGCCACGCTCAACGCCGCCTGTGCGGTTGGGTTGGGTGCCGAGATCGGTTCGATCGAAGTGGGGAAGCGGGCGGATGTGGTGCTGCTCGACGCCCCGAACCTTTTCCACCTCGCCTACCACTACGGCGTCAACCCGGTGGCGGCGGTGGTCAAGAACGGCGAAGTCGCTTACGAGGCAGCGCGGGTGAGGCGGGGAATCCGTTCGCCGGCTGGGCCCATCGTCCGTTAGGTTGCTGCCCGCTTTCGACGACCCGGCTTCCGCGAACAACGGAAGCACCGGCGAACGAAGCACAGTCTAGAACGGTGGAGTTACGAACACTCTTACGGTTCTATTCACTCGCGGCGTACGCCGGCCGCCGCCGCGATCTCGAGCCACTCTTCGCCCGAGGTCAAGCGCGTGCGGCGATCCTCGTTGACGAAGGCCAGCTCGAGGCGGGTGACGCGCGGGTCCGCGGCGGTCAGCTTCGCCCAGAGCTCTTCCCCCAAGTCGAGTGCCACGTAGCCCCAGACTTCGACCGAGATCTTGGTGGTACCGTCACCGCGACCACGACGGCCGGTGCTACCGAGGGCGGGAGCCGCGCGCTGGGTGAGCGACAAGCGGCTCGGCGGGCCGAGCAGAATGAACACTCGGCCGCGGTCCGTCAGGCTGCCGACGAGGTGGTCTTCTTCATAGAGCAGGTCGGCTTCCTGAGTGCGCCGGAAGAACTCCTCGGCGTAGGGGTTGCCCGGCTCCTCGAGGTCCGGATCGCGCCGCCGCCAGAACGCCTCAATGAACGCGAGAGCCTGGGGGCTCGTGCGCACGCGCTGGAAGCGGCGCCGCTCGTCAGGCTGGAACAACCAGCGCACCGGTCCCTCCGCCCAGGCCCGCACGGAGGACGGCACGTCCGGGCTGTTCAACGGGCGAGGGCCAGCCGGGCGGCAGCCGCCCACCGTCCCGAGGGCCAGCAGGGCCAACATCAAGACGCCGCGGCGGGTCACCGGACCTTCTTTCTCTCGCCGATCGTCAGTGCACGTTGTCGTCGAGATCCGGCTCCGTCGGCTCGGGCAACACCCCGAAGCTCTTCTCGTAACGTGCGAGATTCGCCGCGAGCGCCCGCACCGTTCGTTTCAAATGCGCCGGGCTGGTCACCACCCGCGCGGTGACGATGCCCTGGGGCGGAATGACGTGGATGAAGTCGAGCACGAACTCGTCCCGCGTGTGAGTCACCCGCAGAAGGTTGGCGTACCGCCCCTTCAACTCCTCGTCGGTGATCTTGATGTTGACTTCCTGCGCGGCATCCCGCTCGGTGCTCATGTTGTCCTCCTTGGAGAAGGTCGCATCCTAGCAGTCCACGACCCAAACCTCACCCGTGCCCTGGCCGGGCTGTTCAGGCTTTGGGAGAACGAGTGCAAACGGCTGACTCTCACGAGATCCAACGGGCACGATGCGCCTAACCAGCCATACCTTCGAAGTTCGGCAGTGCAGCCATGGCGCCTGTTAATATCCTCTTGCCATCGCGCGAAAGTTCTTGGCTGCCGGGTTTCTCCAGAACCTCCGTGCGCAGGAACAGCCCAGCGCGCCACCGTTGACCGGCATCAGAGGAGAACCCCATGGATTTCATTGATCAGCTTAGAGTGTTGTCGTCCCGGATCGCAACGACGAAGGACATGATTCAGACGGAAGAGGCAACCAAGAATGCCATGGTCATGCCGCTCATTCAGATTCTTGGCTACAACGTTTTTGACCCTCTCGAAGTCACTCCTGAATTGGTGGCCGATGTCGGCACCAAGAAGGGGGAGAAGATCGACTATGCGATTCTGCGCGAGGGAAAACCGATCTTGCTCTTTGAATGCAAGAAGGCTGGGGCTGACCTTCACATCAACCACGCTAGCCAGTTGTTCCGCTATTTTCATGTGACAGAAGCCCGCTTTGGAGTCCTGACCAATGGACTGGTCTATCGGTTCTTTGCGGATCTCGAGCAACCGAACAAGATGGACGAGAAACCCTTCTTCGAGTTCAATATTCTGGAGTTCAAGGAGCGCGATGTCGAAGAGCTGAAGAAGTTTGCCAAGGCGGCCTTCAATCTCGATACGATCCTGACGACGGCGAACGATCTCAAGTACATCCGGACCATTCAGAATCGCCTTGCCGAGTGGATGATGAACCCCAGTGAGGATTTCGTGAGACTCGTGGCTGCGGACTTGCTCGCAAATCGGCGTTTCACGCCTGCGACCAGAGACCAGTTCACTCTGATTACAAAGCGCGCGTTCGAGCAGCTGGTCGGCGAGCGCATCAATGAGCGGCTCAAGGGCGCCATGACTCCTGAGTCACCATCGATTCGAGAGGTGGCGGCCACGTCGGCGGACGTCGAGCCGTCGGCGGAGTCGCAGGTCGTCACCTCACTTGAGGAGATCGAGGGCTTACATATTGTCCGGGCAATCCTGCGGGGCTTGGTGGGCTCGCGGCGCATCGTCATGCGGGACGCACAGAGCTACTGCGCCATTCTGCTCGATGACAACAATCGCAAGCCGCTTTGCAGGCTGCGATTCAACAATCTGCAGAAGCTCCAGATTGGTGTTTTCAATCAGCAGAAAGAAGAGGAGCGTTTCGGCATCGAGGCCGTAGACGACATCTATAATTATGCGGAACAGATTCGGTCGACGGCCATGAGCTATTTGCCTCCTGAGCCAAACCCGAGCTGACCTTGTTGGTTGGAGCAGAACGGAATCGAACTATGTACCTCTTCTACGGCAAGGCTCCTCAGGAGCTGCGAGTCGAGTTCAAAAAGTCCATCGACGTGTTCGCGGCGGTCTGCCGGGAGAAGGGCATCGAGCTTCGTCGTCAGCTCGTGAGAGCCGTGGCCTTCGGACTGCTGCTCGCCGGGTTGCTCCCTGCGCCGCCTGTCTTCGCTGCCGAGCCCGCGTCTCCGCTCGTGATCGGTGACACCTTCACGATCGCTTCGCGGGTGCTCGGGGAGACGCGGCGAATCAACGTCTACCGGCCGCCGGGGTACGACCTCGAGTCCGCGGCGCGGGTGCCGGTTCTGTACATGCCGGACGGTGGCATCAGCGAGGACTTTCTGCACGTCGCCGGCCTCGTTCAGGTCGGCGTCGGCAACGGCACGATGCGGCCGTTCCTGCTGGTGGGGATCGAGAACACCGCGCGGCGGCGCGACTTGACCGGCCCGACGACCGACCCGGAAGACGAGAAAATCGCCCCGCGCGTGGGCGGCTCGGCGGCCTTCCGCAAGTTCTTGGCGACCGAGTTGTTTCCGGAGATCGCGGCGCGCTACCGCATCACCCACGAGTCGGCCATCGTGGGCGAGTCGCTGGCGGGTTTGTTCGTGGTCGAGACGTTCCTGTTCGAGCCCGACTTGTTCGACACCTACCTAGCCTTCGACCCGAGCCTGTGGTGGAACCGCGAGGGCCTGGTGAAGTCGGCGAGCGAGCGCCTGAAGGCGGTCCCGCGGGCGGGCCAGACGCTTTTTCTCGCCACCAGCCAAGAGCCCACCATCCTCGAGCCGGTCCTGCGGTTCGTCGAAACCCTGCGCACCAACATCCCGCCGGGGCTCGTTTGGCACTACCTGCCTTTGCCCGAGGAGAGCCACGGCACCGTCTACCACCCGGCAGCCCTCGCAGCCTTCCGGCGGGTCTTCAAACCCTGAACCGCTCCCCCCAACGGGTGGCGTTCGGCTCGGCGGCCGGGTTCTATACTGACTTCGTTGCCAGGAGGAACCCATGGCCCACCAACCCATCCGCCGCGTCGTCGTCGCCACTGATTTTTCCGAGGCCGCCGCCCGGGGGGTAGCCTGGGCCGCCGCCATCGCCCGGGCCCACGCGGCCCAGTTGGCTCTCGTTCACTCCGTCGAGCCACCACTGCCGGCGGCCGAACTCGCAGCTCCGCCTCCCCCGCAAGTCATGGCCGATCTGCTGGCCGCTGCCCAACAAAGCCTTGAAAAAGCGGCCGGGCGCCTAGCGGATTTGACGGTCGAAACCCACGTCATCGAAGGCTTGGCCGGCTCCGCCGTTGCCACGTTCGCGGAGGAGACCGGGGCGGACCTGCTGGTCACCGGCACCCGCGGCAAAACGGGGCTCTCCCACCTGTTGCTCGGATCGACCGCTGAACGTCTCGTACAGCGCGCCCACTGCCCCGTCCTCGCCGTGCATCCCGGCGACGCAGCCCCGGACCATCCGCCCCAGACCGTGCTGGTGCCGACGGACTTCTCCGCCGACGCCGAGATCGCCTTCCAAGCGGCCGACCGCATTCTGCACTGCTTCGACGGGGACGCCACGGTGGTCCTGCTGCACGTCTACGACCTGCACGTCGAATACGGCGCCTACGGCACCGCCGCGGCCTACTTCGAGTACTCGGACGAAATGGCCACCAGCCTCTCGGCTCGGCTCGAGGAGCTGGCCGCAAGCTGGCGGCGGCCCGGCCTGACCATCCAAATCCGCCTCGCCCAAGGCATCCCGTCCCAGACGATCGTGCAAGAAGCCCAAGCTGTCGGTGCCGACCTGATCGCCATGGGTACCCACGGCCGCTCCGGCTTCGCCCGCCTCCTCCTCGGCTCGACCGCCGAACGCGTCGTCCAGCGCGCGCCCTGCCCGGTGTTGACGGTGCGGCGGGGGTGAGGGGCGGAGGGCTAGGTCCGAACGAGGTCGTCGAGTAGATCCAAGAGCGCTCGACCGCGCTGAAAGCCGCGTCCTTCGATCAACGTCAACGCGGCTCGTGCCTCCAAAAGGTCTTCTTCGGTGGCTTCTCGAACGAGCGCTCGAAGGTCGTCGGAGTCCTGTGGGCGCGAGCGATCATCGCGGGCCAACAACTTGAGTGCGATCAGGTGGCCAATCTTGGCCACGGGTACGACGAGGCCAGGAACGATCTCCAGGCTTTCCGCAGCGTCTGCTACCTCCGACTCGACGCCCGAGGACGCAAAGAGGAGGTCGACCACGACACCACCCTCCTGTCCTCCCGGAGGCCGAAGGCGAACGGTTGCCAACCGCCCCGTCGCCTGTTGCTCGAGGACCGCAACAACCGAATATCCCCTTGCCTGGAGATCTCTGACGAGGCGCTCGGCTGATCGGTCGTCGGCCACTGCGACCGCGAGATCCACGTCGCGGGTCGTTCGAGGCTCGGCCCGCGCGCCCACGGCCAAGCCACCGACAACTGCCCACTGCTTTCCGGCACGATCGAGGTCTCTGGCGATCGTCCGGAGCGCAAACTCAAGGGGATTCATGTTCGACGTGGCCAAGAAACCGGCTGGCCAACGCCATCACCATGTTCGGCGCCGGGCCGTTCGGCCAGCCAAGCCAACACTCGTTCTTCGATTTGTGCCTCGGTCGCCAGGGGGTGCTGACGGCGCAGCTTCTGTCGGAGCATCGCCTGGCCGAACTCGAACAAAGCCAGCGTCGTTCGGAATCGCTCCGCGACTAGGTTGGGTGAAGACATTCCTGAATCCTAGCGCACGGTGGCGCTCGAGGTCTTGAGGGCTTCCGAGCGGGTGGATGAACCGGGCTCGGTGACCCTGGGGCTCGCGGCCCGTCTGGGTTGAACCCGCTGCCCGCCGAACTGGAACTCGGCGGTTCCAGGACCCAGGCGACTTATTTCCCCCCGTCCCGGAATGTTTGCTCTCGCGCACCGGTTCGATTAGGCTGATCACCGCTCGGGGCGACCCGGGCGAGCCGCTTGGATCCCTGGGTGGGACCGAGACGGGAAAGCGCGAAGGCGGCCTAAGATCGCTGGTGAGCCCCGATCCTGCGGGACGGGTACTCCGACAAAAGCGACGACCGGACCGCGGCAGACGCAGACCGTGGCCGGGGTGTCCCCGGCAATCCCCCCGAGACTTTCGAAGCGGCCAGCATCCACCGGGACCGGACTATCCGGCCTGAAGGAGACGGATCATGAACGAGCGGGCCAAGAAGGTCACCGTTCCGCACATCGCGAGCGCCCCCCAGCGGGGCGAGCGGCTCGTGATGCTCACCGCCTACGACTACCAACAAGCCAAATCCGTGGAAGCGGCCGGCGCCGATGTGGTGCTGGTGGGAGATTCCCTCGCCATGGTCGTGCTCGGGCACGACAACACCTTGGCCGTGACCATGGACGAAATGCTGCACCATGTGCGCGCCGTGCGCCGTGGCCTGACACGCGCTCTGCTCGTGGCCGACATGCCCTACGGCTCGTTCCACCTGGGGCCGCGACAGGCGGTCGAAAACGGCTTGCGCTTCTTGAAGGAAGCGGGCGCCGAGGCGGTCAAGATCGAAGGGCCACGGCCCGACGTGATTTCCGCCCTCGTCCAGGCCGAGGTGCCGGTCATGGCCCACCTCGGGCTGACGCCTCAGTCCGTGCACGCCCTGGGCGGCTTCAAAGTCCAGGGCCGGGGCGAGGAGGCGCGGACCAAGATCCTCGCCGCCGCCCGCGAGTGTGAGGAGGCCGGGGCGTTCTCCCTCGTGCTCGAGTGCGTGCCCTCGGACTTGGCGGCCGAGATCACCGCCGCGGTCGCCATCCCCACGATCGGCATCGGTGCCGGGGCAGAAGTCGACGGCCAAGTGCTCGTCTACCACGATCTGCTCGGCCTCGAAGAGCGCATCGCACCCCGCTTCGTGCGGCGGTATGCCGAGATTGGCCGCGCCACCCGGGAAGCCCTCGAAGCCTTCGCCGCGGACGTGCGCTCCGGCGCGTTCCCGAGTCGCGACGAGAGCTTCGGTGATCCCAGCCACAAGCCCACGGCTGAAACTCCGGTTCGTCTCTACGGCGGATGAACACCGTAACTTCCGTCGCCCACCTCCGCCGAGTGGTGGCTGCTTGGCGCGCCGAAGGCCGGCGGGTCGGCTTCGTGCCGACCATGGGCGCGCTCCACGCCGGACACCTGGCGCTCGTGACCCGCGCTCGCGAGGTGGCCGATCACGTCGTGGCCTCGGTGTTCGTCAACCCGACCCAGTTCGGCGCCAACGAGGACTTGAGCCGCTATCCGCGCCAGCCGGAGAAGGACGCCGAATTGCTCGCCGGAGCCGGGTGCGACCTGCTTTTTCTGCCTGAGGTCGAGACCCTCTACCCGCCTGGCGGCACCACCTGGGTGGTTCCGGAAGGCCCGGCCGAAGGGCTCGAGGGTACGGCAAGGCCGGGGCATTTTCGGGGCGTCGCCACCGTCGTCCTCAAGCTCTTCCAACTGGTGACGCCGGACGTGGCCGTGTTCGGCGAGAAGGACGCCCAGCAGCTCGCCGTCATCGAACGGATGGTGCGGGACCTCTTCCTGCCGGTCGAGATCGTGCCCCACCCGACGGTCCGCGAGGCGGACGGCCTCGCGATGTCTTCGCGGAACGCCTACCTGTCCCCCGCCGAGCGGCGGGCGGCGACGATCCTCCACCGTGCCCTGGAAGCGGCGCGGGCGGCGATCGTCGGCGGGGAGCGCGACGGCGACGAGATTCGCCTGATCTTGCGCGAGATGCTCGAAACCGAGCCGCTCGTCGCCGGGGTCGACTACGCCGAGGTGGTCGATGCCGACACCTTCCAGCCCGTTCGGCGGCTCGCCGGTCGGGTGGTTCTTCCACTCGCGGTCCGTTTGGGCGGAACGCGCTTGATCGACAACTTCCGAGTCGACCTCGACTCCGTTCGTTAGTCCCGAGGAGCTTTGCCATGCGACGCACGATGATGAAGTCCAAAATCCACCGCGCCACCGTCACGGAGGCGAACCTCCAGTACGTGGGCTCCGTCACGATCGATCCGATCCTGATGAACGCGGCGGACGTGCTGCCGAACGAGCGGATCGAGATCTACAACATCACGAACGGCGAGCGCTTCGCGACCTACGCCATCGCCGGCGAGCCCGGCCGCGGGCAGATCTGCATCAACGGTGCGGCGGCCCACAAAGCCAAGGCGGGGGACTTGGTGATCCTCGTCACCTACGCCGAATACGAGGACCTCGAAGCCCGCAACTACCACCCCTCGGTGGTCTTCGTCGACGGCGCGAACCGCATGGTCGAGCGCGGCGAGTTGCTCCAGGGTCTGGCCGAGGCGGCGGTTTGAGCAAGCGGGTCTGCCTCGGGCTGCTGGCGCTCCTGCTGGTCGGCACGCCCGTCTTCGCCGAAGGCCTCGCGGATTACGCCCTGCTGCGCGAATGGCGCTACGCCACCACGACACAACCCGTGCCCGCGGGCGGCCTACGCTTCGGCTACGACACCGCGACGTTCCACCTCGAGTCCGGCCAGCTGCGCTTCGCCGAGCCGACCGCGGCGGGCGTCGTCACCGGCTTGGTCTTCGAAGGTCGCGGCAGTTTCTCGATGACCGTGCCCGATCCGTTGGAGCGCGAGCAGCTGGGTCGCTTCACGAAGGGGGCGGTGCTCGAGAACGTAACTTTCACCCGGCTCGTGTTACGCGCCCGCGGGGGCGTGCCGGAGCTCGTCGGGTTGGCCTCGACCGCCACGGCGTTCGGCCCGCAGCCGCTCGCTCGCGAGCGCCACGAACACTGGCTCGAGGACCGCTGGTTCGATGTCGACGCCCGGGTGGTCGGTGCCGGCCGGATTCCAGGTGACAACTACCTGCGAGTGGAGTTCGAAAGCGACGAGTGGGGCTGGTTGACCTACGAGGTGGATGCCCTGAATCCCGAGGAGATCCAGCTGCTGCACCGCGAGGACGGCCGAACGGAAGTCTGGTTGTCGCTCGATTTACCCGCGGACCGCGACCTTAATGGCCGGCCCACCCTGGTGCAGCACGACCACCTGACCCTCGAACACGTCGACTTCACGATCGATCTACAGAAGGCGGGCCGCGAGAGCCGCACGGGCCGCGCGGAGATTCAGCCGCGCCAGGGGCAGTTCGTGGCGGATCTGCGCTTCCGCGCCAAACAAGCCGGGGCCCAAGCCCTGTTCCTGGACTTGGCATCGGACGCGAAGGTTCTCGCCGTGCGCCGGAACGGCGTCGATCTGCCCTTCGTACGCGACCACATCGGCGCCCGCAAAGCCGACCTCGACAACCGGCTCTACGATGCTTCGCTGCTCGTCTTCCTCCCCGCACCCTTGGTCGACGGCGAAGAAGTCCGGCTGGTGGTCGAGTACGAAACCGAGATCGCCAACTACGTCGCCGGCCGCCACTGGTACCCAGGGGAAAGCGGCGGGCGTTACGAGGACCGCCACACCGGCCGTTTCACGATCACGGTGCCCGAGAAGATCGAGCTACGCGCCATGGGCGAGAAGCTCGGCGAGGAACGGGTGGCGCCGGCCGCCCGGCGCGAGACCTGGGAGATGAAGGCGCCGTCCGGGATGTTGACCTTCGCGTTCGCCGAGCGGGCCATCGAGGAAACCGTGCTCCAGACTGGGGTGCCGCCGGTGACGGCATTCGGCCTGCGCGGTGGCGCCTCGGCCAAGAACGAGGTCTTCAACGTCGCGGCGGACGTGGCCAACGCCGCGGCGTTCTTCACCCGCCTCTTCGGCACTCCGATCGACGCCGAGAAGCTCACGGTGACGAGCATCGTCTCTGGCCATGGGCAAGCCTTCCGCGGCTTCCTGCATCTCGCGGAGTCGACGTTTTTCGCCGCTGCCGGCGGCGCCGCGGAGCGCTTCCGCGCCCACGAAACGGCCCACCAGTGGTGGGGCCACCAAGTGGCGCCGGCCAGTTACCGGGACGACTGGCTGGTCGAGAGCTTCGCCGAGTACTCGGCCCTGCGCTTCGTCGAAGCCACTTTGCCGGACGGCCCCAAGCTCGTCCACGAGGCGCTCACCAATTACCGCGACGAGCTGACGGGCTCGATCGGCTCCGCCATGAGCCGCTTCGGCCGCGGCAACATCGAGCTCAACGACGCTGACCGCGCCAACATCGGCCCGATCGCCCTGGGCTACCGCGCGAGCACCGCCAAGGCGCCGAGCGGCGGCCGGGCCGTGCTCTACCAAAAGGGGCCATACGTGCTCCACATGCTGCGCAAGATCCTCGCGCGGCAGACCAAGAGCGACGAGCTTTTCGACAAGATCCTGCGCGACTTCGTGGCCCAACACCAAGATCGCCCGGCGACCACGGAAGCCTTCGTCGCCACCGTCAACCGCCACGCCCCGGCGGATCTCGGCTGGTTCTTCCGCCAATGGGTCTACGGCACCGGCATCCCCACCTACGCCTGGAAGTACGAGATCGACGGCTCCACCCTCGTCCTCTCCGTCCGCCAAACCGGCGTCCCCGCGGGTTTCAGCATGCCCGTTCCGATCGAGCTCGAGCTCGAAGGCGGCAAGAAGGGCCTGGTGGGTGTGACCGTCTCGAAGGCCGAGGAGACCTTCCGCCTGCCGCTGCCGGGGAAGCCGAAGAAGGTGGTGTTCAACCCGGAGAATGCGGTGTTGGCGAAGGTGGAGAAGTGGTGAGAGAGGCGAAGTTCCCGCTGAACTCGCCGTGGGAGCAGCGCACATCGCGGAAGAAAACCGGGGCAGTTTCCGACGCTCGGAATCAGAGCACCTTCAGCTCGACCCAATCGAGCGCGTAGCCGAGGGCGCGCTTTACTCCCCGCTCCTTTGAGGCTGGAACTACTCCGATTTTGGTGGTCAGCGTACGCTTGGCGACCGCGTGGAGATTATCCAGGTTGGCGACGGAGGGAGCGGGTAGCCCTTCTGCTGGTCCAACCGGAACTTCCTGCGGGATACCTCGGATCGTTGTGGTGATCTCAGCCACGATCACCTTATTCAGGTAGCCGTAGGCGGACGAACGGGTGAGTAACAGCACCGGGCGCCTGCCAACCGGCGCCGGCAGCTCGGCCCACCAGATTTCATACTGCCTCATCACTTGGCCGGGTAAACCTGGTCTTCCCAAACGGAGGGATCGAACGCCGTCTCCGGGTTGTCAGGATGCCGCGAGTATGCCTCGGCGGTAGCCTTTTCTTCCGCCTCCCACAGGGCCTTTAGGATGGCAGTTCGAACGAAATTGGATCGCTGCCGGGAACGGGCCGGCGCGACTAGCTCCAGCCGAGCCGCAAGGTCGTCGTCGACTTCCACAAGGAGTGCTTTCATATGATGCAGTTTATGGTCGAACCTAGGGAGTGTCTAGATCCCCCCCTCACCGCCCCGGCAACTCGATCGTGAACACCGTGCCTTGCGGCTCGGCGTCTTCGGCGCGGATGGTGCCTTGGTGGTCGGTGACGATGCGGTGGACGATGGCGAGGCCTAACCCTGAGCCGCGGCCTTTGGTCGAGAAGTAGGGGAGGAAGAGCTTCTCTTTGTCGGCGGCGGGGATGCCGCGGCCGGTGTCGCGGACGCGGAGCTCGAGCCGGTGACCGTGGCTGTGGGCTTCGACGACCACTCGGCCCGGGGCGTCGGTCGCTTCGACGGCGTTGTCGAGCAGGTTCAGGAGCGCACGGCGGATCTGCTCCGGGTCCACGAGGGCGGCCTCGAGCCCGGGGCCGACCTCGGCGCCGAGCTCGACGCCGGGTTTTAGACCCCGATACAACGGCAGGATGTCCTCGATCAGCCGGCCGAGATCGGTCCGGCGGGGCTGCGGGCGGGGCATGCGGGCGTAGCGCGAGAACTCGTCGACCATGCCCTGGAGCGTCACCACCTCGCGCACGATGATCTCGACCCCGCCTTCGAGCGCCGCGCCGAGGTCCGGATCTCCGCGGTGGTGCTTTTGGAGCAGGCGCTCGGCGGCCAGGCGGATCGGGGTCAGCGGGTTCTTGATCTCGTGGGCGATGCGCCGGGCGGCCTCCGTCCAGGCGGCGAGCTGCTGAGCTTTGAGCAGCTCGGTCAGATCCTCGAGCACGAGTACCCGGCCGATGGTCGCTTCGCCCCCGGGTTCCGCCGCGAGCTCGAGCGGCGTGGTTTTCACCTCCAGCCGCTTCCAGTCACCCCCGACCAGCAGGTGGACCTCTTGGCCTTGACCGGTCGTCGGGGGCTCCGCCAGCAGCTCCGCCAGCCGCGAGCGCTCTGGGTCCCCCCAGGCCTCGGCAGCGGTCTTGCCGAGCACGTCGTGGCGGCGCTGGCGCAACATCGCGAGTGCGGCGTCGTTGGCGGTCACGATGCGGCCGGCGCCATCGAGAGCCATGACCCCCGCCGCCACGTTGTCGACCACCGCGGCGATCAGCGCGCGCTCCGCCGCCAGCCGGCGGTTGGCGTCGAGCAACTCCGCGCGATTCCGCTCGAGCTCGGCAGTCATGCGGTTGAAAGAGTCGATCAGGACCCCCAGCTCGTCCTCGGCCGCGGTGTCGACACGATGCCCGAGGTCGCCCTCGGCCACCCGCCGCGTGCCCTCGGCGAGGGCCTGGATGGGCACCGTGATCCGGCGCGCCAGGTACAGCCCCACCCAGCTCGAGGCGAGCAGCAGCAGCAGCGTAATCAGCACCAGGATCAGCAGGTGGGACCGCTGCACGTCCTCCCGCTGCACCACCAACTGGCGGAAACCCTGGGCGGCGGCCAGCACCGACTCACCGCTCGCGTACAGCTCGGCATCGACTCGGGTGCCGGCGAGCACGACGAGGGGGCGACCGGTACCGTCCGGCGGGGCCAAGGCCGCCGCCAACACCAGGCGACCGGGTGCAGCGGGCAAGTCCACCCGCCAGACGGTTCGGTTTCCGGCCACCACTTCCGCCAAGTACTTGCCGCCGGGCTCGGGCAAGTCGGTCAAGCCGGACCGCGGATCGACCGCGCCGGTGACGAAGTCGGTGCCGAGGAAGACGCCGAAATAGTCCACGCCGAAGCGGCCCAGCGCCGTCTGAAGGCGCCGATTGACCTCGATACGGGCCGCCGGATCCCCGAGATCGAGGTCGAGAATCGCCGCTCGCGCTTCCCGGGCGGCGCGCAGGCCGTCGGCCTCGATCCGTTCGTTCAAGGTGTCGACCAGTGTCCGGGCCTGCTCGAAGTACCCCGAAAGCGGAGCGTTGATCCAGCGGTCCACGGTGTTTTCGAGCAGCTCCGTGGCGTAGACGAAGAGCAGGACGATCGGGATCAGCGACAGCCCGAAGTAGGTCAAGACGAGTTTGACCTTGAACTTCGAGCCGAGCATGCGGTTGCGCCGCTCGACCAGCAGCTTGAACGCGTTGCGCAGCAGGACGAACAGGATCGCCAGAATCAGCACGACGTTCAGGTACTGGAGTGCGAAGAGCAGCACCTTGTTGCGCACCAAGGTGGCGGGGAGATCCTGGCCGCGCTGGATCGAGTAGAAGATCGCCACGAGCGCCGCCAACAAGGCGATCAAGCCCGCCACGACGAAGCGGGCGTCTTTCCACTGGCGCCGGAGCGGGTCCCAGAGGGCCATGTGTCAGCCGGGCGGGCCCGTCGGTAGGTGGAACTTCTTCGAATCCCGCCATTCCGAGGCCACGGTGCTTGGAATGAACAGCAGCACGGTGCGGGTCCCGAGCACGACGCGGGCTTTGACGAGCAGACGGCTGCGCTCCGAGACGTCCTCCCGGATGCCCTCGAGCGTGAAGACCGGCAGGCCCTCGAAACGGGTCATCAGGCGCTCGAGTTCGGCGAGATCCCGCACCATCTTGCTGTCGACCAATTGGCCGTCGAGCTTCAAGTTGACGAGGTACTCGCGGTTCATGGCGTCGTACAGCGCGATGATCTGGAGTTCGCCCTCGCGCAGGGGGGCGTCGAGCCAGCGTTTGCGGTCCCGCAGGAGCTCGAACTCGTAGGTCAGGGTGGTGGCGAGGCCACTGTCGATGCGCTCGCGGAAGGCGGCATCGAAAATTCCGCCGGCCTCGAGATCGACCAACACCCGCAGGCCGTCCAAACGCACCGTGAGCTCGGTCACGGCAGGGACTTCGTCGCCGACGGCACCGGCACCGAGGGCGAGGACGAGGCAAAACAGGGCGGATCGCATCGGGTCCGAAGGTTACCAGGTTCGTCCGCTGCTACACTCGGCGGTCCCATGAGCGGTGGTAAGAAAGCCGAAGAGACCAAGGTCCTGGCCCAAAATCGTAAGGCCAGCCACGACTACGAGATGCTCGAGACCTTCGAGGCCGGGCTCGTCCTGCGCGGCACCGAGGTCAAGTCGATCCGGGCCGGGAAGGTCCAGCTGAAAGACAGCTATGTCGAGGTCAGGAACGGCGAGGCCTGGCTGGTCGGCGCCCACATCAGCCCCTACACCCACGGCAACCGCGAAAATCCGGATCCCGAGCGCCCCCGAAAGCTTCTCCTCAGCCGTCGCCAGATCGACAAGCTCTTCGGCCGCACCCAGTTGAAAGGCCAGACGGTCATTCCCCTGACCGTGCTCCTGCGCGGCAGCTGGATCAAAGTCGTCATCGCCCTCGCCCAGGGCAAGAAGCTCTACGACAAACGCGCCGCCGAGAAAGAAAAGACCCAACGGCGCGAAATGCGCGAAGCCGTGGACGCCGCCCGCGGCCGCTGACCCGAGCCCGAAAAAAGGGCCCCGCGTCGCCGCGGGGCCATGAGGAGGGAGGAGACTGTCCGTGAGACCGGCGCCAGGCCGTGGTCTCACCGGGGTCTACGGGACTGCCTTCTGGAATGTCTATGAAGCATGGAGCGCGGAGGCAAAAAAAGGGCCCCGTTGGAGGACGGGGCCAGCAGGAGGGAGGAGGAGACGTTGGTTCGAGCGTCTCGAAGGGATATACGCCAGAGCCGGGTGGAATGTTTGGGCCGCATCGAACTTTTCTTTCAAACACCCGACTGGGGGAGGGCGCCGGGCTCGGCGACCGTCCCAGAAGCTAGGATAGGCCGATGCATTTCACGATCGTGATCCCCACCTTCGACCGGATGGATGTCTTGCCCGAGGTGCTCGCGGCCGTCGAAGCCCAAACGCAGGCGCCGCCCTTCGATCTCGTGGTGGTGGATGACGGCTCGCGGGACGGCACGGCGGACTTTCTCGCCGGGCGCTCCTTCGCCGTGCCCACCCGCGTGGTGCGCCAGCCGAACCGAGGACCGGCCGCGGCACGCAACCACGGCGTCGCCCTGGCCAGCGGCGACCGGGTGGCCTTCTTGGGGGACGACACCGTCCCGGACCCCGGATGGCTCGCGGCCCACGCCCGGGCGCACGAGACGCGGGGCGGAGGCGAAGAGCTCGCGGTGATCGGCTACACCCGGTGGCACCCCAGGGTCCGGGTCAACCCGTTCCTCGACTACATCAACGAGTTTGGTTTGCAGTTCGGTTACGCCCTCATCATCGAGCCGGAGAACGTCCCGTTCAACTTCTTCTACACCTCGAACCTGTCTTTGTCGCGGGCCCGCCTCGTCTCCGAGCCCTTCGACGAGACGTTCCCCTATGCGGCCTGGGAGGACATCGAGCTGGCCTATCGGCTGTCCCGTTCCGCCACTGGATTACGTTTGGTCTACGAGAAGGCGGCCTTGGTGGCCCACGACCATCCGACCCGCTTCGAACGCTTCTGCAGTCGCCAGGAGAAGGCCGGGTACTCGGCGGTGGTGTTCCACCGGCTGCACCCGGAGCTGGGTGGATTCCTGGGCATCGGGCCGGATGGCCCGCCCGGATTACCGCCGGCTGGGCGTCAAAAACTGCGGGAGACGTTGGCCCGTGCTTTGCAAAATGTACCGATTCGGACGCCGCGACTTTGGGAAGAAGCACTTCGATACCACTACATCGCGGGCCTGAACCGGGCCTGGCGGGAGAAAGCGACGGCGAATCCCGTGAAAGGAGACGAATCATGACCACGTTCTCGGACTCTGGCGCGAAACGCTCGCGCCGCACCGCCGTCGCCCTCGCGGGTACGGCTCTACTGATGGGCGGCCTGTTCGCCCTACCGGCGGGAGCCGGGCAACACAAACCAAGCGGCTCGAGCTCCTCTTCCGGCCACTCGGCCTCCCCTCGCTCGGGCTCCTCGTCCTCGGGTAGCTCGGCGTCCTCTTCGCGCAGCGGCTCGAGCTCGTCGCACCGAGCCGTCCCCCGCTCGTCGTCGGGTGGCAGCAGCGTTGGCCGCACGCCGCAACACTCGAGCCGGCACCGTGGCAGCTATCACCACGGCTACGGCCACTACGGCCGCGGCTATTACGGGTACTACTACCCGTCCTTCGGTTACTACTGGTGGAACAGCTTCTACTCACCCTGGTGGGCCTGGGGCGGACCGCGGGTTTACGTTTCGGCCTATCCAGACCGCTCGGGCGACAGCTTGGGAGCCATCGACACGGACGTGGCGCCGGAGAACGCCGAGGTCTATGTCGATGGCGAGTTGGTCGGCACCGCGGACGACTACGACGGTTGGCCGAGTTACCTGTGGCTCGACGCGGGCACGTACGATGTCGTTTTCTACCACCAGGGTTACAAGACCATGGCGCGGCAGATCATCGTGCGCCCCGGCGCGCTGATCGATGTCGAGGACGAGATGGAGCGCGGCGATGCCGTGCGTCCCGAGGATCTCGGTCCCAAGACCCACGAGCGCCGGGACGCCCGGTTGGCCGAAGAGGCCGAGAAGCAAGCCGCGGTGGAGGCTCAGGAGCGGCAGGCCGATGGTGCATGGCGGGATCGCGTGCGCAGCGAGCGCCGGGCTCGCACGATCGTGCCGCCGCCGGCCGCGGAAGCCGAGGAGGTCGACCGCGACCTGCGCAGCAAGCCCGCCGAAGTGACGCTGGCGATCGAGCCTTCCGACGCCACGGTCTATCTGGACGGCAAGTTCCTCGGCAGCGCCGAGCTGCTGGCGCGCGCCGGAGGTCCTTTGCTGGTCGATGCCGGAGAGCACGAGATCGAAGTCCTCCGGCCGGGCTACGGCTCGAAGAAGCAGTCGTTCTCGGTGAAGGCTGGAGAGAAGGTCGAGCTCGCGGTGGAGTTGGGGAAGCTCGAGTAGGCTTCCCCTCCCCTCAGAGCGGTTCCGCCGTCTGGTCGCCCAGGTGCCGGATGTCTCGGCCTTCGACGTAATACACCACGTCTTCGGCGATGTTCGTGGCGTGGTCCGCCACCCGCTCGAGGTTCCTGGCGATCAGCAGCAGATGCAAGGCCCGCGTGACGGCACGCGGGTCTTCCATCATGTAGGTCAGGAGTTCCCGGAACAGCTGGTGGTAGAGGGCGTCGACCTCGTCGTCGCGTTTGCAGACCTCGATCGCCGTGTGCGAGTCGCGCTTGACGAAGCAGTCGAGGGCGTCGCGCACCATGCCGTTGACCAAGGTGGTCATGCGCGGGAGATCGACGTAGGGCTTGAGCGGGGGCTCCTGGTTGAGCACGAGAACGGATTGGGCGATGTTGACCGCCGAGTCCCCCATGCGCTCGAGGTCGGTGTCGATCTTCATGGCCGAAACCAGGAAGCGCATGTCGCTGGCCGTCGGCTGGTAGAGCGCGAGCACCGTCTGGCACTCCTCGTCGATCTGCTTCTGCAGAGAATCGATGGCGGCGTCGCCTTTGATCACGTCGATGGCCACGTCCGAGCTGCGTTCGACCAGCGCTCGCATGGAGTTGGTGATCATCTCTTCGACCAAACCGCCCATGCGCAGCAGGTCTTGGCGAATGCGGTCGATGTCCTGGTGTTGGTGACGTTCCATCGAGTGTGCTCCGTGACGGGTGAGTCTACTGGTAGTGCGCCGAAGTAGAGTAGGGGAGACCGCCAGCAGACGGTCTCCCCGGGAGTGAGACGAGCGACGGTCGGGGCAGAACCCCGTGGCCGCCTTCGGGGGTCAGAAGATCAGTTGGAGCTGCAAGCGAATCTCGGAAGCCGTGGTGCTCACCGAACGCCCGGAGACGATGCGGTCGGTCTCGATTTCCCGATAGTCGGCCTGGAGCTTGTGGTTGTGCTTGGCGAAGTACCAGGAGAAGGCGATGCCCGTCTCGATCTGATCGGTCGACAAGGCGGTGTCCGGGAGGATACCCGAGCTCCGGCCGGCGATCTCGAACTTCTGGTTCGGGAAGAGGTAACCGACCTGGAAGTAGTAACCGTCGACATCGACATCCGGACGGCCCGCCTGGGCCGGATCCGAGGTCTCTTGGTAGTACTCGCCGATCGCGTTCAGTCCCTTCAGCTTGAACACGACCTCGGCGCCCGTGCGGCTGACGTCGGTCTCCGAGGTGCCCGTCCCCGTGGTGTTCTGGAGGGCCGAGAGGCCCAGGGCGAACTTCGCCGTGGTGGGGTAGTCGAGCGAGCTCTCTTCGAGCTTCACCTCGCCGAGCGGCGTCCACACGGCGCGGCCGATGTAGAGGAAGTCCTTGTTGTCGTTGGCCGCACGGTTGATGCCGTTGCCGTTGTAGATGCCCAAGTTGTATTCGAAGGTCTTGCTCGCATTGACGCCCATCAAGCCGACACCCTGTTGCCGGAGGCCCGCGAACCGGTCGGAAGCGATGGACCGGTCGACGAA
This sequence comes from Thermoanaerobaculia bacterium, assembly GCA_033762835.1. GTDB lineage: Bacteria > Acidobacteriota > Thermoanaerobaculia > Multivoradales > DATKCC01 > JANRLG01. The sequence continues at coordinate 19,814 of JANRLG010000241.1, forward strand.
CTGCTGACGACCCGACGACGTCAGCTCCTGACGGCCGAAGAAGCTCTTGCCCTGGCCCACCCAGATCGTGGCCATGGGGTTCTTGGCGTAAAAGATCTCGGCATCTTCGAGCACGGCGCCACGGCCGACCGTCGTCGACAGCGTGTTGGTGGTGCCGGACGTGGTCAGAGAAGCCGCCTCGACCACGTTGCCGCCCACCCAGTTCGCCTGGAGCTTGAACTTCCAGTGGTCGTACAACTTGCCCTCGATTGTGGTCTTGGCGCGGCGGAGGCGGAAGGAGCCGATGCTGTCGCCGGTCGGCGGATCCACCTCGGTGAAGCGAGCCTGGACGCGGTTCGAGAGAGACACTTCACCGGCTTTGAACTTGAAGCCGAGCTTGCCGTCCTTGTAGGTGATGAAGTCTTCGACGCTCTTCGGCGGCGGGGGCGTTGGGCGCTCGTAACCGGGCAGGTTGTGCTTGAAGAAGTAGAGGTCGGCCGCGGTTTCGTTCTCGGCCACTAGGGTCTTGCCACCCTCCGCGGCACCGATCAGGGTGATGGACTTGCCCATCTCCCCGCTGGCGGACCAGATCTTGAAGCCCTCCGGGGTGTTGAAGGCGTAGACCCGGCCGTCCTTCTCGACTTCCTGGTAGTAGAGCCCTTGGACTTGGGCCGAGGCCGGCGCCGGCATCACGGCCACTGCCGCGAGGGCGAGGCCAAAGGTCAAGACGAGCGCTTTGCGCATGGGTTCGAGTCTCCTCTTCTGATGAACGAATCGCAGTTCGGGGTGATCGCGGGGCGAACGCCCCGATCCGAGGGAGACGATAGGCGGAGGGGCTCGCGTTGCTGCGACGGGGCCGTGACAGCGATGCTACAGCCGGCCCCGATCATCGCGGCAGAGTGACTCGGAAGATCGAACCCTGCTCCAGGTCGCTGGTCACCTCGACGGCCCCGCCATGGGCCTGGGCGATGTGCTTGACGATGGCGAGGCCGAGACCGGTGCCGCCCTCGGCTCGAGCGCGCCCCTTGTCCACTCGGTAGAAGCGCTCGAAGACGCGGCTCAAGGCGTCCGCCGGAATGCCGATGCCGGTGTCCGCCACCTCGATCACGACGGCGTGCCCGCGTTCGAACACCCGGACCGTCACGGCGCCGCCCGGCTTGTTGTACTTGATCGCGTTCTCGAGCAGGTTGACCAACAGCCGCTCGAGCTCTTCGGGATTCCCCATCAGAGAGCCCAGCGGGCCAGCCTCGATCGTCACGGTGACCTGACGGGCCGTGGCCTGCTCGTGCACCAGCTCCACGGCATCCTCGACGATCGCCATTAGATCCACCGGCGCCGGCGCCGGCCGCCCGGTGGCCCCCTCGAGGCGGGACAGCGTGAGCAGGTCGTCGAGCAGGTTCTGCAGACGACGACACTGGTCGAGGGTGCGGTCGAGGAAGCGGTGGGCCGTCTCGGGCTCGGCCAGGGCGCCTTCCTTGAGCGTTTCGGCGTAGCCCCGGATGGCGGCGAGAGGGGTCTTCAGCTCGTGAGAGACATTGGCGACGAAATCGCGGCGGACCTCGGCGAGGCGCGTGGCCCCGGTCGTGTCGCGGGCGACTACCACGGCCCCCTCGATGTCGCGCGCGGTCGGCTCCCCCCGGCCGAGGGCAACGGCTTGGAGGGCGACGGTTCGCCGGTCCGGCTGCCGGAGCTCGATTTCCGCCGTGGACGGCTGACCCGAGGCCAAGGTCTCATCGATCACCCGCTCGAGTTCGCGTTGGCGGGTGAGCTCGACGGGACGTCGACCGGCAGACTCGCCCGCTCCCAGGCGGAACAGCTCGTGAAATGCAGGGTTGGCGAGCAGCGCTCGCCCCTCGCGGTCCGTGACGAGGACGCCGTCGGACATGCTGGTGACGATCGTCGCCAGGTGGTCCCTTTCCGCCTGAGCGACCCGGAGCTGATCCTGGACGCTTTGGGCCAACCGGTTCAGGGCGGCGGCCAGGGCGTCGAGATGGGGCTCTCCGGCGGGCGGTAAGGTGCGGTCGTATTGCCCCTGGGCCAGCTCCCCCGCGCCCTCGGCGAGCGTCGACAGGGGCTGGAAGAACCGCCGCGAGACCCACAGGCCCACCACCAGGGTCGCCACCAATGCCACGGCAACGGCGCTCAACAAGGCCGCCGTGATCCTCTCCTTGGCCGTCGCCATTTGGGTGAGCGGCTCGGCCAAACGCAGAACGTAGAGTTCTCCGTCGGGGCCGCCGAAGGCGCGCGCCGAATAGGTGTAGGTCTCGCCGGTGGTGTGGCTCGTGCGCACGGCGACTCCCTCGCCGCTCGCCAAGGCCGCCAGAACTTCCGGGCGCGCGCCGTGGTTCTCGATCTGGCGGACCGCCGTCAGGTCCGCGGCCGTGCTGTCGGCGAGCACCTGGCCATCGGCCGCGATGAGAGTCAGGCGCAAGCGGCTGCTCTGGCCGAGGCGGTGGATGAACCCTTGCAGCTCTTCCGGCGCGTCCTCCAGGCGGGGGGCCACCACCGGCGCGAGCACTCCCGCGGCGTCCGCCAGCGGCGCGCTGGCCGCTTCCTCGGCCAACCGGAGAAGGGCGGGCCAAGCGAAGGCCGCGGCCACGGCCAGGGCCGCAAGGGCCGGCCAAAGGGCGGTGAGCTGGAGTTTCCAGCCGTGGACCCGGGTCATCGTCGCCTCAGGTGCGCAGGCGATAACCGACGCCGATGACCGTTTCGATGCGCTCGGCTTCGGCCCGCAGCTTCTTGCGCAGGCGTCGAATGTGGGTGTCCACGGTGCGGCTGTCGACGTCTTCGGCGTAACCCCAGACGTCGGAGAGCAGTTGGCTGCGGGTCTGCACGCGGCCCGCCCGCTCGATCAGCAGGCGCAGCAGTCGGAACTCGGTGGCGGTCAACTCGACCTCCTGGCCACCGATGTCTAGGCGATGGCCTTCGACATCCAGCCGTAACTTGCCCGCGCTCAGGATCTCGCCGCTGGCGCCTTCCTGGCTGCGCCGGCGGAGCACCGCCTTGGCGCGCAACACGACCTCGCGCGGCGAGAAGGGCTTGGTGATGTAGTCGTCGGCCCCGAGCTCGAGCCCCACGATACGGTCCAGTTCCTCACCGCGGGCCGTCAGCATGATGATCGGCACGGCGGCGAGCTTCGGTTCCCGCTTGAGGACTCGGGTGAGCTCCAGGCCGTCGAGGCCGGGCAGCATGAGGTCGAGCAAGAGCAGATCGGGGATCTGGCGCCGGAGGCCCTCGAGGGCGAGGTCGCCCCGATCGAACCGAGTCACCGCGAAGCCCTCTTTCTCGAGGTTGTATTGCAGCACCTCGGCGATGTCGGGCTCGTCTTCGACGAGGAAAATCCGTCCACGTGCCATGTTTTCAAAGGCTAGCACGGGGCCATCCGCAGAAGCTGTGGAAAAGTCTGTGGAAACACGCCCCCGGAGGGCTCCCGAGGCCTGAAGGTAAGGGGGTTTACGCGGATTGACCAGTTCTTTGTGCATCAAGGTAAGCCCTTTGCTTTCATAGACTTGAACTCGGCCCCCGGGTCCGTCGAGGACGCATCGACGGTCAGTGTGGGGCTTTTCCACAAAGAATGCGGTGACGGCGGCGTGTCGAAGCCGTGAAACCTCGATGGCCAAAGGAGAATCGGGTTCCTGAGGGTCTTCGGACGTTTTCCTGGACGCCCTCGGGATGGGAATTTTGCTGCGATGCACTCCCGGGAGAAACTCCCGGCCGAGCCGCGGCGAATCCGTTCCGCGGCGGCCATTCCGGGCGCTTTGCCGTGGCACGGACGTTGCTCTCTGCGTCTCGCTCATCCGTTCCCTTGGTGCGTGGTGGGTGTGGCGGGTGAGCTGGGCGGGGTGGTGAGAGGGCGCGCTGGGGTGGGAAGTCTTGGCGAGCGGTGACGGTCGAGACGAGGGCTCGCCGTCACCGCTTCTTGTTTTGGGTCGGGTGGTAGCATTCTCGTCATGGTCGTCGCCCCCGCTCTCCTCAAGTTGACCTACGAGGACTTCCTGGGATTTCCCGAGGACGGGAATCGTCATGAGTTGCTCGATGGAGACCACTTCGTGACTCCAGCACCCGTTCCGCGCCATCAGCGACTCGTCCTCCGCCTCGCCTTCGCCTTGGAAGCCGCCCAGCGGACGCACCGCCTATCGGCTCAGGTTTTTCCCGCGCCGATCGATGTCGTGCTTTCGCCTCACGATGTGGTGGAGCCGGATCTCGTGGTTCTCCGGGAGGGCAGTTCGGCCGAAGTCACTGACACCTGCATCGAGGGTGCCCCGGATCTCGTTATCGAGGTGCTTTCGGACGGCACTCGCAAGCGCGACGAAACGACCAAGCGCCACCTCTATGAACGCCACGGCGTGACGGAGTACTGGATCGTCGACCCGGTCCTCGAGTCCGTCAAGGTCTACCGCCGTGACGGCGATCGCTTCGCCCCGCCGCTTCTGTTCGAAAACGAAGCCGGCGGGGTTCTGCAGACGGTGGTGCTACCGGGGTTGGCGCTCGAGCTCGGCGAGCTGTTCGGCGCGTGAGGCGGGGCTGCTAAACTCCCGGGCCGCGCCCGACCGGGCGGACTTCCGGAGACCCGCACCCATGACCGACGTCCTTTGGCACACCGTCCGCGAGTTCGAAGACATCACCTACAAGAAGTCCGACGAGGGCATTGCGCGCATCGCCTTCAATCGGCCGGAGCGGCGCAACGCCTTTCGGCCGGAGACGATCCTCGAGATCTCGGAGGCGTTTAGGAACGCCAACGAGGATCCGCGCATCGGCGTCGTGCTGCTGACCGGCGAGGGGCCGGCGAAGGACGGCAAGTACGCTTTCTGCTCCGGCGGCGATCAAAAAGTGCGCGGCCACGCCGGGTACATCGGGGCGGACGGCGTGCCGCGGTTGAACGTGCTCCAGCTCCAGCGTTTCATGCGCTCCATGCCCAAGCCGATCATCGCGCTGGTGGCGGGTTACGCCATCGGTGGCGGGCACGTATTGCACGTCATCTGTGACCTGTCGATCGCGGCGGAGAACGCCATCTTCGGCCAGACCGGTCCCAAGGTCGGGAGTTTCGATGCGGGGCTCGGTTCGTCGTACCTGGCGCGCATCGTGGGTCAAAAGAAGGCGCGGGAGATCTGGTACCTATGCCGGCAATACAACGCCCGCGAGGCCCTCGAAATGGGTCTCGTCAACAAAGTCGTACCGGTGGACCGACTCGAGGCCGAAGGGGTCCAGTGGGCACGCGAGATCCTCGCCCACTCGCCGACCGCCATCCGTTTCTTGAAGGCCGCCATGAACGCCGATGTCGACGGGCAGATCGGCCTCCAGGAGCTGGCCGGTCACGCCACGCGGCTGTTCTACATGAC
>JANRLG010000242.1:0-3851 GCA_033762835.1 Thermoanaerobaculia bacterium
GAGAACCCGGACGTGCGGTATCGCGATTCGTTGGCGTCCTCGGCCGACGGGGACGCCGAGCGGTACACGCTGGTGCTGGCCAATCCGCCGTTCGCGGGCAGTGTCGATACGGAGACGATCGCGGCGGATTTGACGCGGGTGGTGAAGACGAAGAAGACGGAGCTGCTCTTTCTCGCCCTGTTTCTCCGCCTGCTCCAGCCCGGCGGCCGGGCCGCGGTGATCGTGCCGGACGGCGTGCTCTTCGGCTCGACGGGCGCGCACCGGAAGCTCCGCGAGTTGCTGGTGGAGAAGCACAAGCTGGACGCCGTGGTGTCGTTGCCGGGCGGGGTGTTCAAGCCCTACGCCGGGGTGTCGACGGCGATTCTGTTTTTCACCAAGACGAATTCCGGCGGCACGGAGGACGTGTGGTTCTACGACGTGCAGGCCGACGGTTGGAGCCTGGACGACAAACGAACGCCGCTCCTGCCCCCGGAGAAGCTCGGCGCGACGCCCGAGGCCGCGCTCGCCCCGGAGGACCACGCCAAGAACAACCTGCCGGACGTGCTCACCCGCTGGCGCGAGCGCCACGGCACCGAACGCGACCGCCCGCGGACGGCCCAGAGCTTCCGAGTCCCCAAGTCCGAAATTGCCGCCCAGGGTTACGACCTCTCCCTGAACCGCTACCGGGAAGTGCAACACGAAGAAATCCACCACCGCCCGCCGAAAGAGATCTTGGCCGAGCTGGCGAAGCTGGAGGAGGAGATCCAGCAAGGGATGCGGGAGCTGGAGGGGATGCTGGGATGAGGGCCGCTGTTTCGCCACCCGGCAAGGCGTGGCCGGTGGTTCAGTTGTCTGAGGTAGCTGAACAGTGTCTCGGCAAGATGCTGGACGCCCAGAAGAACCGCGGCAAACTCCTGCCCTACCTCCGGAACCCGAATGTCCGGTGGTTCGAGGTCGATCTCTCTGACTTGAAGCTGATGCCGTTCGAGGATCACGAGCTCGAGCGGTTTGGTCTTCGGAAGGGCGATGTGGTGATCTGTGAAGGCGGAGAAGCCGGCCGAGCAGCGATTTGGGATGGTCGCCGGGAAGACGTGAAGTTTCAGAAGGCCATTCACCGAGTTCGAACTGGCCCCAAGCTCGATGCCAGGTTCCTCGTCCACCGCCTCAAGGCCGACTATTTCAGCGGCCGACTTGCCGAGTACTACACCGGCACGACGATCAAGCACCTCACGGGACAGGACCTCGCTCGATATCAGTTCGCTCTCCCCCCACTCCCCGAACAGCGCCGAATCGCCGAGATCCTGGACAAGGCGGACGCGCTCCGGGCCAAGCGGCGGGCGGCGATTGAAAAACTCTCTCGACTCCGCGAGGCACTATTCCTGGAGTCGTTTGGCGACCCATCCGCGGCCTCTCCGAAATACAGAACTGCGTCGCTGGGAACTCTTTGCAGAAGAATCACCGATGGAACTCACCAACCTCCGAAGTGGACCTCGGCAGGCTGTCCTTTCCTATTCGTGTCCAACATCGTTTCTGGGGAGATTGACCTCAAGACAAGTAAGTTCATAGCTGAATCCACCTATCTTGAGTTGACTCGCAGGTGTCCGATAGAAGTTGGAGATGTCCTCTATTCTACTGTCGGAACATACGGCATTCCGGCAGTAGTGAGGACTCGGCGCCGCTTTGCCTTCCAGCGCCACATTGCTCATATAAAGCCGGACCCGGCTGTTCTCGACTCAGAATTTCTCGGAGCCATGTTGGGTTCTGAGCCACTGAGACGACAAGCCGAAAGAGCTGCGCGAGGCGTCGCCCAGAAGACTGTAAATCTCTCCGAAATAAGAGACTTCTTGGTTCTGGCTCCACCGCTTGAAGCTCAGCGAGACTTCGCCCGTAAAGTAGCTTCGATTATGCGGCTCCGAGATGCCTACACCGCTTCCGGCGATCAACTCCAGGAGCTAATTGCCTCTCTGCAGGAGCGCGCGTTTCGGGGAGATCTTTAGGCTATGGCTGGCGAGATGGTCGATGTCTGGCTCGAGATGTGGCCACAAGTCTGGCTTCCGCTGAGCGAAGACGAGGATGCCCCAGAGGACCTGTTTTGCCTAATCTACGATGCGCTAGATCCAGCCCTCCGGCCGCCGAGCACCCGTGACGACGTTATTGTACTTCTTCAAGGTGACATCATAATAGCGCGAGATCTGTATGGAGACGCGTTGACTTCGCTGTCTGTTGAAGCTTCGCCGGGGGAATGTTTGCGGGTATTTGACTCTCTGCTGTTCTCGGACTCTGGCGCAGATGCGCTTCGCTTGGATCTGTTGGAAGCCGCTGTCGCCACTTTTTCGGGTGGACTGGATCGTGCTCAGGTAGCCGTTTCGGCAGCGATAGACAAGTTCTTGAAGAACGACCGCGCAGTGAAGGCAGCGCTCCAGCGCAGGATCTCGGACATCGTGAATGACGAGGAGAGAAGCCGAATCACCTTTTCCGAGGTCAAGGGCCAGGATCTTATTGGTGAGGCGGCTGCCATCGGTTTCTTCGAGAGGGTGTACTCGGTCTTGCTGGAGGCTGCAGGGGAACGGTTCGCTGGCAGATACTCTTTGTCGCTGAGAAGTTTCTGCAAGAGATATGCGCGCAGATACGATGTGCGACCTCCGTGCTTCTTCTCCTTGCATTTACCGGGGGTGTTCGCGGCACTGCTGGCTAGGGTCGAAGGCGTTGCAGACCTCGAGCCGCATATCGCTGGACTTCTTGCTGACTTTGAGGAGGCCTTGGCGGATCTCCGTCATGGTCTCTCTGAGACGAGGTTGAAGAGCTGCATCAGTAAACAGTTCGTTCTTCTGGAGAGCCTCGCAATTCTAGATCCGAGAATCAAGAGCGACACTCTTGGGTCGATTTGTAACGAGCTAAAGTCCTTTCCGCATTCAGCACTGCGGGAGGCGCTCAAAAAGATCTATGGCTTCGCTTCGGACTACCCTGGAATTCGGCATGCTGGAACACCCAAGAGTGCCCTTCGGCCGATTGAGGTGCGTGACATGGTTGCACTGACTGTAGTCTTGGCGGGCTTCTTTCCTTATTTGACAGAAGAAGTCTCTTTGAAAGATATTTTTAAAGAGGTACCGTTGCCATGAGCCACTTTTCTTTCCTTGCCACGGAATGGCCGGAGCTTTTCGAGGCGGCGGGGCGGGCGGAGGGGATGGCTTTGGGGGATGCGCGGATGGCTTGTTTCGAGGCTCGGCGGGCCTTGGAGCTGGCGGTGGCTTGGGCCTATCGGTTCGACTCTTCCTTGCCGCGGAGCTACGCGGACAACCTGAGTGCCCGGCTGCACGAGCCGCGATTCAAGAACTTGCTCGGGCCGGGAGTCTTCGCGAAGGCGCGGGCAATCGTGTTGCTTGGCATCCGCGCCGTGCACGTGCCGCGGGCCGTGCCCCCGGTGGATGGCCTGGCCGCCGTGCGCGAGCTCTTCCACGTCCTCTACTGGCTCGCGCGCATTTACGCCCGCGGCGAGCGCCCGGCGCCCGGCCTCACCTTCGACCCGGCGCGCCTGCCGCTACCGCCGGCCGTCGTGGCTCGCCGCACCGCCGCTCAGCTCCAGAGCCTTGCCGCTCGGCTCGAAGAACGTGACCGCGAGCTCGCCGCTGCCCAGGCGAAGAACGACGCCCTCGACCTCGAGCTCCAGGAGCTGCGCGTCGCGGTGGCCGCCGCCAAGAAGGTGGCCGAGAAGCTCCCGGATAGCCACGACTACACCGAGGCCGAAACCCGCGACACCTTCATCGACCTCCTGCTGCGGGAAGCCGGCTGGAACCTGGACGCCCCGCGCGACCGCGAGTTCCCTGTGACGGGTCTCCCGGACGGCGACGGCCGCGTCGATTACGTCCTGTGGG
>JANRLG010000243.1:0-1578 GCA_033762835.1 Thermoanaerobaculia bacterium
CCTGGACGGCCTGCTCGCGGGGAGAGCCACTGGCCTTGGGTCGCAGCGAGCCGAGCTTCGCGCCGCCGGGGTCCGGCCTACGTCGGCCGCTCGAGGACATCTTCGTCTCGCGCCGGCCGGTCATGCTGCGGCCAGGTAAGCCCCGAGACTCGATCGTCCTCGACGTTCGGGGGAGCGGCAACGCCTTGGTTTGTGACGGGCGCCGAGTCGAAACGGAGGTGGAACTCGACGGCGCGGCCCTCGACCGCGGCGTCGTTCTGCTCTTGGCCGAGCGCGTGGTTTTGCTGCTCGGTCGGGTCGACCCTCTCGGCGCCGGAGATCTGCCCAGTTATGGTCTGGTCGGCGAGAGCGTCGCGATGGTGACGCTGCGGCGGGACATTCGGAGACTGGCCCCGCTCGACGTGCCGGTGCTGCTGAGTGGCGCCACCGGGACCGGTAAGGAACTCGTCGCCATGGCTCTCCACGAAGCGGGTCCGCGGCGTGCGGGACCCTTTCTGGCCGTGGACATGGGGGCCATTCCGCCGACGCTGGCGGCCGCGGAGCTCTTTGGGGCGGTGCGCGGCGCTTTCACCGGGGCCGAGCAGGCCCGCACCGGTTTGTTCCGGCGCGCTGACGGCGGCACGCTCTTCCTCGACGAGATCGGGGAGACGCCGGCCGAAGTGCAGCCTTTGCTCCTGCGCGCGCTCGAGACCTCGGAGATCCGTCCGGTGGGTGGGGACGAAGCCCGCCGGATCCACGTCCGTGTGTTGGCCGCAACGGATGCGCGGCTGGCCGACGAGGTGGCTCAAGGTCGTTTCCGTGGTCCGTTGCTCCATCGGCTGGCCGGCGACGAGCTCGTCGTACCGACCCTCGCCGAGCGCCGCGAGGACTGGGGCCGTCTGTTTCGGCACTTCTTCGTCGCCGAACTGGCGGCCCTGGGCACTTCCGAGCACCTCGCGGGGGAAGCGGGGGGGCGCCCGGTCCTGCCGGCCGGGCTGGTGGCACGCTTGGCAATCCTGGACTGGCCGGGCAACGTGCGCCAGCTCAAGAACGTTGCCCGGCGGTTGGCCGTGGCGGTGCGGGATGGCGATCCTGATCGGCCCTGGGCGGAGCTCGAGCGCCTGGAGCAGGCCCTGCGTCCCGTGGCCAGCGCCTCGGCGGCGAGCCGCCCGGCGTACCGTGAGGCGAGCGAGCTGACGCGCGAAGACATCGAAGCGGCCTTGGCGGCCGAAGAAGGCCGGGTTCAGCGGGCCGCCCGCGTCCTCGGTGTGGCCCGGACGTCGCTGTACGGGCGCATGAAGGATCTCGGCATCGAGCCGCGAGGGCCCAACCGGTGACGGACGACTCGCGGTACGTGGGACCCTACCGCCTCGGTGATCGCCTCGGGGTCGGGGGTATGGGCGAGGTGTATCGCGCCTTCGACGAGCGCCTCGAGCGGTGGGTGGCGGTCAAACTGGTCCGGACCGACCTCGAAGCCAATGAAGACGCCCGGACTCGCCTGCGCCGCGAGGCAAGGTCGGCGGCATCGTTGTCCCACCCGTCGATCGTTCAGGTCCATGACGTGGTGGAGTCGAACGACGGCGACGCCATCGTGCTCGA
>JANRLG010000244.1:0-8105 GCA_033762835.1 Thermoanaerobaculia bacterium
CCCAGCAGGCGCAGCAGCGGCATCACCAAGACCAAGAGCATCAGCAGGTCGCCGATCACCCAGCCGCGCCAAATGGCCAGACCCTGACTCGGCGTGAACTCGTGGCTGTTGTTCCACAGGATCGCCCCCAGCGAGCCGGTAACCGCGGCCACCGTACCGGCGGCGGCGAACCACAGCGTGTCGCGGATCCGCCGCAGGTCCGGATCGAGCCGCAGTGCCGCCAGGGAGCCCCAGAGAATCAGTGTTTCGACGACCCCCGCCACCGCGAAGAGCGCGCTCATCGTCCACGGCAGGCCGCTGGCGAGGCCACTCGCGAAATTCGCCAGGTAGATCGGCAAGGCCCCCCACGTCGGCCCCAGCCAGAGTGCGACCAACACGGAGAGCACGAAGGCCGGATAAACCGTCACCGAAAAGGGGATACCGAACAGCGAAAGCGGCACGCCGTTCCAGCCCAGGGTAACGTTGAGCACCCCGGACAACACCGCGATCGCCAGGACCGCCGCCCAGGCGAGAACCAACCGCCGGATGCGCGCGCTTTCACCGAAGTGCTTGAGCTCGGAGATCGGCCACCAGGACGGCCCGTTTTCGACGTGGATCGCTTGGGTGGGCTCGAGCCCGGAGAGATTCATTACGAGAAACTATTTCACAGGTCGATGTTTCTATGGCCTGCGAGATCCGCGGCCACGGCGGCGTGAACGGCGGGCAGGTGTTGCAGGCCGCTCGGGTAGACCAAGCGCCGCACCGAAACGCTGCCCAGCCAGCGGGCGAGCCGATCGAGCCGGTTCGGGGCCAACCCGAGACTCGCCACCAGCCGCGGCGCGAAGGACTGCCGGATGAGTGCCACGACCGCTTCGCGAGGCGGCACCGGCACGGTGGTCGGCGCCACCGCCTCGTCCCGGCGATCGAGCAGATAGAGCCCGCGCAGCGGCAGGGCCTCGGCGGCGAAGTGGCCGATCTCGCCACGGCCGACCACCACGGCGTTTTTGGCCGTGCCGGGAAAGGACTCGACGAGTCGCGGGAAACTCCGCTCGCCGAACAGGCGGGCGCTTTCCGAGGTGAGCTTGATCAGCGGATAACTCGGCTGGACCACGGGTCCTAGTGGCCCGTCATCGAGGGCCAGGACGTCATCCGTCACCAGGGGAAAGCCGGCCGCGACGTAGGAGGCCACCAGCGTACTCTTGCCGCCGGTGCTCGCGGCCAGAAAGCCCACCGCGCCGCCCGCGAGGGCGACCGCCGAAGCGTGGAGGGCGAGGATACCCCGGCGCTCGAGGAACAGACTGAGACCGGTGGTCAACAGGACCGGCTCGACCATCCAAGCGACTTCCGGAGCCCGAGCCCGGTACTCGATGGCCTCGATGCCGAGGGCGAGTTCGAGATCTTGCCCGAGCCGAAAGTGAAGGGCGTGCAAACTCTGAGAGAGCGTCAGACGCGGTTCGCCGTTCGGAAGCGCCACCGAACTGCGATGCAGGACGGTTTCGTTACGACGTTCCCGCGCGGTGACCGGCTCACCGCGAGTCACCCGGACGCAGTTCGCCCCGGTGGCCGGTGGCAGGGGAAAGGAAAAGCTGAAGTCGCTTTCGAGATCTAGGCCGAAACAGCAGCCTCGCGTCGTGACCGACTCGGCCTTCACTCGGCGAACGAGTACCCAGGCTCCGGAAAGTCCGTCAGAGCCCCCGCGGGACCCAAGGTGAGGTGTTCGACGCTGCCGTAGATCAGCAATTCCGGAGTCTCATACCGCCTACCCCCCGCCTCGAAGCCGTCGAGCGACGCCGACGACCGCAATGCCTCCAGACCCTGTTCCATTCAGCCTCCGGTTTCCCAGATCCCTGCGACCGGTGGCGCCTCGAGATCGTTCGAGGACAGCCGGTTTCGCAACCACGCCTCGACGCACAAGACGCTGGCAAGGTCACGATACGGAACCGGTCTCATTTCCCGTTCAAAGTAATTGCAAAGTAGAGAATCGAGCACTTTTGACGACAGCAGGCCGAGGTGCACGACGCGCGCATGGCGCAATAACCCCGAGATCTTATCACGCTCTTGCAAGCGGAGTCCGCGTTCGACCAAGGCATCGAAAATCGCGCGTCCCCGCCGTTCGAGAATTGGTTGCGGAAGCACGTCTTCCAGTGCCCGTCGCAGCACCCGCTTCGTAACGCCGTTCGCCGCGCGTTGGGCCGTCGGCAAAGCCAAGCAACTCTCGATCACTCGACGATCGAGGAACGGCAAACGCCACTCGATACCGAGCCACCGGCCAATGCGGTCGAGATTGGCCAGGGCCGCGGCGGTGACACCGCTGGTCAGGTCGGCATGAATCCGAACGGCGCCCTGAGTCGGCAGCGGCGGGGGGGGAAGCAACGTTCGCGAGCGGGCCGATTCGCGACCGTGGCCGGTGAGCCAGCGCCGCGGCCCCGGCCCGATCAGCGGGCTCAGCACGGCCCAGGCGGCGAGCAGCGCGGTGGGGTATCGGTGATGACGGCGGAAGTGGGGCAACTCGGCCCCGAGGCGCGACCACGGCACGTCCTGGAGCACGCCCAGTGCCGCGTAGTGGCCGCTGCCGAGCACTTGGTCACCCCAGTGGCCGCCCAGAAGGACGCCGCAGCCGTCCGCCACCACCTGCCGGACCGTGTGGGCCACCAGGGCGCGGGTGAGCTCGCGTTCGGGCTCGTCGAGCGGGAAACCGCCCTCGGTGCCGAACTCGCGCAGTGCCCACTGGTCGTCACAAAGCACCGTGGCGGCCGGTAGGGCCGGGCAATGGGCGAAAACGGCCTCGCGGTAGACCGCCTCGTCGGCTCCCGCGGTGTCCTCGAAAGCCATCGAGTACAGCCGGACCCCGGTGATCCCCGCCGCCGGGACCTCGCGCGCAGCCAAGCAGGCCAAGCTCGAGGAGTCGAGGCCGCCGCTGACCAGCAGCCCCGCCGGGGTCGGCGCCGCCAGCCGCGACCGCACGGCGGCGACGAGACCATCCCGAAAGGCCGCGACGTGTTGCGCCTCCGTGGTGGCTCCCGGAGGCTGTTCGCCGAGCCGGGCCCAGCGTCGCCGCTCCACGGTGCCGTCGAGGACCGTCAGACGAAACCCGGGCGGCAGGCGGTGAATCCCTTGGTGGGCCGTTTCCTCGAGCCAACGGTCGTAGTTGCGGGCGAGTTGGGCCGCCAGCAACCCCCAGTTCGGCTCGGGGGGCTGGGCGAGAAGTCCTAGCAAGGCTCCCGAGCTCGAGGCGAAGAGCAGACGATTCGCTTCCCGCCTCCACACGAGCTGCCGCACACCGACGGCGTCCCGCGCGGCGAACAGCCGGCGGCGCTCGGCGTCCCAGAGCACGAAGGCGAAGTCCCCGGCGAGCTCCGAGAGACAGTCGAGACCCCAGCGGCGGTAGGCCGCGAGCACCAGCTCGGCGTTCGACAGGGTCGACCGGGAAGCCTCCCCGACGCCGTGCAGCCGCGCTCCGAGGCTCGCTGGATCGTCGAACCGGGCGTCGACGGCGACGGCCAGCGGGCCTTCGACGGCCACCGGCGAGCGTGGCCCGTGAGCCGCCACGAGAGCCGTCGCCGCGAGGCCCACGCCCCCTCCCAACCACATTGCGGAGCGTTCTTCCCGGGGGGAAGCGAGCCCAACGAGAGCGCTCGCGAGGTCCTGGTCTTCGACCGCGCCCCCGTCGAGCGAAACGACCGCCACCAAACCCGGCATCTCGTTAGGGGGCTCTCTCCAGGGGCTGGTAGGCGCCGAGGGTGGCCGGCGACTCCGCCAGCGGCCGGCCTTCGTGCTCGACCCAGGCATGGGCCTGGAGGGCTGCGCCCTCTTTGCGCACCCCGAAACGCATGTCGGAAGTAATGCCGCGACGATCGAGCAACAACTGGAGTGTCAGGGAACGCCCGAGGCAGCGCACACGCCAGGGCTGATAACGCTCGGCTCGGGCCACGGCCACCCCCACACGCTCCGCCTGCGCGGACGCTCCCGGGCGAGTCTCACCGAGACGACCGCGGCTGGTCACCAGGCGTTCGAGGAAGGCGAAGGGGAGTACGCGGCTGGCCGGCTGAAGCCAGAGGAGCGTCCACCAGGCTTCGGCGAACAGCCGCCAGTCGCCCGCCCCGAGCGTCCTTGGACGCCGCCAGCGCGTCGCCGTCACAGCCGCCTCACGAGCTGGCGCTCGACGAGAGTCGCGAGAAACGCCTCGAGGTCCGCCCGGAGGCGCTTCTCACTGACGTCGTACTCGTCGAGCAGGTCGGTAAGGACGCGTTCGAGGTCGCCGTGGGCGACCAGGAGATTCCAAATCCGCGAACCGATCTCGTTCAGACCGAAGTAGACGCCGCTTTCGATCTCGAGCAGAACCGCTTCGCCCTGGAGCTCGCGAAACAGCACCGATTCCGACACGGCGTACCGGCGGCCCGCGGTCGCGGGCTCCCGGTCGTCACGCGGGCGGCGGCGCGGAGCTTCGGTCATCGTTGGAACGTCCTCTTCACGGGTGTACAGCCTAACGCAACGTGAGCGGGGAACCTCGGAAATGAAAAAAGGGCAGGCCGTGGGGCCTGCCCTGGTCGTTCCCACGAGCGCGGGGGGGTCAGTTCGGAATCGGCGCCAAGATCACCGGGGGGCAATCCTTGATGTCGATGTTGATGTCGCCCTTACCCTTCGTCGGCAGCTTGGTACCGTTCTTCGGCTGCGACTTGACGTCCCAACCGAGCCATCCGGAGCCACCGTAGCGCACGTTCTTGCCACTGGCACCAAAGCCGATCTGGAACGCGAGGTCGGAGTAGATCCAGACGTCCGCGCCGGCCATGTCGTCGATGCCGATCAGGGAGCCTTCCCAATCCGCGTAGTAGTACCAGGTCGCGGGATCGACCGGTCCGCCGTTTTCGATGTAGGCGGCCGGCTTCAGCTCCTTGTGGGGCGTACCCGTGGTCGTCTTCCCGGTGAAGGTCAGGTCGACTTCGAAGGCCAGCTTCGGGTCCGACAGGCTGCGGACGACGCCGGTCAAGCGCGCCGACCCGTTGTCGAACTCGTAGAGGCGACCCCGCGGGTCGAACACCAGATCGGTCGCGATCTCGGGCAGCCAAATCGCATGGTTGCCGAAGAACTGGCCCCAGGTCGGATCGTAGAGCGCCGCATCGGCACACAACGAGGGGACCTGGCTGTTGGTCACCGTGTGGGTGCAGTACTTCTCGAAGCCGTCGCGGCCCGGCACGCACTCACCATTGGGCATCGGGAAGGTGCCCACCCCGCCCGTCGGGTTCCATCCCGCCGGGAGGTTCTTCTCGGTCACCCAGTACTCGGTCCCGACCGGCACCCACAGGCCGTTGTTGTCGAGCGCCGGAGGCTGCTGATTCCAGTACTCGCAGATCAGCTTGGTCGAGTCCTTCGGGTAGTAGCAGTGGACCTTGCCGATCTGGCTTTCGGCGTAGATCTCGAAGTCCGGAGCGATCGACGCCGGAGGCACCGTCGAGACGTTGCCGTCGGCATCCACCCACTCCTTCTCGAAGAACACGTGGTAGGAGCACGGCGTCGACTTGTCGGTGGCCGTGGCCGTCTTGCCGTCGAGCGTCCAGACCAACGTCTGCCAATCCGAGGCGGTCACCGAGAAGGCCGCGCTCGGCCAGAAGGGCGTCCGACCGGGCTGGAACACGGTGGGCTGGTTGCGGTTCGTCGGGTTCGGCGAGAACTTGTTGCGCGAACCGACCGCGATCGGCACCGCTGCGGTCATTGAATTCTGATAACCGAAGTAGGCCGTGAAGGTGTCGTCCTTGTTGTCGATGACGCACTCGAGGATCGGCTTGACCTTGATGGCGTAGCCGAAGTCGACGTCGGTCCGATTCTGGTTCGCCGCCAAGGTCACCGTGGCCCGGTTGGCGGTGGAGGTTCCGTCGCGGTCGTAGGTCCGGACCAAGTCCGCGACGCCCGTGACGACCACTTCCACCGTGTAGGTGCCGGCGCCCAGGTTGATGAACAGATAGTTGCCGTCACCGCTCGTGACCTGGGTCTGGAGGATGGTGCCGGTCGCACCACCGCTGCGCAGCCGCACCGTCCGACCGTTCCAGCCCGGCTCCCCGGCATCCTGAACGGCGTCTCGGTCGATGTCGAACCACACGCGGTCGCCGATCGAGCCACCGACGACCTTGGCGTAGCCGAAGTCGACGTTGGTCCGGTCCTGGCCTTCGGTGAGAGTCGTCGTCGCCTGGTGAGCGGTGCCCGTACCATCGAGGTCGTAGGTCTGCACGAGACCGCCCGGCAGCGTCGCCGAGTTGATCTCGACGGTGTAGGTACCGGCGAGCAGATCGGTGAACAGGTAGTTGCCGTTGCCGGACGTCACCTGGGTGGCGATCACGGTTCCGCCGCTGTTCTTCAGCTGCACGGTGACGCCGTTGATGCCGCCTTCACCGGCGTCCTGCACCCCGTCGGCGTCGTTGTCGTACCAGACCCGATCGCCGATCGAACCCAGCTTGACTTTGTTGTAACCGAAGTCGACGTCGGTCCGGCTCTGTCCCTCGGAGAGACTGACCGTGGCCACGTGGGGCGTAGCGACGCCGTCCCGGTCGTAGGTCGGGAACAGACCGCCGGGAACCGTGGCCGCCACCACCTCGACGGTGTAGGGGCTCGCCACCAGGTTCTCGAACAGGTAGTTGCCGTTGCCGGCCGTCACCTGCGTCGCGAGCACGTTGCCGAGGGCGTCCTTCAGGCGCACGGTGATGCCGTTCAAGCCCGGCTCGCCGGCATCCTGGATACCGTCGCTGTCGTAGTCCTCCCACACGCGGTCGCCGATCGAACCGAGCTTCGAGGGCACGCAGCCCGAGAAAGCCCGGTTTTCGTTCTCGCCGTTGTAGAAGATGCCATTGATCCGCATGATGAACCGCTGGCCCTGGGCGTTGTAGCCGAAGGCAGCCTCGGTCAGGTCGACACCCGGCACCCGCAGCTCGAACACGAACGGAGTGTCGTTGTGCTCGTTGCGGCGGACTTCCCAGGCGAACTCCCCGAAGATGTCGCCGGGGGTCGTGCCATCCCGCAGCTCTTTGAAAGTCGAGGGAGCCAGCACGGTGATGTTGGCCGCGGTCAGGCTATAGGGCAGGTTGAACGAGATCGCGTCCGGACCCGAGTCCTCACCGTTTTCCGGCAGGTTCTGGGAGGTGTTCACGATCCGGAACCGCGCGTAGTCGCCCGCCGGGTCGGGAACGATTTCGAGGTAGAGGTCGGCGGAAGCCACGATGCCCGGGCCGAAGGGCCAGGGGATGATGCCGCCGCTCGGCGGATGGAGGATCTGGGACCCGCCACCGACGCAGATGGCCGCGTTGGCATAGCCGAAGTCGACATCCGTGCGGTTCTGGCCGTCACCCAAGAACACCGCGGTAATGTTCAAGGTGGCGATGCCGTCGAGGTCGAAGGTGGCCGCGAAGCCCGCGGGCAGCGTGGCCGTGACCACGCGGACGGAGTAGTTGCCGGTGGCGAGGTTCGGGAACAGGTAGTTGCCGTTGCCGGCGGTCACCTGGGTCGCGAGCACCGCACCGGTGGCATCGAGTAGCTCGACGGTGACGCCGTTCAAGCCCGGCTCACCGGCGTCCTGGACGCCATCGGCATCGAGGTCGTTCCACACGCGATCACCGATCGAGCCCTTGCCCGGCGGGCACCAGTACCCGAAGTCGACGTCCGTCCGGTTCTGGCCGTTCGCCAGGGTGACGGTCGCGATGTTCAAGGTCCCGAGGCCGTCGAGATCGTAGGTCGGGAAGAAGCCGACCGGGATCGTGGCGGCCACCACGCGCACCGAGTAGGTGCCCGCGGCGAGGCCCGTGAAGTTGTAGTTGCCGTCGCCAGCCGTCACCTGCGTGGCGATCACGGTGCCGCCCGCGTTGAGCAACTGCACGGTGATGCCGTTGATGCCGTTTTCACCGCCATCCTGGACGCCGTCGTTGTCGAGGTCGTTCCAAACCCGATCACCGAGGCTCCCGTTCGCCGGCGGTTGCTGGTACCCGAAGTCGACATCCGTCCGGGTCTGACCCGCCGCGAGGGCGAAGGACGCGGTGTTCGCCGTCCCGATCCCGTCGAGGTCGAAGGTCGGAGCCAGGCCCGCAGGAAGCGTCGCCGCCACCACACGGACCGAGTAGTTGCCGGCGTTCAGGTTGCCGAACGTG
>JANRLG010000245.1:0-14089 GCA_033762835.1 Thermoanaerobaculia bacterium
GATCAAGCTGACGTGTACGAGCTGCGCCACGGTGTTCGCGGTGAACTGGCCGGGAGCGCGGCCGACGGCGACTTCAGCGGATCCGAGTTTGCCCGTGAGCCGTCCGACGCCCAGTTTAGCGGCCGGGTTGCCGACGCCGAGTTTGGTAGGGGGCGAGGCGACGACGCCGATGGGGCCGCTGCCCGGCAGTGGCCCGCGGGTGGCGGCGTTCGCGGCCGGGGACGTGCTCGCGGGGCGGTATCGGGTGATTCGGTTCCTCGCCGAGGGCGGCATGGGCGAGGTCTACGAGGTCGAGGATCTCGAGCTCGGTGGCCGGCTGGCCGCGAAGACGGTGCGCACCGATGTCGCGCGGCAACCCGAGGCGCTGGAGCGCTTTCGGCGGGAGATTCAGCTCGCGCGCCGGGTCACCCACCCGAACGTCTGCCGCATTTTCGACCTCGCGCACCACCCTTCGCCGACGCCCGGGGCACCGGGAACGGTGTTCCTGACCATGCAGTTGCTGGTCGGCGAAACGTTATCGGCACGCATCGCCCGGGGGGGCGCCATGACTCCCGACCAGGCCCTGCCGATCGTCCGGCAGATCGCCGCCGCGGTGGGCGCCGCCCACGACGTTGGGGTCGTGCATCGGGACCTCAAACCCGCCAATGTGTTGCTCGAGCCCGGCAAGGACGGTGCTGAGCGGGCCGTGGTCACCGACTTCGGTCTCGCCCGAACCGAAACCGGCGAAGGCGACGGGGCGACCATGACGGCGGCCGGGTTCTTCCTCGGGACCCCGGCCTACATCGCTCCCGAGCAGCTCGTGGGCGGCGCCACCAGCCCGGCGACCGACCTCTATGCCTTGGGTATCGTGATGTTCGAAATGCTGACCGGCCGGGTGCCGTTCCAGGGCGACACCGCCCTGGCCACGGCGGTCAAGCGGCTCCAGGAGGCGCCGCCCTCGCCGCGGGAGCTGTCGAAGGGTGTCGACGCCCGCTGGGAAGGCGCCATTTTGCGCTGCCTCGAACGCGAACCCCAAGATCGCTTTCCCTCCGCCGCGGAGCTCGTGCGCGCGCTCGAAGAGCAAGCGGTGGCGGCACCTCCGCCGGCGCCAGTGATTCCCGTTTCCGCTCCCGCGCAGACCCGGGGCCGCTGGGCGAAGCTCGTCGGGCTCGCGGCTTTGATTCTGGTTTCCTTCGGCGTGCTCGCCTACCGCATCCAGTCCTGGCGTCAGGAGCAGGCCCTGCGCGAGGAGTTGCTCGCGACGACCC
Organism: Thermoanaerobaculia bacterium; assembly: GCA_033762835.1. GTDB lineage: Bacteria > Acidobacteriota > Thermoanaerobaculia > Multivoradales > DATKCC01 > JANRLG01. The sequence goes on from JANRLG010000245.1 coordinate 1,248, forward strand.
CGCCGCCGGCGGTCGCACCGGCGCCCCCGGCCGCCGCGGAACCGACTCTGGCCTGGGTGCCGCGGTCCGGTGGGCCGGGCTCGCCGACCCACCCGGAAGCGGCTGCGCTGTATGAAGCGGGCCTCGAACGCCTAGCGGCCTTCGACGCCGCCGGGGCTCGCGAGGTTCTCGAGCGGGCGGCCACGCTGGACCCGGACAACGCCCTCGTCCACGCGGCGCTGGCCACGGCCTGGGCCAATCTCGGCCACGAGGCCAAGTCGGCAGAGGCCGCGCGCCGGGCGCTCGAGCTCGCGGGCAACCTGCCGCAGGACCAGCGTCTGCTGATCGAAGGTCGCGTGGCGGAAGCGGCGCGGGACTGGCAGCGTGCCACCGAGATCTACCGCTCCTTGGTCCGCGCCTTTCCCGACGACCTCGACCACCGTCTCCGCCTGGCCGCGGCCGAGCGGATCGCGGGGCAGGGCGAGGAAGCGCGCGCCACGCTCGAACAGGTGCGCCAACTGCCCGCCGCCGCCGCCGAGGCGCCGCGGATCGATCTCGCCGAGGCGGCCCTCGCCGAGGCCGGCGGGGACTTCGCGCGGCAGCTGGAATTGGCGGAACGGGCCGCCACCGCGGCCGCCGCGCGCGGCGTGCGCGCGATCACCGCCCAGGCGCGGCTTTCCGCGTGCCGCGCTCTGCGCCAACTAGGGCGGCTCGACGACGGCCGGGCCGCTTGCGAGGCCGCGCGGGGCTTGTTCGCGGAAGCCGGAGATTCGGCCGGCGTCGCCGACGCGCTCGGTCAGTCGGCCAACTTGCTCTACGACCAAGGCGATCTACCCGGGGCGGTGCGCCTGTTCGAACAAGCCCTCGGCAAGTACCGCACGATCGGCAATCGCTACGCCGAGGCCGGCTTGCTCAACAACCTGGCGGTCGTCCTGCGCCGTCAAGGGGAGCTACCGGCAGCCCTGGAGCTCTACGATCAGGTGCTCGACTTGGTGGGGGAGCTGGGCGATCGCCCGGGGGAGGCCCACGCGCTCGGCAATCTCGCCGCGGGCCTGGCGGTGCGCGGCGAGGTCGGCAAGGCCCGCGAGATGCTCGAGCGTTCGTTGACGATCCGGCGCGACCTGGGCGACGTGCCGGGCCAAGCCGCCGCGCTCGACACCTTGGGCAGCGTGTTACGCCAGCAAGGCGACCTGCCGGGGGCGCGGCGCCGTCACGAGGAGGCCCTCGCCCTGCGCCGCCAACTCGGCCAACGCAGTGGGGAAGCGGCGTCCCTCGCGGGGCTCGCGGCGGTGTTGCTCGATCAGGGCGACTTGCCGGCGGCTCGGGAGCGCGCCGAGGCAGCCCTCAAGGTCGCCCTGGAAGTCGGCAACAAGAGCCTCGAAGCCCTGGCTCGGTTCGCACTCGCCGAGGTGCTGGTGCGCTCCGGAGATTTCGGCGCGGCCCGCACCGGCCATACCGCCGCCCTCGCTCTGCGGCGGGAGCTCGGCGAGCGCAGCCAAGAGGGGGCGAGCCGCCTGGCCCTGGCCGCCCTCGAGCGCGCCGCGGGCGATCTCGTGGCCGCCGAATCGGAAGCCCGCGCCGCCGCGGAAGAATTTGCCCGCCTAGGCGCCACCCTCGATCAAGCCCAGGCCCTCGCCCTGGCCGGGGAAGCGGCCGAGCGTCAGGGCCGGGGAGCCGCCGCCCGTGAAGCCTTCACCCGCACCCGCGAGCTGGCGGAAGGCGGCGAGTCGGCCCGCGGACGTCTCGCCCTGGCCCTCGTCCTCGCCCCCCGCTCCACCCCCCGCCCCGAGGCCGAACGCCAAGTCCGCGCCGCACTGGCGGACGCGGAGCGCGTGGGTTGGTTCGAAGCCCGCCTCGAAGCCAGCCTCGCCCTCGCCGCCTTCGAACCGGGTGCCGAAGGTGCCGCTCGCCGTGCGGCCGTAGCCCGCGAGGCCGCGGCCAAGGGCTTCGGGGAGTTGGCGGCGCGGGCCGGGCAGTAGTCTTTCGGCCGACCTCAAGGTCGGCAGCTACCTCAAGAAAAGAAATGGTTTACGGGTAGCGGTCGGCCTTCGTGCCGGCCGCCTCGCCGCTGAGGCCTTCCCCTCCCTCTTGACATCTCACCAATCTGCATTACTATGCGCATGTTTTTGCGGATCACCGAGGAGAGAGGTCGATGCCGACGGATCGGGAAGGACAAAAGGCGCGGCGGCGAGCGATCGTCGCGATCCTCGAGGGTGAGGAGATCGCCAATCAGCAGGAGCTGGTGGCGCGCTTGGAGTCCGTGGGCATTTTGGCCACCCAATCGAGTGTCAGCCGGGACTTGAAGGAACTCGGGGTGGCTTGGATCGGCGGGCGGTACACGCTGAATGCTGCCGAGGCCGCCGAGCGGGGACCAGGGTTCAGCCAAGTTCGCCACTTCTTGCGCCGGGTCCGCACCGCGGGGCCGCATTTGACGGTGCTCGGCACCGATGTCGGCACCGCCCAGACCGTCGCCTTCGCCCTCGATCACGCGGGTTGGCCCGAGGTGGTCGGCACGGTGGCGGGGGACGACACCATCTTCGTGGCGACCGCGTCGCCCGCCGATCAGAAACGCCTGCTCGAGCGCCTCGAGCAAGTTCCCCAGGAGCGATGAGCCGATGTCAGAGACGATCGTGCTCGCCTTCTCAGGCGGGCTGGATACCTCATTTTGTATTCCGTGGTTGGCCGAACGGTTCGGTCGGCCTGTCGTGGCCGTCACTGTCGACACCGGCGGGTTCGACCGCGCCGCGGCGGCGGACCTGGCGGAGCGCGCGCGGGTTCTCGGCGCCGTCGACCACGTGTTGGTCGACGCCCGGGCCGAGTTCTTCGAGCGCGTGTTGCGCTACTTGATCTTCGGCAACGTGCGGCGGGGCCAGACCTATCCGCTGTCCGTGGGCGCCGAGCGAGGGGTTCAAGCCGCGGTGGTGGCGCGGGTGGCGGGGGAGCGGAAGGCCCGGACCGTGGCTCACGGCTCGACCGCGGCGGGGAACGACCAGGTGCGCTTCGAGGTCGCTCTGCGTACCCTCGATCCGAGCCTCGAAATCCTCGCGCCGGTGCGCGACGAGCCCCAGCCGCGACCGGTGCAAGTGGCCTACCTCGAAGCCCGCGGCCTGCCGGTGCCGGCGTTCGGCGCCGCGTACTCGGTCAATCGCGGGCTGTGGGGCGTCACCATCGGCGGTCAGGAGACCCTCGACACCGTCGCGCCCCTGCCGGAAGCGGCCTGGGTGCTGACGAGGGGCGCCTTCGAGTCGCCGCGGGCGCCCGAGCGCCACCGGCTCAGCTTCGAGGCCGGCGTGCCGGTGGCCTGGGATGGCCTGGCGCTCGATCCGGTGACACTGCTCGAAACCGTCGAGGCCGCCGCGGCGCCTTTCGGCCTCGGCCGCGGCATCCACCTCGGCGAGACCATCCTCGGCATCAAGGGCCGCGTGGCCTACGAAGCCCCGGCGGCGGAAGTGCTGCTCACCGCCCACCGCGAGCTCGAAAAGCTCGTGCTCACGGGCCGCCAGTTGCGGATCAAAGAAACCGTGGCGGCGGTCTACGGCGACCTCGTGCACGAGGGCCAGCACCTGGAACCCGCGGCGCGCGACATCGAGGCCCTGCTGACGTCCTCCCAGGCACGGGTCACGGGCGACGTCTCGCTGCTCTTCCGCACCGGCCAGGTGTTCGTTGAGGGCGTGTCGTCGCCGTGGTCGCTCAAGAACGCCTCGCGGGGCATCTACGGCGAAGCCTCCGGCGAGTGGACGGCGGCGGACGCTCGCGGCTTCTCGCGCATCGTGGCCCTACCTGGGGAGCTCCATGCCCGCGCCGGCAAGCTGGCGGCGGCGGAGGTGACGTCGTGAAATCCGTACGGCTCGACAAGATCGCCTCGGTGACCCGGGCTCGGTCTCTGCCGCCGGAGGTCTGGCTGTCGCCGGAAATCCCCTGCGAAGAAGGGGTGGTGGTAGCGGTGCGCGTGCTGACCGACAAGACGACGTACAGCCAACTCGAGTTGCCCTCGGGGCGGATGGCCCAGGTCAAGCGGGGGGACATCGTGGCCGGGGCGCTCGGCCAGCGCATGGCGCTCTTCGGCTACGCCGGTCACATCCCGAATCGGCTGGCACCCGGGGATCGCGTCCAGCTGCTCAACATGGGCGGGGTGATCGGGATCTGCGATTCGGTCAATGCCGACCTCGGCCCACCCTTCGAATGCGAGGTCCTGGGCGCGGTCCTCGAGTTCCCGACACTCGGCGAGCGCGTGGGGGTGGTGGCGCGGGTGGGCGAAGAGCGGTTGGACCCGGGGGCCGCGCTGGTGACGGGCGGCGTGCCGGTCATCGCCTTCGTGGGCTCGTGTATGAACTGCGGCAAGACGGCGGCCGCGGCGTCTTTGGTCTTCGAGCTCTCCCACCTCGGCTGGACGATCGATGGCTTCAAGGCCACCGGCGTGTCCCTGCGGCGGGACGTGTTGGCGCTCGAGGACGCCGGGGCGAGGCGGACGGGGTTGTTCACCGACCTGGGAGTGGTGACCACCACCGCGGCGACGGCGCCCGGGGTCTACCGTACTCTCGCCACCCGGCTCGCCGCCGGCCGGCCCGACGCGCTGGTGGTCGAAATGGGTGACGGCCTGCTCGGCACCTACGGCGTGGCGGCGATCCTCGAAGAAGCGGCCATCCGGGCGTCCTTCGGGGCGGTCGTGCTGGCCGCCAACGATCCGGTGGCGGCCTGGGGCGGGGTCAAGCTGCTGGCCGACCGCTGGGGCATCGTGCCCGCGGCGGTGACCGGCCCCGCCACGGACAACGAGGTCGGCACGCGCTTGATCGAGGAATCGACCGGGGTGCCCGCGATCAATGCACGCAGCGGGGGTGCCCGCCTCGCGGCGCGCGTGGCCGAACACCTGGGGATTCCGATTCGCAACGGAGCGGCGGCGTGAGCCAGCTCTTACCGATTCTCGTGGTGGGCGGCTCCGGCTACGTCGCTGGGGAGCTGCTGCGCCTGCTCGTGGGCCATCCGGGAGCGGGGGAGGTCGTCGTCATCTCCCAGAGCCAGGGCGGCGAAGCGGTGGTGGAGGTGTTCCCGCATCTCGCGTCCGCCTACCCCGGGCTCAGCTTCCAGTCCCTCGACGCGGCGCGCTCGTGGCTCTCCCGGCATCCCCGAGCAGGGGTCTTGTCTGCGGCCCCGCACGGCGCCTCGGCGACACTCCTGGACGGCCTGCTGACCGAGGCCGAATCCGACGGTCGCGAGTTGCTCTTGGTCGATGTCTCGGCGGACTTCCGCTTCCGCGATCCGGAGCGGTACCAGGCCGTTTACGGTCATACCCACGGGGCGCCGACGCGCCTCGCGCAGTTCACCTGCGCCGTGCCCGAACACGCTGCCGCCGGAACGAGCGGTCCGATCGCCCACCCGGGGTGCTTCACGACTTCGGTCGTGCTGGTTGCGCGGCCCCTGCTGGCCGCGGGGGTGATTTCGCCGCGGCTCGCGGTGTCGGCCATCACGGGTTCGACCGGTGCCGGGCGGACGCCCACAGCGACCACCCATCACCCGGCCCGGCGCAGCGCTGTCTTCGCCTACCAGCCGTTGGCCCACCGCCACGCGCCGGAAATGAAGAGCCTGCTGGCGGACGCCGCGGGAGTCGAGCCGGAGCTGTTCTTCGTGCCCCAGGCCGGCCCCCACGCGCGCGGCATCTACACGGTGATCCACGCCGAGCTCGCCGCCCCGGCGACGGCGGCGGAGCTGCTGGCGGTGCTGGCGGCGGCCTACGCCGGCTCGCCGTTCGTGAGCGTCGCGGCGACGCCGCCGAAGTTGCCGGATGTCGTGGGGAGCAACCACTGCCATCTGTCCGTGGCCGTCGAGGGCGACCATGTCGTGCTGATCTCGGCCCTCGACAACTTGGTGAAGGGCGCCGCCGGCGGCGCCTTGCAGTGGCTCAACCGGTTGGCCGGGTGGCCGGAGACCTGGGGACTCGAGCGGCCCGGGCTCGGCTGGTTTTAGACGACGGAAGGAAACGACGACGATGCTTGCAGAGACTCTCGAAAGCGCCGCCGCCACGGAAGCGCGGTACACCCTACCGGTCTACGACCACCTGGCGATCGAACCGGTGGCCGGTGACGGCCCGTGGCTTCTTCTCGCCGACGGTCGCCGCGTGCTCGACTTCTACGGCGGCCATGCCGTGGCCCTGCTCGGTTACGGCCACCAGGGGCTGACGGCGGCGATCGCCGGTCAAGCTTCGGAGCTCGTCTTCCAGTCGAACGTCGTGCCCTTGGCCGTGCGGGCGCGGGCCGCGGAGCGGCTGGCGCGGTTCGGTCCCGTGGGGCTGGAGCGTGTCTTCTTCGTGTCGAGCGGCGCCGAGGCCAACGAAAACGCCTTGCGCCTGGCCTTCCGCAAAACCGGCCGGGAGCGCGTGGTGGCCCTCGAAGGGGCCTTCCACGGTCGGACCGCGGGCGCCGCGGCGGTGACCTGGGGGGCCGGCAAGTGGTACGGCTTTCCGCGCCCGCCGTTCGACGTCACCTTCGTACCGCGGGGTGACCTCGCGGCCCTCGAAGCGGCCCTCGTCGGTGCCGCGGCGCTGATCCTCGAGCCCGTCCAGGGCGTCGGCGGGGCGGTGGACCTGGGGGCGGACTACCTGCGGGCCGCCCGCGCGCTGACCACGACGGCCGGGGCGGCGTTGATCTTCGACGAAGTCCAGTGCGGCATGGGACGCAGTGGGTCCCCGTTCGTCGCTCAGGCCGTCGGGGTGACCCCGGATTTGCTGACCACCGCCAAGGGCCTGGCTGGCGGCCTGCCGGCGGGCGCCGTGCTGACCTCCGAGGCGTTCGCCGCGGGGCTCAGAATCGGTGACCTCGGCACCACCTTCGGCGGAGGACCGGTCGTCTGTGCCGCGATCGCGGCCGTGATCGACGCCCTCGAAGCTCCCGGATTCCTCGCCCGCGTGGAGCGCCTGTCGGGCGAGCTGCGGACCCGTTGTCTCGTCGGCCCGGTGACGGCCGTCCAGGGCCGGGGCCTGCTCCTGGGCCTGCGCACGACCCGGCCGGCCAAGACGATCGTGTCCGAGCTGCTCGCGCGCGGCATCGTCACCGGCGGCTCGGCGGACCCCCACGTCGTTCGCTTGCTGCCGCCCCTGAACCTGCCCGACGAGGCGGTCGACCTCCTCGTCCAAGCGTTGTCGGAGATCACCCCGTGAAGCACTACTTGTCCCTCGCCGATCTCGAGTTGCCCCAGGTCGAAGAGCTGTTGGCTCTCGCCCGCCGCCTCGAAGTCCACCCCGAGCCCCAGGCCCTCGCGGGCAAGATTCTGGGTTTGCTCTTTATGAACCCGAGCCTCCGGACTCTGGCCTCGTTTCAGTCGGGCATGGCGCGCCTCGGGGGCTCGAGCTTCGTGATCTCGCCTGGTGCGGGCAGCTGGCTGCTCGAAACCCGGCAAGGCGCGGTCATGAACGGCGCCGCTGCGGAGCACGTGCGCGAGGCGATCCCGGTGCTGGCGTCCTATGCCGACGCCTTGGGGATCCGCAGCTTCGCGGGCGGCACGGACTTGGCGGCGGACTTGGCGGACGAGACCTTCCGGGCCATGGCCGCGACGTGCTCCAAGCCGCTGCTCAATCTTGAGTCCGCGATCGACCACCCGTGCCAGGCCCTGGGCGACTGGAAGACCTTGGACGACTTCGCCGTGCCCCGCCGCGGCAAGCTGGTGTTGTCCTGGGCCAACCACCCGAAGCCGTTGCCTCTCGCGGTCCCAGCAGCGGTGCTGCACATGGCGGCCTATCGCGGCATGGAAGTGGTGGTGCTGCGCCCCGAGCCGTTCGCCCTGCCGGCGGCCGTGATGGCCAAGGCGCACGCGGCGGCGCAGCTTTCGGGCGGCACCGTGTGGGAAACCGACGACCGCTCGGCTGCCCTCGAAGGCGCCGTGGGGATCTACGCGAAGTCTTGGTCGTCCCCGGCCGTCTACGGCGACGGCGCGGCGGAGGCGGCGTTGCGCGCGGGCCTCGGGGACTGGTGCGTGACCAACGACTGGTTCCGGACGACTGCGGCCGACGCCCGCTTCTTCCACTGTCTGCCCGTGCGGCGCAACGTCGTCGTGGCCGACGAGGTGCTCGACGGCCCGCGGAGCGTTGTCGTGCGCCAGGCCGAGAACCGCATGTGGGCTCAGATGGCCCTGCTGCATCGCTTGCTCAAGTCCGCCTGAAGGAGCTTCACCATGCCCAACCGTTACGAGAAGGGATCCAACACCTCAACGGTCACCGCCTTGACCGAGGCGGTCCCGTACCTGCGCCTCTACCGCGGCCAGACTTTCGTCGTGAAAGTGGGCGGCGGGGCGCTCGACGAGCCGGGCGCCGTGCGCCAACTGATCGACCAACTGACCACGCTCTGGGAGCTGGGGATTCGTACCGTGCTCGTGCACGGCGGCGGCGCCCGGGTGTCGGCCCTATCGCGGGCTCTCGGCGCCGAGCCGGTGTTCGTCGACGGCCGCCGGGTGACCGACGCCGTGGCCCTCGACGCCGCCATCTGCGGCCTGAACGGCGCGGTCAACACCCGCCTCCTGGCCGAGGCCCGGCGCACCGGGTTGCCCGCGGTAGGCCTATCGGGCGTCGATGCCGGCTTGCTCGGGGCGCGGCGCCGGGCGCCCGTGGCCAAGGGCGACGAGATGGTCGACTACGGCTTCGTGGGCGACCTGATCGACATCCGCCCCCGCGTCTTGACCGCTCTGCTCGACGCCGGTTTCGCGCCGATCGTGAGCCCGATCGCGGCGGACGAAGGCGGCCACGTGTTGAACGTCAATGCCGACACCGCGGCGGCGGAGCTCGCCATTGCCCTCGGGGCGGCCAAGCTGATGTTCCTCTCGGGCGCCCCGGGGATTCTCGCGGACGTCGCCGACGCGGGCTCCCTGGTGCCCTACCTGGACCTGATCGGGCTCGACAAGTTTCGCGCCGCGGGTGCCATCCAGAACGGCATGTTGCCCAAGGTGGCGGCCATCGAGCGGGCGCTTTCGGGCGGCGTGGCGCGTGTCCACGTGCTCGGTTACGAACGCCCCGGCGGCCTGTTGGCCGAGATCTTCACGAACCAAGGCGTCGGCACACTGGTCGTAGCCACGATCGGCTCCCTGGCTCCCGCCGAGCGCGCTGCCGAGACCGAAGCGATGGAGTTGGCGGAGGCCCTGCCGTGAAGTTCTCGCCCGAACGTCTGTTGGCCCTGCACCGGGAAATCGTGGCGACGCCGTCGGTGTCGGGCCAGGAGGGGCCGCTGGCGGATCTCCTGGCCGACTTCCTGACTCGGCGCGGCGCCGCGGTCACCCGCTTGGGCAACTCGCTGTTGTCGATCCTGGGAGACGGGCCGCTGCTGCTGCTCGACACCCATCTCGACACCGTGCCTCCGGTGCCCGGCTGGACGGCGGACCCCTGGACTCCGCGGGTCGAAAACGGCCGCGTGATCGGCCTCGGGGCCAACGACGCCAAGGCCTCGGTGGTGGCCATGACGGCGGCCTTCCTGGCCTTCGTCGAGGCCGACCTGCCTTTCACGCTGGCGCTGGCGCTGGTGGAGGAAGAAGAAACCCGTGGCACCGGCACCGCGCGGGTGCTTGAAGAGCTCGCGAACCGGAACCAGACGCCGGTGGCGGTGGTGGTGGGGGAGCCCACGGGACTCGATTTGGCGACCTCGCAAAAGGGCCTCCTGGTGCTCGAGCTCTCTGCCCAGGGCGACAGCTGCCACGCCGCCCACGCCGCCAGCCTGGGGGCGAAGAACGCCGTGCGCGAGCTCGCCCGCGGGCTCGTGGGGCTGGAATCAATCTCGTTGGCCCCGGACCACCCGGCCCTCGGGCCGACCACCCTCGAACCCACTCGGCTCCAGGGCGGCACGGCCAACAACGTGGTGCCCGGCGAGGCCACGGCAATCCTCGACGTGCGCACGACGCCCGCTCTGGCGATCGACGAGATCCTGGCCCGCGTGCGCGCCGCCGCGCCCGGGTGCGCCGTGCGGGTGGTTTCGGACCGCCTGCGTCCCTGCGAGATCCCGGTGGCGTCGCCGCTCGTGGCGGCGGCCCGGGCGGCGCGCCCCGAGGCCCGGCTCTACGGCTCGGCGACGTTGTCGGACATGGCGCTGCTGGGTGGCCTACCGGCACTGAAATGCGGCCCTGGGGACAGCGCGCGCTCTCACCGGCCGGACGAATACGTCACCGAGGCCGAGATCCTCGCGGGCGTCGACTTCTACCTCCGTCTGATCCGCGCCTGGGCCGCGGGAGCACTGGAAGCCGCGGCATGAGCCGGCTTTGGGACAAGGGCGTGGCCCTCGACGAAGAGGTGCTGCGCTACACGGCCGGGGAGGACCATCGCCTCGACGATCGCCTGGTGGAATTCGATGTCCGTGCCTCGATCGCCCACGCCGAGATGCTGGGTGCCGTGGGGCTGCTGAGCCCGGCCGACGTAACGGCGATTTCAACGGGGCTTGAGGAGCTGGCGGCGGAGCACGCGGCCGGGGCCTGGCGAGTCGAGCTCGCGGACGAGGATTGCCACACCGCCCTCGAACGGCGGTTGGTCGAGCGCATTGGCGAAGCCGGTGCCCGCGTGCACCTCGGGCGCTCGCGCAACGACCAGGTGCTGGCCGCTCTCCGGCTCTACCTGCTGGCCGAAGTCGAACGCCTCGCGGCCCAGGCCGATGCGGTGGCGGCGGCCTTCGACGGCATCGCGGAACGCCAGGGTGCGCTGCCGCTGCCCGGCTACACCCACCTGCAGCCCGCCATGCCCAGCTCGGTGGGCCTTTGGGCCGGAGGGTACGCGGCGGAGATCCGGGACGACGCGGCCGGGCTCCGAGCCTGCCGGCGTCGTCTGGACCAGAACCCCCTGGGCTCCGCCGCCGGCTACGGCGTGCCGCTCCTGCCCGTGGACCGTGAAGAAACCCGCCGCCGCGCCGGGTTCGCGCGCACCCAGGAGCCGGTCACCGCCGTCCAGCTCTCGCGCGGCAAGGCCGAGGCCCAGGTGCTTTTCGAGCTGACCGTGTTGATGACCGATCTCGGCCGCGCCGCGGCGGACTTGGTGTGGTTCGCGAGCCGCGAGCTGGGCTTCGTGCGCCTGCCCGCGGCCATGACCACGGGCTCCTCGATCATGCCCCAGAAGCGCAACCCGGACGTCTTCGAGCTGATCCGCGGTCGGGGGGCGACGGCCCTGGGCGCCCTGGTCGAAGCCCTGGCGATCCCGGCCAAACTGCCCTCCGGCTATCACCGGGATCTGCAAGGCCTGAAAGCCCCGCTCTTCCGGACGCTCGATCTCGTCGCCGCGACGTTGTCGATTCTCGAGCGGACCCTGCCGGACGTGGAGTTCGTGCCCGAGAACCTGGTGCTGGTGCCAGAGCTGCGAGCGACGGAAGAGGCCTACCGGCTGGTGCTGGAAGAAGGAGTGCCGTTTCGGGAGGCGTACCGGAGGGTCGGGGAGCGGTATAGCCGCTAAACTCCCGCCACCATGAAAACCCTCTTGCTCGTCGCCACCGGTGGGGCGGCCGGGGCGGTGACCCGTTACTTGGCGGGCCTCGCCGTCTACCGCTGGGTGCCGGCGGAGCGTTTCCCGCTGGCGACCCTCGTCGTCAACGTGCTCGGCTGCTTCGCGATCGGCTTCCTGAACGACTGGCCGGCCACTCGCGCGGCAGGTTCGCCGGAGCTGCGGCTGCTGCTTGTGGTGGGATTTCTGGGCGCCTTCACCACTTACTCGGCTTTCGGCGCCGAGACGGTGCTGTTGATCCGCGGTGGCGAGACGGTGAAGGCTCTGGTCAACGTCGGCGTGCACTTGGCGGCCGGGTTGGGCGCGGTGATCTTGGGCAGCCTTGTCGCCCGCGAGTGGTGATTCAGCCGCGCGCTTTTCGCCGCTGCCACCAGCCGGGCAGGAACGACAAGGCCAGCAGCAACACGACGGCACTGCCGAGCTGCATCAGCAAGCCGCTGCGATCGCCTTCGACGGCTTTCACCAGCGCGGCGCCGAAGTAGCTGTAGACGGTCACCGAGGGGATCAACCCGAGGGCGGTCGAGCCCAGGAACACCGGCCAGGTCACCCGCGCCAGGGCGGCGCCGTAGTTGATGAACGGAAACGGTACGGGCAGCAGGCGCAGGCGCACGAGGGCCCAGAAGCCGTTTTTTTCGATCCACTTCTCGATCTCGATGAACCGTTGGCCGAACAGATGAGTCAGCAGGTCCGCTCCCAGCACGCGGCCGAGGGCGAACGAGAGCACGGCGCCGAGGCAGGCCCCCACGATGTTCCACAGGATGCCCGGGAAGCCGAAAACGAGGCCGCCGGTCAGCATGAGCGGGGAGATCGGGAGGCCGAGCGGCGACACCACCGCGTAGAGGCCCACGAGGGCGATCGGGCTCCACCAGCGGGCGCGTACTTCCCCGAGCACACTCGACAGCCGGTCGCGATCCAGCCATTCGCCCAGGGACGTGAATTTGAGCAGCAGAAAACCGCCGGCCAGAACGAGAAGCAGCAAGCCGAGGCGGAAGAGAACTTTTCTGGGCAGAGACGGGAGCGTCACTTCGGGTCCGGCGCAGGAAGGAAGAAGAAGTCCCGGATGTACTGCGCCAGGATGTCCATGGCGCCGGGCTCCATGAAATTCAGCCGCAGCTCGTTGATCACCATGACTTCGCGCTTGGACCACTCGTCCCAGCACTCGGCACAGACGGACTCGGTCAACTGGCGCCCGAGGGCGCCGGGGTAGGGGGCGCGGGCGAGAGCGGGTTTGGACTGGGCACAACGGGAACAAGTCACGGACGTCGGCATGGCGGGGATTGTATCCGTTGGTGGGGCGTTCTCGCCGTGTCAAGCCGTGCGCGTGCGCCCCACCGTCGAGGCCAGAATCAACCCACCGCCGAGAATGGTCGGCCAGCCCGGAACCTCGCCGTGGAAGATCCAAGCCCAGACCATCGAC
>JANRLG010000246.1:0-21356 GCA_033762835.1 Thermoanaerobaculia bacterium
AATGTCATTTTCCGTAGGGGCGCTGCTTGCTGCGCCCCTCTTACGGTTCGCGCCGCAGAACGATTTCGTAGCGCAAACGCTCGGTCCCGCGTTCGACCTCCACGATCACGCGGTCGCCCCAACGCTTGCGGGTCAAGGCCCGGTTCAGGGCGGGGCGGTCCGGCACGTCGATGCCGTCCACCGTCAGGAGGACGTCGCCCGCGGCGAGGCCGGCTTTGGCGGCCCGGGATTCCGGGTCGAGGAACAGGATCTTGCGCCGGGTGGTGCCGTCGGGGCGCTTGAGCTCGGTCGTGGACAACCCGATTTCCGGGTAGCGGGTCTCCGGTTCAGCAGCGACCCCCCACAAGAAGTCCGCATAGGAGGCGCGAACCTGGGTCACCGGCTGGTCTTCGTCGTCGCGGATCGGCACTGGTACCAGGCTGGCGATCGCCCCGGTGAAGCCGTAGGCGCGGGCCTGGCGGGCGATGCCGACGTCGTAGATCACGTGCCCGGACCCGACCAGCACCACCACGATCGCCTCGGCGGGCGCCGTGGCAAGGGGGGCGATGGCCTGGTGGGCCATGGTGCCGTCCCAGGTGGTTTGGGACTCGACCATGCGGCCGAAGAGGTCGTCGGAGACCGAGTGAGTAGGGTCGTCGGCGCCGAAGAAGGCACGCAGCAGCGTCCGATGGTCGTCGCTGGTCGTGTCGATGCGCTCGGGCAGGCCCACGCGCTCCGCCTCGGTCAGTCCCGCGAAGCCCTTGCTGCGCACGGCGGTGACGGCGGCGCGCGGCGCGTTCAAGCCGATCACCGGCAGGTCGTGCTCCTTCGCGAACAGGAAGATCTCGCGGTAATAACCCCAGTTGTAGCCCCAGTGTTCGAACCACCCGATCCGTTCGACGAAGGCCTCCTCGGTTTCCTCCCCGCGGCGCCAGGGACCGAAGTCGAGCCGCGTGCCGCCGGGGAACATCTCGAGCCCCACGGTCGGGCGCCGGCCGGCGGCGACGAGGGCCTCGAGGGCCGCGAGCTGAACGCGGTGAGATTCGGCCGAGGTATGGCTTTCTCCGACCAGCAGCAGCCGGACGCCGGATAGGCGCGCGGCGAGCTCGGCGGGGGTCAACAGCTCGCCGGTGCGGGTGTCGGTCACGCCGTCGAGCACGAGCGGAGCCTGGCGCTCTTTACGGGCGGCGTCCCCGATCGCGAGGTCGAGGATCTTGGCGTCCTCGGCGGGGGCCGGAAAGGTGGTCAAAAGCAGGCCGAGGACGAGCCCCGCCGCCGCGCGCCGGCTGCCGTCCGTCACGGCGAGACCGTGCTCCAGGCCGCGGCATTGCCGGTCTCGAAGCCATCCGAGAACACCACCCACAGGGGGTAGCGGTAGACGCCGCCACCCGTGGTCGCGACGACCAGGTGACGTCCCTCGGCATCGATCGTCAGCTGCGTCGCGGCGAGTCCCGCGGGCCAGCCGGTGGCGAAGGGGACGAAGCTCGCGCCGCCGTCGTTCGACCGGTAGATGCCCGCGGCGGTGGCGGCGAACACCACCGCCGAAGCCTGGGGGTCGAAAAGCAGATCGGCTACGGCGCTGCCCGGCAAACCGGTCGCCGCGGTGCTCCACGAGGCGCCACCGTCCGTCGAGCGGAACACGGTGCCCGCGGCACTGCCGAGAACGACGTTCAGGGGGTTCGCGGGGTCGAGCGCCACCGCGCGGACGTCGAGAGTGCCCAGGGCAGCGGAAGTGGTCGTCCAGGTGCCTCCGCCGTCAGTCGAGACGAAGAGACCCGCCGGAGTGGCGGAGTAGAGCCGGGTCGTCACTGCCGGATCCACCGCCAGGTGCGCCACTCGCGGGTCGGTCAGGCCGTTCGTGTTCGGCGTCCAGGTGGCGCCTTCGTCGACGGAGTCGAAGACACCGGTGGAACTCGCGGCATACAACGTCCGCGGGCCTTGGGCGAGGACGGCACGTGCCAGGCCGCCGTTGTTGGGGCCGATCGGCGTCCAGTGGTCGCCGGCATCGACCGACTTCCACAGCCCTGCGCCGGGGCTGGCGGCATACACCGTGGGTTCGCCGGTGGGATCAACCAGCAGGCTGGTCAAGGCTTCGGTGCCCAAGCCACCGACGACCGGGGACCAAGTGACGCCGTCGTCCGTGGAGCGCCACAGTCCGCTTGATTCGAGCGCGGCGTAGAGCCGGCTACCACCCTCGGCGACGCCGACGGCGGTCACCGTCGAATCGGCGAGGCCGCCGTTGCTGGTGACGAAGCTGGCGCCGCCATCCTCGCTTCGACACACGCCGCTGGCCCCGACGACGAGCACTCGGGTCGCTTGGGTGGCGACTTGGTCGAGCGCGAACAAGGCGCCGGGGCGGCCCGGCCCGAGGTCGACGGCGGTCCAAGAGTTACCGCCGTTGCTCGTCGCGAACAGCCCGCCGGCCACGGCCAGAGCTTTGTTGGGATCGACCGGATCGACCGCGAGGTCGAGCACCGTACCCGGCGGCAGGCCCGCCTGGGCAGCGGACCAACTGGCCCCGGCGTCCGCGGAGCGGAACACGCCGGTCAACGTACCGGCGTACACGGTGTCCGAGTCCGAACGGGCGATCGCCAAGGAGCGCACGTCGGGGTCGGTCAGGCCGGCCCCGGCCGTGGTCCAACTCGTGCCGTTGTTGCCGGTCTTGAACAAGCCGTTTTCGGTGCCGGCGTAGAGGGTTTGGGGGGCGAAGGGATCGAACACGAGAGCGCGGACGTTGGTGTTCGTCAGGCCTATCGATGCTGCCGTCCAGGTGGAGCCCGAGTCGAAACTGCGGAACACTCCCGAGCGCGTCCCGACGAAAACGACCGACCCGTTCGTGGGGTGGGTGGCGATGACTTGGATCGCCGAGTCGTTGAGGCTTTCGTTAGCGGGCTCCCAGCTCGTGCCGCCGTTGGCCGAGCGGTAGAAGCCGCCGTCGATGGCCACGAACACCACTTGGGCCGAATGCACCGCCACGCCGAGGGCCGAGACGCGGCGGTTGGGTAGACCGGAGTCGATCCGGGTCCAACTGGCCCCGCCATTCGTCGATTTGAACAGGCCGCTGACGGCGCCGGCAGCATAGGTGGTGCTGGGGGTCGAGGGCGCGATCACGGTCTGGCGAAACACCGCGCCAGCAGGGCCGACGGCGCTCCACTGGGCGGCCGGCACTTGGGCGAGCGCGGCGGGTGCCCACGGCGCCGCGAGAGTGAGCGCGAGCGCCGTGGTAGCGAGAAATGCGCGGATAGCTTGCGTCATGAACGACAACCCCCCGAAACGGACGAGCCGAGAGGGCCGAGTCTCGCACAACTGACCCGGCCCCGTCCATGCTGTGGCGACAATTTTGGGCTCAGCGGTCGACCACGAAAGCGAGCCGATTCCCACTGGGATGGACGGTCAGTCGCGTGATGTTCGTGATGCCCATGCCCGACAGGTCGGCGAAGTCCTGCCACTGGCCTGCCGCGAAATGCTGGAGCTTGGCTCCGACGGCGGCCACGAGCACGCCGTCGGGGGTCCAGGCGTAGTCGCGCTGGGCGCTCGCCGGGGCCGGTGCCAGCCGTTCCTGACGCCCGGTCGCGGGGTCGTAGGCGAAGATCGCGAATCCCTCTCCCTCGGGCGCGACGAAGCTCAGCCGTTGCGAACCCGGCACACGGTGCAGCGCGCGGCCGACGTCGACGGCGATCCGTCGAGGAGGGCCGCCGGGCAGCTCCACCAGCTCCAGGGTGTTCGGCTCGCCGAGCACGAAGAACGCCACCGTCTTCGGGCCGAGCCACGCGTGGTACCCCACCCCCGGCACGTGGGGGGCCGGCAAGGAGGCCTCGCCGTCGCCCAGGGGGAAGCGCCACAACCGTTGGGTGCCGTCGCCCTCGACGCGCACGGCCGTCAACGACGTGTCGTCCGGCGCCGGGGTCGGGGAGTACTCGCTCTCCGGCGTCGTCGTCACGAATCGGCTGGCACCTCGTAGGAGGTCGTATTCGAGAAGGTCGGTCTGGCCGTCGTGGTAGCTGGTCCAGTAGAGCTTGTTGCCGTCGGGAGAGTACGCCGGCTGGTTGTCGTAACCCGGCCGGTCGCTCAGGTTCTTTGGCGCGCCGAGGGTCCAACGGTCCCCGGAGCGGGTGAGGGAGGCCTCGAAAATGTCCGTCGACGGCGGCGGCGCCGGGGCGGCGTACAGATCGATCACCTCACCCAGGGCGCGTTGGCAGACGGCGCAGAAGTCCACGTCGTCACGGGTGAACATCACGCAGTCTTCCTGGGCGCGGAAGAGCCCTTGGGCCTCGTAAGCGGCGCCTTCGAAGACGCCGACGGCGTGGGAGTGGGTGTCGTTGGCGAGAATGCGCGTCGCTCGCTCGCGTTCTTCGCGGAACAAGGCGTCCATGTCGGCCTCGGGGCGTCCGGCGGCGCGGATGGCCCGGCGGCGCGCTTGGATGTCGCGCTGCATCGCCTCGAACTCGGCTTTCTTCCAGGGTGTCGGCGTGGGGATGCCGGCGGTCTGGAGGTTCTTCCACTTGGCGCCGGTGGGGTCGGCGGTGACGTTGCGCTCCCAGGGTTCGGGTTTGGTGTCGTCGCTCGCCGCCGACTCGTAGGCCACGGGTGAGGTGTAGTACTCGTCCGCCAGGGCGGCGAAGTGGTGACCGAACTCGTGAACGAAGACGTATTCGGCGAACGCGCTGCCAGTGGCGACGGTGCCGTAGAGCTGGTAAATGCCGCCGCCGCCGTAGGTCTCCGAGTTGACGAGGATCTCGACGAAGTCGTAGGGCGCGAGGGACGCCGCGGCGCGGAAGGCCCGGTCGTCGAAGGTCAGGAGATAACGCTCGGAGCCGAAGACGTCGTAGGTGGCGCCAAGAGGCGAGGCGACGAAGCGGCCCGTGGACGGGCGCCGCACGCCGGACTCACGGGCAGCAGGCACGACACCCCAAACGTTGAAGTCCTCGCGGCGCTCTTTGAAGGGCGAGTGCTCGAAGAGCGCCGCGATCAGCCGCCGCGCGTCGGCCTCGAACTTGCCGCGCTCGGCGGCTGTGTAGCCGTCGCCCAGAAGCAGCAGGTCGACTTTGTCCGCCGGGTCGCCGTGGTTTTCGATCTCGAGGACGGCGGCGTCGAGGCTCGGCGGAGCCCGATCCACCGCCGGGCTCGCCGGGTCCACACCGAAGCCGCCGATCTCCAGGAAGTCGTTCGTCGCCGTGCGCTTCAAGAACCGCACCCGGACGGGTGCCGCGGGTGCCGGAAAGCGTACCGACTCGGGGAGGGCCCGGCGCACGGTGCGCGCCTCCGCGGTCGTCTGCCACTCACCGAAGATCGAGGCGAAGCCGCGCGAGAAGAGAACCTTCTGGCTGGCCCGGTCCACCACCTCGAAACGGTACGGCCCCAAGTTCACCTCATCGATCGGTCGCCGAGGGTTGCCAGCCCACGGCAGCGGCTCCACGACCACCCGCTCGAGCGCCAATTCCTCCGTCGTCGCCGTCCCGCTGTGCACGTAGTCGATGCGCATCGTCCGCGGCGGCTCCGCGGCGGAGGCCGGTGGGGAAAGAAGGCAGGCGGCGAGGCCGAGGAAGATGGAGCAGTGTCGCAGCATGAAAGGGTTCCTCTCGATCACTTCGACATGGGCTCGTTCGTTGGTGCGGTTGCGTTCGTCAACTCGTGGACCTGACCGGTGAGGTCGGCCTCAAGCAAGTGGACGAGCTGTGGCACGAGAGGCACCAAGTCCTCAAGGCGGTTGGTCTTCGCGCGTAGGATCACGACACCGAACGGCCGGTGCGCAATTACCTGTTGCTTTGGGATGCTCTTGTCGCTGGTGACCAGTGCGTCGAAACTGCCTGCCATGCGGTTCAACAGCGGTCCGTCATCGAGATCGGACCAGCCGAGCTCATGAACGGTAGTGACGGCATGATTCGGCAAGGAGAATCGGAGACGAGCGGGTACGCAGCCGTCGAGCAGTATCCGCACGGTCTTGGGCTCAGGCCGCTGCTACGTGGGCGAGGAGGGCCGACTTGGCGAGCTCCAGCACGGCGATCGCGTGCTCCCGCGAGACGCTAGGAAAGTCCTCGAGGAAACGGTCGAGTGGGTCGCCGGCTTCAAGGTAGTCGAGCAGGGTCTGAACCGGTACACGAGTGCCGTTGAAGACCGGCATGCCGCCGAGGCGATCTAGGCTCGCGGTGATCAAGGGTGCAGGAAGCATGGGGTAAGTCTAGCGCAGCCCGCCCTCAGTCCTCCGGCCGCTCACCGGCCGGGGCCATCTTGACGAGGCGCGGGCGGAAGCGGCCGATGGGTTCGACGAGATCAGCTTGGGCGGCCATGACGGTGTTGATGTCTTTGTAGGCCATGGGGGCCTCGTCGAGGCCGGCGGACAGGAGTTTGACGCCGCGCTCGGTGAGCAGCTTCTTGGTCTCGTGCCAGGTGAAGGCGTTGTGGGCCGCCTTGCGACTCATGCGCCGGCCGGCGCCGTGGGAAGCGGAATCGAGCGACTCCGGGTGCCCGAGCCCACGGACCAGGTAAGCCGGGTCGGCCATGGTCCCGGGGATGATGCCGAGCACTCCTTTGCCCGCGGGCGTGGCGCCCTTGCGATGGACCACCAGCCGGCGCCCGAGGTGGACTTCCTTCCAGGCGAAGTTGTGGTGGTTTTCGACGTCGAGCAGCACCTCGGCACCGAGCGCACGGGCCATGTGCCGATGGATGACGGCGTGGTTGGCTGCCGCGTAGTGACCCATGAGCTCCATGGCGGCCCAGTACTCGGCGCCGTCTTCGCTGTCGAGGTCGAGCCAGGCGAGGTGCTTCAGCTCCTTGGGCAGCTCGGGGTGAGTCTCCATGGCGCGGCGGCTGTAGTGGTCCGCCACGGCGGCGCCGGTGCCGCGGCTGCCGCTGTGGGAGAGCAAAGCCAGGTAGGTGCCAGGCTCGAGGCCGAGGTCGCCCCGGGCTTCCGCCAGCACCGTCAGCTCACCGAACTCGACGAAGTGGTTGCCGCTGCCGCTGGTGCCGAGCTGCGCCCAGGCTTTGTCCTTGGCTTGGCGGGTGATCGGCGAGACGTTCCAGTCGCGATCCAGCACGTCGTGCTCACGCCGGGTCTTGAACGTGCCGCCGACGCCGAAGTTGGTCTCGCGCTCGAGGGCTTTTTCGAGCCGGGCGCTTTCGCCGTGCAGGAGGGCCGGCGGCAAGTCGAGCACCGTCAGCTTCATGCGGCAGGCGATGTCGACCCCCACGGCGTAAGGGATCACGGCGTTGTCGGTCGCCAACACACCCCCGATGGGCAGGCCGTAACCCACGTGGGCGTCTGGCATCAGCGCTCCGGCCACCGCCACGGGCAAGGCGCAGGCGTTGACCATCTGCTGCACCGACTGGGCTTCGAGCCCCTCGCCCCACTGGCGATAGGGCGCCGGCGCAGCGCGCGGCCGAAACGTCGCTCGATCCCGCTCCGCGGCCGTGAGCACGCACGCCAACTCGCCGAAGATCTCGTGGTTCAGGTGTTCGTTCGGCACCGCGAGCACGGCCTCGACCGCCGCCCGAATCGCCGGCTTCTTCCAGCCCGCTCGCCCCGCTGCCTTGGCTCCCTCGAGCGCCACCGCCATGGCGGCGCCTCGCGGCACACCCAAGTTCTGTAGCTCACGCCCTTTCATGGGCGGGGACTGTAACGCAGGGGGATGGGAATCAGAGATTTCGGTAGGAGACGACCTCGAGTCCTGGGACGGAGTCAACTTGCCACTTGTCCTCCGGCGGACGATCGTTGGTGTCGAGCGCCTCGATTTCGTCGAGGGTGGATTCCGAAGGCAGAAACTGGCTGTTTCTTACGTGGATCAACAGCTCGGCGCCGTTCGCGCCCAGTCGGGGCAAGCGTTTGAGTTGGTCGGTGTAGACGCGAGGAGACTTCACTTGTGAAGAGTGCCTGGCAAATCGACGACCGTCAAGCCCGCCGACGGTAAGACGAATCGGAACAGGGCAGACAACAAAGACTGAGCTGCGGTGTCTATGGGGCCTGGAGGTGCCCCCAATGGGGATGGTTATCGGCTGGGTGGCGATCGCTGGCTTCTTGTTGTTTTCGGGCATCGGCGCTGTGGCAGCAATCCTTCATCTGATCGCGAGAAAGCTGTGGCGCCGAGGGTCATGGCCCATCTTCGCGGTCATCGCGTGCTTGGTCGCGGCGTCCATTGCGGGTGTCGGTTTTCTAGTGTTTCAAGGAGCAGACTCGCGCGGTGCCCCGACCGGCGATGATTACAGCAATGCCATACTTGGCGCTCTGATCATCGCTATCTCACCCGGCTTAGGCCTGGTTTGTGGACTGCTGGCATTGCTGAGGGTCCAACGCGGCAAGGCTTCTTGAAGAGGACGTCAGTCGGAAGCTCGTCAACCCCGCCGGAAGAACGCCCGCGTTACGTGGCCGGCCACTTCGGGGTTCTCGCGCAGGCGACGCATGGAGTAGGCGTACCAGTCGCGGCCGTAGGGGGTGTAGATGCGCAGGCGGTGGCCTTGGGCGAGCAATAGATCGCGCAGGGGTTCATCGACGCCCAAGAGCATCTGGAACTCGTATCGGTCCCGCGGCACGTCGTAGCGGTCGATCAGCCCGCAGGCGGCGGCGACCAGGAACTCGTCGTGGGTGGCGATGGCGGCGTAGACGCCTTGGCGGAAGAGCTTTTCGAGCGCCGAAACGTAGGCGTGGCGGACGGTCTCGTAACCCTTCCAGGCGATGCGCCGGGGCTCGACGTAGATGCCCTTGCACAGCCGGACGTTGACGGCGCCCTGGGGCAACGCTGCGATGTCGGCGAGCGTGCGGCGCATGTAGGCCTGGAGCACGCAACCGACGTTGCCGTAACGAGCGTGGAGATCCCGGAAGATCGCCAAGGTGTCGTCCGTCGTCGTGGCGTCTTCCATGTCGATGCGCACGAAGAGGCCTTTGGCGTGCGCCGCCTTCACGATCGTTTCGACCTGGCTCGCGCAGAAGGCCACGTCGAGTTTCAGGCCGAACATGGTCAGCTTGATCGAGAGGTTCGAGTCGAGCTTCTCGGCTGCGATGGCCTCGAGGATCCGCACGCACTCGGCGGTCGAAGCCTCGGCCACGGTCCGGTCGTGCACCTCTTCGCCGAGCAGATCCATCGTCGCCATGGCGCCGAGAGCGTTCAGCTCACGGACCCGGCGCACGGCGTCCTCGAGGGTCGAGCCGGCGACGTACCGCGCCGCGACCCGGCCCACCAGGGGCCGGGGCACGAGCGGCAAGGTGCGGACGATCAGTTGATGGAAGAGGCTCATGCCGAAGCCGCCCGCCCGCTTCAGGTCGCCGCGGCGACCAACGGCTCGGCGGGGGTGTCGACCACCCAGCGCACCGACTTCGAACAGGGGCAGCTACCGGCCACTCGCCGCAGCTCGGGCATCTTGCCCGAGGCCTCCGCCGCACTGATCTCGCCGCGGGCCACCTGGCGCAGACTCTCGACGAAACCTCGGAAGTCGCTCGACGCGAGGTGGGACTCGGGGAGAACCGTCGCGAGGTGGTGGAGATAGGCCTCGATCGTTTCGAAGCGCTCGCCACGGGAGCCGACCCACGTGAAGGCCGGCACGCCGCGGCGCCGGAAGAACTCCTTGTGGGGCGTGTAGAGCAGATCCTCCGGCTTCAGGCCTTCCACGACCTCGCCGCCGTCCAGCCGCGCCATGGCGTCGTTGGCCGCCTTGAGGTCGAGATGGGGCAGCCGTGCCCGCAGGTAACGCATGTTCAAGTCGCGTACGACCTTGGCGCACTCCTGGTAGTACTGCTCCTGGGCCTCGGCGTTCTTCATCGGCTTCAGGCCCCAACGGACGTTGGTGCCGCCGCCGCGCTCGTCGCCGAACATCTCGAGGCCGCGCGGTAGCCACTTGTTGAGGACCTTCTGGATCATCTCGACGGTGACGAAGATCTCGCCCTGGGCGGCCTTCTGCATCCACCGGCGCAGGGGGACGACGCCGGTCGCGAGGTGGAACGCCTCCTCGCGCAGCATCTGCGGCATGCTCTCGGCCATCGGCTTGTAGGCCGAGATCTTCTGCAGCGTCAATTGGTACTTGCCGACGCGGTCGATCAGGCAGCAGAACATGACGTTGTCGACGAAGCTGTCGAAGTCGATGTTGAAGGCGCCCAACACGTGGGAGCCCGTCGTCATCGAAAGGATCTCTTCGATCGAGTCCGCCGTCGACTGATTGGACACCGACGTCCAGTCGTCCTCGGCCAGCAGGTGAAGCATCTGGTAGCCGTGACGGAGTTCTTCCGCCATCATGCGCAGCACCCAGAACTGCTCTTCTTCTTCCTGCGCCCGGGCGAGGGTCAGCCGGTGCTGCTGGATCGAGCCGAACTCGGTCGAGGCCTGCGCCTTGATCGCGGCGTACAGATGCTGGGCCGATTCCGGCGGCATCTGCGAGGCGCGGGTGTACTTGGGTTTGCCCTGGCTGTCGCCGACCTCGATCTCGTCGCACATGCCGTTTTCGCGGTAGGCGCAGAGTTCCATGCGGGGATCGTTCGGGAAGTGCTTTTCCCAGTGGTCCATCAGGAAACCGTAGTCGGGCAGGAAGGTGTCCCGCCAGGTTTCGACCGCGGAGTGGAAGTGGTCGGGTAGCTTCGTGGTGCGGTAGTTCATGGCCTTTGTTTCCACCGAGGAATCGACGACATCAGAA
Organism: Thermoanaerobaculia bacterium; assembly: GCA_033762835.1. Lineage (GTDB taxonomy): Bacteria > Acidobacteriota > Thermoanaerobaculia > Multivoradales > DATKCC01 > JANRLG01. The sequence goes on from JANRLG010000246.1 coordinate 10,591, forward strand.
AGTGAGGACCAGGGGCTTTTGGGTGGCCGGCTCGAAACCCAGGGAGCGGAAGAAGCCCGCGATACCATCCATGCCTTCCTCGACCAAGGTGCGCACCGACGTGGCCCCTTGGACACGGAAGCGGGCAAGCATGGCCTCGGCCATCTTGCGCCCGACGCCACCGCCGCGGTGGTCGGGATCGACCCCGAGGACCTCGACCCAGGCAGTCGAAGCATCGAGACCGAACTCGCCGCCGCGGATCTCGCCCAGCATGAAGCCCACGACGCGGCCTCCCGATTCCGCGACCACGGAGGCTTCCGGGTCGCGCCGGAGGTAGTAGGTCAGGCGGCCTTCCCAGAAGTCGGGTCGGTACTTGCCGCTGATCTTCTCGTCGATCGAGACGATGTCGTCGAGGTCGAGTTCGTTGGCCGGGCGGATGTTCACTTCGGTCGCGCTCATGATGGGCCGCTGCCTTTCGGGGAGACGGTCGGGATTCTGCCGGCTTCGGCCACCGACCGCCGAGCGATTCTACACACTTCAGACCGCGGCCACGGGTTCGGGCCGGCGCATGGATTCGGGCACGTGTTCGTGCGCGTGGTACGACGACCGCACGAGTGGACCCGCCTCACAATGGAGGAAGCCCTGGGCCAGGGCGTAGTCCCGAAAAGCGGCGAACTCGGCGGGTGAAACGAAGCGGTCCACGGGCAAGTGTTTGGCCGTCGGCTGGAGATACTGGCCGATGGTCAAGACCTCGACTCCGGCGTCGCGAATGGCCCGGATGGTCTCGTGCACCTCGGTGTCGGTTTCTCCGAGGCCGAGCATGATGGCGGTCTTGATCCGTCCGGCGTACTCCCCGGCGTCGCGCCGGCGCGCGGCGTCGGCGAGCAGCCCCAGGGACCGGGCCACGGACGACCCCGGTCGCGCGGCGCGGTACAACCGCGGCACGGTCTCGACGTTGTGGGAGAACACCTCGGGATGGGCCGAAAGCACGACGTCGAGGGCGTTCGGCACACCCCGGAAGTCGGGGGTCAGGACCTCGACGGCGCAGCCGGGAACCCGCCGGTGGATGGCGTCGATCACCTGGCGGAAGTGCTCGGCGCCGCCGTCCGGCAGGTCGTCGCGGTCGACCGATGTGATGACGGCGTGGCGCAAGCCCATGATCTCGACCGCCTCGGCGACGTGCTCGGGCTCCTCGCGGTCGACGCCGGGTTTGGGTTTGCCCGTGGTCACCGCGCAGAAGCCGCAGCGCCGGGTGCAGGTGTCACCCAGGATCATCATCGTGGCCGTGCCGTGCTCGCCCCAACATTCGTAGATGTTCGGGCAGCGTGCCTCGGCGCACACGGTGTTCAGGTTCAAGCGATCCACCAGCTGCCGCACCTGGTGGTACCGGGCCGGCGTGTGCAGGCGGATGCGCAGCCAATCTGGCCGCGGGGCGCGGCGCGGAGCGGAAGGGGTATCGGGAGCGGCCGACTTGCGGCCGAGTTGGACGAGGGGTTCAGTCATGGTGTTGGCAGATTCTAGCCTTCCCGGCCGGGCTTGGAGGCCGAGAAAGTCTGGCCGAGGATGAGCTTGCGATCGAAGTCGGCTTCCTCAGGGGTGCGGTATTTCCGAACTCCCTTGGGGAGTTTGTGGTTCGCCAATTGGTGGCTACGGGCCCAGAGACTGCGAATTCGCCGCGCGAGGTTGTCAGGACTCGGCGGAAAGTCCATCCAAGGCGGCAGCATCTCTTCAACGGTGCGGTATTTCTTGAACGGCATGTCAGTCGTTGGTTGGCGGCAGGTCGAACTTCCAGCGGATGGCTTCGGCATCCACGCGATCCTGCGGTCGTACCGTGCCCTTCTTCAGCCAGTGGAGCGTCTCAGGAGTGGCCAAGCGAACCCTAACGCCTTCGAATTCCACCTCGCGCCACTCCAGATCTTCGTACCGGGCAAACTCCCCAAGCCGAACCAGTATGTCCAGGAAGAACTCCGTGTCAGGGGGCAGGTACCGGACACTCGGATAGTCGCCCAAGAGATCTTCCGAGCTGATTTCGTCGATCGACGGGTCGTCGTATGCCGATCGAAGAGCGCGCTTCAGACGTTCGACGTTGTCTTCGGTCCCTCGGATGAAGACGTCTGCATCTTCGGTTGCCCTGAGGATGCCGTGGAGGTTCATTGCGGCAGCGCCGATCAATACGTACTCGAGCTCCTGTTCTTCGAAGGCTCGCAGGACGTGGAGCAGGTCTTCGAGAAACACGCCCTTCACTCTACATCCAACGCCACATCCAGATTCGGGGCGCTGTGGGTGAGCCAGCCGACGGAGAGGAGGTCGACGCCGGTCTGGGCGACGGCTGGGGCGGTTTCGGGCGTGATGCCGCCGGAGGCTTCGAGCACGACGCGTTTGCCGGCACGCGCGACGGCCGCGCGGAGCAGCTCGAGCGACATGTTGTCGAGCATCACGACATCGGCACCGGCGGCGATCGCTTCGTCGAGCTGCTCGAGGGTCGAGACTTCGACTTCGACCTTGACCAGGTGGCCAGCGTAGCGCCGCGCGCGTTCGACCGCGGGGGTGATGCCGCCGGCCACGGCGCGGTGGTTGTCCTTGATCAAGATGGCGTCGTCGAGGCCGAAGCGGTGGTTGGCGCCGCCGCCGCAACGCACGGCGTACTTTTCGAGGGCGCGGAAGCCGGGGGTCGTCTTCCGCGTGCACACCACCCGCGCGCCGGTGCCTGCGATGGCCCGCACGATCCCTCGGGTGGTCGTGGCGACGCCCGAGAGGTGCCCGAGGAAGTTGAGCGCCGTGCGCTCGGCCCCGAGCATCGTGCGCGCCGGGCCGCGGACGAGGGCCAGCAGGTCGCCCTTCACGACATCGCGACCGTCCCGGCCGTGCACCTCGACGGCGAGTCGCGGATCGAGCTGCCGGAAGGCCGCGAGGGCCACGTCGAGCCCGGCCAAACGGCCATCCGCGCGGGCCACCAGGCGACCGACGGTGGTGACCTCGTCCGGAATCGTGGCGTCCGAGGTCAAATCCCCCGCCCGCCCGAGATCCTCCTGGAGCGTGCGCCGGACGAAATCCTCGTAAAGCAACGGCAGGAGCGGCGGAACCTCGACGCCGGTCATGCCCGACGCTCCTCGTGGGCCGTCTCGGGTTCGCCCGGGAGCAGCTCGCGGGAAATCACCTCGACGGTTCCATCGGCGCCGAGTGCGAGCTCGAGATGGCGGCGCCAAGCCGGGTCCGGCTCCGGGAAGTCGCGCCGATAGTGGCCGCCGCGGCTCTCCGGCCTAGCGAGCGCGGCGCTCGCCACCAGCCGGCCCACCAGCAGCAGATTGCGGCCTTCGCCGCCCATTTCGGTGACGTGGGGCTCGAAGCTCGCGAGCTGGTCGAGCATGGTCTCGAGGCCCGCGGCGTCGCGCACGACCCCGGCGCCGAGGCTCGCGGCCGTGCGCAGCTCGAGCAGCTTCGCGGCACCGGCCGGGGACGTCGGCAGGCGGCTGGCGTCGCGCGGCGGCGGCTCCGGCCAGGCGGCCACCCGGATCGGCGGCGGGGAGTCGTGACGAATGCCGTGGGCCACCCGGGCGCCGAAGACGAGGCCGTCGAGCAACGAGTTCGAGGCCAAGCGGTTGGCGCCGTGGACGCCGTTCGAGGCCGCTTCGCCGCAGGCCCAGAGCCCAGGCAGGGTGGTCCGGCCGTGGACGTCCGTGGTCACTCCGCCCATGTGGTAGTGCTCCGCGGGAGACACCGGGATCGGCTCCACGCGCGGGTCGAGCCCGTGGCGTTGGCAGAGCTCGAAGACGGTGGGGAAGCGTTCCGGGAAGCGTTCGCCCACCGCGGCGCGGGCATCGAGGGTGACGCGCTCGCCCGCCGCCACCCGTCGAAATATCGCCCGGGCCACGATGTCACGGGGCGCCAGCTCGGCGTCCGGGTGTTCGTCGAGCATGAATCGGTGGCCGGTGGCGTCGAGTAGCACCGCGCCTTCGCCGCGCAGGGCCTCGGTCAGAAGCGGCATGGGATCGGCGCCCGGCGCGGCCAGCGCTGTGGGGTGGAACTGCACGAACTCGACATCCGAGACTCGCGCGCCGGCCCGTGCCGCCATGGCTAGGCCGTCGCCGGTGACCTCCGGCGGGTTGGTGGTCGCCCGATACAACCGGCCGATGCCGCCGGTGGCGAGCACCACGGCTGGGGCGCGGAACAACACCCGCTCGCCGGTGGCGGTGACCGCCGTGACACCGACGACGCGGCCCGCCTCGACCATCAAGTCCCAGGCGAACGTGTCGGTGCAGACCTCGATGGACTTCGTCGCTTCCGCCGCCCGGCGTAGCGCCCGAGCCACTTCGGCGCCGGTAGCATCGCCGTGGGCGTGAAGGATCCGGCGTCGGCCGTGGGCGGCCTCACGCCCGAGTGCCAGGCCGCCGTCGGGCGCATGGTCGAAGGAGGCCCCGAGCCCCATCAGGCGAATCACTCGTTCCGGGCCTTCCTTGGTCAAGATGGCGACACTCTCGGGGTCGTTCAGCCCGGCCCCGGCGGCCAAGGTGTCCTCGGCGTGGAGCCGCGGGGTGTCGCCGGGCCCCACGGCGGCGGCGATGCCCCCTTGCGCCCAGGCCGTGGAGCCGCCGGCCCCGAGTTTGCCCTTGGTCACGAGGGCCACCCGCAGCGGCGACAGCTCGATGGCCGCGGTCAGGCCGGCGACGCCGGAACCGATGACCACGGCGTCGAAGGCCCGAATGCGGTCGAATCCGGAGGGGCCGGTCATCGGCCCGGTCCTCGGCCGACGGCGAGCATGCGGTCTACGGCGGCCTTGGCGCGTCCAGCGACTTCGGCAGGCACGGTCACCTCGTATTGGTTCTTCTCGAGCGACTCGAGAATCCGGGGCAGGGTGATGCGCTTCATGTGCGGGCACAGGTTGCAGGGCCGCACGAACTCGACGTCCGGGTGGGCCACGGCGACGTTGTCGCTCATCGAACACTCGGTGATCAGCAACACCCGCCGGGCTCCACTTTCGCCGACGTGGCGCGCCATTCCTGCCGTCGAGCCCACGTAGTCCGCCTCGGCGAGCACGTCCGGCGGGCCCTCGGGATGGGCGAGGATGACGAGATCGTCGCCTTGGGCCTCGCGGTAAGCGCGCAGCTCGGCGCCCGTGAAGCGCTCGTGCACCTCGCAATGGCCCTTCCAGAGGATCAGCTCGGTCTTCGTTTGGCTCGCCACCCATTTGCCGAGGTACTCATCGGGAAGGAAGATGACGCGGTCGACGCCGAGGGACTCGACGACGTGCACGGCATTGCCCGAGGTGCAGCAAATGTCCGACTCGGCTTTCACTTCGGCCGAGGTGTTGACGTAGGTGACGACCGGTACGCCCGGGTACCGCTCGCGAAGCAAGCGGATGTCGGCGCCGGTGATCGACTCGGCGAGCGAGCAGCCGGCTCGCAGGTCCGGGATCAGCACAGTCTTCTGAGGGGAAACGATTTTCGCCGTTTCGGCCATGAAGTGGACACCCGCGAGCACGATCAGCGGTGCGTCGGTGTCGGCCGCCATCCGGGCGAGAGCGAGGGAGTCACCCTTCAGGTCGGCGACGCCGTGGAAAATCTCGGGCGCTTGGTAGTTGTGCGCCAGGATGATCGCCCCGCGTTCCTTCTTGAGCCGTTGGATCGCCTCGATGTAGGGCGCGTGGACGGGCCACTCGACGGCCGGGATGACCCCGCGCACCCGCTCGTAGATCTCGGCGGTGGCGGCGGCGACGCCCGGGGTGTAGGCCAGAGGCGAACTCGGGGAGGGAGCGATCATGTCGGTTCCTTCCGCTGCTTGTTATGCTCAGAGTGAGTATATAGGTCGTCAAAAAGAAGTGACCGACACGCGCCGATCACCGAGAGAAAGACTAGAAGTGAGCATAAGTGTTGTCAAGGCCCCGTCGTTTATTCGGCGCGGCGCCGTCACCGCGGAGCCCGGAAGTCCTCTTTCTTGAGCCCCAGGGCGCGCATCTTGCCGTAGAGGGTGCGCGGGTCGAGACCGGCCCGGCGGGCCGTTTGGCCGACGTTGCCGCCGGTTTGGGTCAACAGTCCCACCAAGTACTCCCGCTCGAGGACCGACAGCACCTGTTCTTTGGCCGCAGCCAGGGGACGGTCGAGATAGGCCGAGACGAAATTCGGTGACGGCCACGCGCCGGTGTGGCCGTCACCGCTTCGGACCGAGCCGCCGGAGACGATGCCGGCCGGCAGATCGTCGCAGGTCACGGTATCCCCGGTGGCCAGCAGAACCGCCCGCTCGACGGCATTGATCAGCTCGCGCACGTTACCGGGCCAGTCGTAGGCGGTGAGCGCGGCCATGGCCGAAGCGTCGAAGCGCGACACCCGGCGGCCGAGTTGTCGGCGAAACCGCGACAGGTACCGCTCGCACAGCTCCGGAACGTCTTCCCGGCGCTCCCGCAGCGGTGGGATCTGGAGGGTGACCACCGCCAGCCGGTAGTAAAGATCGCGGCGGAAGGACTTCTCGGCCATCGCTTCTTCGAGATCCCGGTTGGTGGCGGCGATGATCCGCACGTCGACCTCGATCGGCGTTTCCCCGCCCACGCGTTGGATCGTGCGGTCCTGGAGTGCCCGCAGCAGTCGGGTCTGGAGGTGGGCGGGCATCTCGGCGATTTCGTCCAGGAACAAAGTGCCGTGGTGGGCGAGCTCGAAGTAACCCCGTCGGGAGCGGAAGGCGCCCGTGAAGGCACCCTTTTCGTGACCGAAAAGCTCGCTCTCCAAAAGCGTCTCGGTCACGGCGCCGCAATTGATCGCGATGAACGGCGATGTCGAACGGGGGCCTTCGGTGTGGACCGCCCGCGCCAGCCACTCTTTGCCGACGCCGGTTTCACCGACGATCAGGAGCGAACTGTCGCTCGACGCCACGCGCCGAGCGAGATCGACCAGTCGGTGCATGGCCGGGCTCGCGGAGACGAACTCGGCGAGCCGGAAGCTCGGTTGGCGCTCTTCGGCGGCCAGGCGGTCGACGGCGCTTTCGTGCCGCCGCTGTACCAACTTCGAGAGCGTCTTACGCAAGGCCGAGTCAGAAAGCCCGGCGTAGACCACCGCAAAGGAGCCGGCGGCCTGGAGGGCGGCGCGGTCCTCCGGATCTTCTTGGTCGATTAGGACGATGACTTCCGGACGGTCCGCCAGCTCGTGGATCGCCGGCAGGGTGTGTCCGGCGGGCTCGACGACGGCGCTCCGCGAGAGCACCACCAGATCGCAACTCTCACGCGCCAGACGGTCGAGCAACGCCTCGCCGGCAGGGACGTGGGTTACCACTACCCCAGCCTGACGCAGCAAGCGTTCGATACGCTCGCGTTGGGAGGTCGAGTCGACCGCCAAGAGGGCACGGATCAGCATGTCGGGTCGGCGAAGCCGTTCGGGTACTCTATTCCGAAAATATCGGGCATGCGCACCCGGTTCTGTGCTTTCTCGTCAGAGCGTGGGTGCGAGGTCTTAAGGCGTTGGTGCCCAGCGCGTGGCCTTCTGGTGCGGTCCCGTCGGACTTTTTCGACACTTGGCACCTTGCTTGCTCTTGTCGCCGCCTGGTATCATTCGGGTGCCGGTGTGTCTGGGGCCAACCCCGGCGGCGGCACCGACCCCCGCCAGGACGACTGAGGCAAAAACAGTACGGAACGAGGTTCAACGTGAGCCTCGAGCCTCGAACTCCGCGGCGCCCGACCCATTTAACGCCGGGCCACGTGCCCGGCCCCATTAGAGAGGACACCGCTGTGCGACTCAAGACCATCGCCACTTCGCTCGTGATGTTGGCCCTCGCCTTTTCGCTGACGGCTTGCGCCAAGCCGCCCCAGGTCGACATCGACGCCGCCAAGGCCGCGCTCGACAAGGCCGTTGCCGCTGATGCTTCCAAGTGGGCCCCCGAGGCCTGGTCGGCTGCTCAGCAGGCCATGTCCGCCGCCGAGGCCGAGATCAAGGTCCAGGCCGACAAGTTCGCCCTCTTCCGTTCCTACAAGAAGGCCACCGAGCTCTACAAGGACGCCCTCACCAAGGCCGACGAGGCCCAGAAGGCCGCCGTCGCTGGTGAAGAGAAGGCTCGCACCGAGGCCGAGGCTGCTTTGACCGCCGCCAACGACGCCGTCACTGCCGCTTCCACCGTCATCGGCAGCCTCGACGGCTGCAAGAAGCGCCCGAAGGGCTTCGCGGCCGACGTCGAGACCTTCAAGGGCAGCCTCGCCACCATGACCACCCAGCTCGACGCCATCCGCGCCGCGATGGGCACCAAGGACTACATGGGCGCCAAGGCTCAGGCCGAGGTCCTCAAGCAGCAGGCCGACACCGCCGCTGCCGACGTGACCAGCGCCAAGGAAAAGATCGGTTGCAAGTAAGGTTTTCTCGCTCCGTCGGGTCGGTCGCCTTCTGGCGCCGGCCCGCGGGGTCGCTTCTGGTTTGCTCGGCGTTTCTGGCGACCCTCGTCGGTTGCGCCGAGTCCTCTTCTCCTGTCCTCCAAACCGCCAAAATCGAGCGCGTCGCCCGCGAGGCCGTCCGCCTGCTCGACCAGGGTTCGCCGCAAGAGGCTCGAGCCTTGGAACGCGATATCGCCCGGGCCGTCGAAGCCACGACGCGCGAGGGCCACGCCAATCTTTGGGATCGCCACGAATCGGCCGCCGAACGCGCCTGGCAACGGGTGTCGCGCGCCGCCGTCGAGGCCACCCGCCGCCATCGTCAAGAACGTCTCGCTGCGCAGGAGCTCTGGCAAGAAACCGTGGCCGAGCTGACCGACGAAATTCGCCGTGTCCGGGAGCAGTCCGGCGGCGCCAGTTGGTCTCGCGCCCAGGCCGCTGACTTCCAGTTCGCCGAGGGTTACTACAAGACCGCCCGGGAGCTCGCCGAGTCGGGCTCCTACGTGCGTGCGGTGGAAACCGCGCAGAAAGCCCTCGACTACACCGCCCGGGTCGAAAAGAGCTGGGATGCCGTGTTCGAGCGCTTCCGGCAGAAGGACCTGTTGCGCGTCTGGCGCGGCTGGGCCTCGGAGGCGGTGGAGCGCTCGCGCCGCGAAGGCACCGTCCTGGTCGTCGACAAGCTGAAGCGGCGGCTCGAGGTGTACGCCGGCGGCAAGCTGGTCGAGTCGTTCCGCGCGGAGCTGGGTACTCATGGACTGAAACCCAAGCTCTACTCCGGAGACATGGCGACCCCCGAAGGCCACTACCGAGTGACCGAGGTACGCCACTCCGGGGCGACCAAGTATTACAAAGCCTTGATGCTCAACTACCCGAACGACGAAGACCGCGCCCGCTACAACGCGGCCCGTCGGGAGGGGCGCGTGCCGCGGGGGCGCGGCATCGGCAGCCTGATCGAAATTCACGGCTATGGTGGCCGCGGCGAAGACTGGACCGAAGGCTGCATCGCACTCACCAACAAAGACATGGACCGGCTCTTCCGGCACGTTCGGAAGGGCACGCCCGTGACCATCGTGGGGACCCGATGATTCGAGAGAGCCCGCAACCCTTGGTCGTTCCGCCGAGCTCCGTGACGGCTCCGGCTTTGCCCGCCGCCCCGCCGCGCAAGCGCAGTGCCCTGTGGCCGGCGCTGCTGATCACCGTGGCGCTCCTGGCTGCCGTGGCCGGCGGCGGTGCTTTCTACCTCGCGCGGCTCGGTGGTGGCTACGCCAGCGTTCCGGTGATCGATGCCGCAAGCCAGGAGGAAGCCGCAACGCCGAAGGAACTCGAGCGTCGAGCCCAGAAGGCCAAGGCCAAGCTCGCCACGGTGGCACCGAGAGGGGCCTTCGCCGTGGTCGACACCTACGCCAACCGGATGAAAATCTGGAAAGGCGGAGAGATGCTGCGCGACGCGGTGGTCTCGACGGGCAGCCAAACGGTCCTCCGGGATCCGCGGAACGGTCGTCTTTGGGTCTTCGAGACTCCCCAAGGCGAGCGCGTGATCGAGCGCAAGGTCAAAGACCCGATCTGGAACAAGCCGGATTGGGCCTTCATCGAAGAGAGCCAGCTGCCGCCCAAGAGCTCCCGCGATCGCGTCGACGACTTCTCCCTCGGTGACTACGCCCTCTACATCGGCGATGGTTACTTGCTCCATGGCACCGTCTTCCAATCCTTGCTCGGCAACCCGGTCACGCATGGCTGCGTGCGCATCGGTGACAAAGATCTCGAATATGCCTACAACACGCTGCCGGTCGGTGGTCGGGTTTTTCTTTTCTAGTCTCTGCCTCTTCCTGGCGGTGGCCGCTCCGGCGGAAGACACCGCCAAGGGAGCGTTGACCGCCGCCGAGGTTCTCGCCCTCGAGCTCGAGGCGAAGCTCGCCTCGAAGCCCGACCTCTATGTCGTCGTCGATCTGCAGGAGCGGACCTTCAAGGTCAAGTCCCGGGGCGTCGAGCTGACCTCGGTGAAGCTCGCTTCGGCGGACTTCCTCCACCATGAGCACGCCGGTAGTCAGGCCGTGGCCCCCATCACTGTGCCGTCCGTGCTCACGATCGCCGGTCGCGCTCCCGCCGGGGAGCGCCGGGTGATCCTGCCGCGAGAGTTACGTCCTTACAGTGAAGAGGACGAAGGAGCTCCCGCGCTGCCGAACCCCAAACCCGGCGAACGCCTGCACAAGGCGCCCTCCGAATACCGGGTGCGGATCGAGAACGGTTGGTGGCTCGAAATCGCCCAGGTTTCACCCGTTCCGCCGCCCGGCTTCGAGGCGTTCAAGGCGAGGGTCCGGCAAGGCTGGGACAATCTTCTCGGAGGCCGCACCGAGGAACCGCCGCTGTTCTTCCTCGAGCTGCCGGCCGAGGACGCTCGGCGCATCCACCATCTGTTCCGTCCCGGCCGCGCCATTCTCGTCACCCACTG
>JANRLG010000247.1:0-22337 GCA_033762835.1 Thermoanaerobaculia bacterium
GTCGATGACCGCCAGGATGGCCGTCACGCCGTCGTCGACGCCGGCCGCGAAGTCGCCCTCCTTGAAGCGCGGCACCACCTTTTCGTCGAGGATGCGTTGCGCCAGCAGGTCGGTGAGCTGGCCTTCGAGGCCGTAGCCGACTTCGATGCGCAGTTTGCGATCGTCTTTCGCGATCAGCAGCAGCACGCCGTCGTCCTGCTCCTCGCGGCCGAGCTTCCAGGTCTCGGCCACCTTGATGGAGAAGTCTTCGAGGACTTCGCCTTCGAGGCTCGGCACGGTCAGCACCACGACTTGGTGGCCCGTGCGTTCCTCGAAGGCCGTCAGTTTTTCTTCGATGACCCGGCCCTGCTCGAGGTCGAGCAAACCGGCTTGATCGTTGACATGGCCCGCGAGGAAAGGAATGTCGAGAGCGGCGAGTCGGCCGGGCCAGCCGAGGGCCCAGGCCAAGAGGAGCGTCAGCAGTCCGGTGGCGAACCGGTCACGAACGCGGGTGGTCATGGTCCAGTCGCACCCGGTTCGGCAGCTCGTCGCGGTCGTCCGGCCGGGATTCGAGGCCCCGCCGATCGAGCAGTTCCCCACACGCCTCGACGGCCTTCACCAGCCCTGCCGCCACCTCTCCCGTGCCCATACGGCGGCAAAGATCGGCCACCACCGCGCGCCACTCGTCGGCGTGCACCAAGGCGTTGATGCCCGAGTCCCCGAGGACGACCGCGCGGTGTTCGAACAGCGAGAGGAACAACAAGACGCCGGAGCGGTCCCGAGTAGCGAAGACTTCGTGTTCGAGAAAGGCCGCGGCAGCGCGGCGATGCACCCGCCGGTCGAGGGTCTCGGGAGCGATGAACCGGCGCCGCAGAGCCGGGATGCGATCGACGAGGAAGTAGCCGAGGACGGCCCCACACACGGTCGGCAAGGCCGAGGTGAGCCAGAGGGCACCACCCCAGAAGCCGCCGAACCAGCTCGCCACCCCGGCCGCCAGGGCGAAGCTCACGGCACCGAAGGCCGCGCCGCGCCAGGGCGCGCCATCGTAACCATCGGACGAAGCGGTGGCGACGATGACGATTTCGGCCCGGCTGCGGTTTTCGGCCTCGTGGATGGCCGCCTCGACGACCCGCAACTCGGCTTCACTGAACTGGCGCTCGATGTCCATGGTTTCCCGCCGATCCTACACCCGTTGCGGACGTCCCTACGACACAACCTCTTGAAATAGCCGCGAACCTATGAAGAGCCAGGGCTTTACCCGCGCCCCCTCTTGAGGCAAGATAACCGGGTTTTGTACAGAGAAGACTCGTTCGTCCGCCGTTCGGAAGCGCCGGAGAACCGGTCCGAGCGGGGCCTGTACGGTGGCATCCGAAACCAGGGAGGCAAGTGTCCATGAAAAATCCACTGATCGTTGCAGGTGCACTGGCGTGCCTGGCCTTAGCCGCGGGAGCCCAGGTCACGGAGGCCCAGACCAACCAGCAGCGTTCCTACAACCAGGCTGACGATCGGGACAATGCGCAGAACGAAGACGATCGTTTCGCCCTCGGTATCGGCGTCGGCGTCGTGGACCCTTCCGGGGTCGGTGAGCTCTACTACACGGCCAATCTCCGCTTCCGCATCCTCGACGGCGACGACGACGAAGTCGAGCGGGCCGACGGCGCCTGGCGTTACGACCAGACCCACGAGATCCAGGCCTACCTCGAGCCCGAGATCGGCTATTGGGAGGAAAGCACCGAGACCACGACCCGGACCAATAACGTGGTCACGACCCGCTCCTCCAACCAGAGTGACTTGTCGGTGGGTGTCAACGCCATCGGCGTCGTACCCGGCGCGGTGGTCGACTACTTCTTCGGCGTCGGCGCCGCGGTTCACTTCTACGACACCCAGATCGACTCGAGCAACCCGCAGGATACGAGGGTCGACGAGAGCGACACCCACCTCGGCGGCAACTTCCAGATCGGCCTGGACATCCAGCTCGGCGACACGGTCAGCGCCTTCGGCACCGGCCGCTTCGACTTGATCGAAGGCCTGGAAGACACCATCCAGGGCAAGGTCTACCTGGGACTGCGCTTCCGGTTCTGAAGCGAAGAGGAGGACTCGCAGGGGACCTTGAGGACACGAACGACCCGCGTCGTTTTCGTCGTCAGTGTCCTTCGAGTCCTTCTCCCCCTCTTCTGCCTCTCTTGACCTCGGCCCGCTTCCGCTTTCCCTCCAGCCGCCGCCGTTTGACTCCCGCCGGCACCCGCGTGGGTTTGCGCGGAGTCTCGGGCGCAAGCGCCCATTCCAGCAGTTCCACGAAGCGCTCGACCGCCGCGGCGCGGTTGGCGCCCTGGGTGCGGTGACGCTGTGAGGTCACCCGCAACACCCCGTCTTTGGTGATGCGCGTCGCGAGGCGCAGGCGAATCCGCTCCCGCTGCTCCTCGTCCAAGCTCGGCGAGCCGGCGACGTCGAAAGCCAAAGTCACCCGCGTCTCGAGTTTGTTGACGTTCTGTCCCCCGGGCCCTGAGCTGCGGGCGGTGGTGAAAGCCAGCTCGTCGTCGGGAATCGTGAGTCCGGAGCTGAGTGTCGCCATGATGCACCGATGGTAGCAGCCCCCCGCTTGCCAGCCCCTCGCTGATCGAGTAGAAACGCGGCACCGTTCGACGTTGCCGATTGAAAGGAAGCCCATGGTTCGCCGCTGCTTCGCCGTGGTTTCGACTCTGTTCGCCCTCGCCGGTCCCGCGGGGAGTGAGACTCCGCGGGCGATCGAGCCGGCGCCGGTCCGTGCCGAGGGGGAGGGGCCTTTCGGACGGCTGATCCTGCGCGGCGTCACGGTCATCGACGGCACCGGCGCCCCGCCCTTCGGTCCGGTGGATCTGGTGATCGAAAAGGACCGCATCGTGCGCATCACGAGCGTCGGCGTGCCGGGGTTAGCGATCGATCCCGAAAGCCGGCCGAAGGCGGCGCCCGGGGATCGCGACGTCGACCTGACCGGCATGTACGTGTTGCCGGGGTTCGTCGACATGCACGGCCACATCGGCGGTGTCGAGCAGGGCACGCCGGCGGAGTACGTCTTCAAGCTGTGGCTGGGCCACGGCGTCACCACGGTGCGCGACCCGGCCTGCGGCAACGGCCTCGAGTTTTGCCTCGACCACCGCAAGAAGAGCGCGGCAAGCCAGATCACGGCGCCGCGCATCGAGGCTTACGTGGTCTTCGGTCAGGGTCGTGACGCCCCCTTCACCAAGGTCGAGGAAGTCCGCGAATGGGTCGCCGAGGTGGCCCGGAAGGGCGCCGACGGCATCAAGTTCTTCGGTGCCCGGCCGGATCTCATGAAGGCCGCGCTCGAGGAGGCCAAGAAGCGCGGCCTGCGCACGGCTTGCCACCATGCCCAGTTGGCGGTGGCGCGCATGAACGTGCTCGACACCGCGGGCTGGGGGCTGACCACCATGGAGCACTGGTACGGCCTGCCCGAAGCGCTGTTCACCGACCGTACCGTCCAGGACTACCCGGTCGACTACAACTACAACGACGAGTCCCACCGCTTCGGCCAGGCCGGCCGTTTGTGGCAGCAGGCGGCGGCGCCGGGCAGCCCGCGGTGGAATCAGGTGCTCGACGAGCTGCGCGCCCTCGACTTCACGCTCGATCCCACCTTCAACATCTACGAGGCGAGCCGGGACCTGATGCGCATGCGCCGCGCCGAGTGGCACGACGAGTACACGCTGCCCGCTCTGTGGGACTTCTTCCGGCCCAACCGCGATGCCCACGGCTCCTACTGGTTCGACTGGACGACGGACGACGAGATCGCCTGGCGCGAGAACTACCGGCTTTGGATGAAGTTCGTCAACGACTACAAGAACCGCGGCGGCCGAGTCACCGCCGGTTCGGACTCGGGCTACATCTACCAGGTCTACGGCTTCGGCTACGTGCGCGAGCTCGAGCTCCTGCGCGAGGCCGGCTTCCATCCGCTCGAGGTGATCCGCGCCGCGACGCTCGACGGTGCCGAGGCCCTCGGCCGGGCCGAGACGATCGGGTCGATCGAAGCCGGCAAGAAGGCCGACCTCGTGGTGGTCGCCGAGAACCCGCTGCAGAACCTCAAAGTGCTCTACGGCACCGGGGCCATCCGCGTCGACGGCGAGAACCGGCCGGTACGGGTCGGCGGCGTGCGCTGGACGATCAAGGACGGCGTGCTCTACGACGCCCCGAAGTTGCTCGCGGACGTCCGGCGGATCGTCCAGGAGGCCAAGGACAAGGCCGGACGGCCGGTGTTGTACCAGCCCGGCCGGGAGCCGGTCGGGGACGGCCATGGGCACTGAGTCATGAGCCAGGACCGCCGCGCCCAACACGACCCGGAGGGCCTGTTCGCCCGGCTGCTGCTCCACTACCAATTGGCGGACCGCGAGACGGTCGAGGCGGGCCTCGCCGTCGTGCGTGCCGAGGGGGGGCTCCGTGGCCTGGCCGAGGTGCTCGTCGAGCAGGGCAAACTGGCGCCGGAACGGGCCGAGCAGGTGCGCCGCATCCAGCGCGAGATGCTCGAGAAGGAGAAGGCAGCGACCATGACCGCGGCGGCCGTCGCCCCCGCGGCGCCGGAGCCGGCTCCGACGCAGCAACTGGCTCCAGCTCCGGTGACGCCACCGGCCGCCGCTCCCCAACCGGCGTTTCGCGCCGCGCCCGCGGCTCCCAGCCGGCGCCTCGACCAGATCCTCGAACTCGCCGTGCGCCACGGCGCCAGTGACCTGCACATCCACGCCGGCTCGCCGATCCTGGCGCGGCGCCAGGGTGAGCTGACTCCCCTCGGGGCCAACGTACTGACCCCGGAGCAGACTGCGCGGTTGATCGACGAGATCCTCGGCGACGCCGAGCGAGCCAAGCTCGCGAGCACCGGCCAGGTGGACTTCGCCTACTCGTTGCCCGGTTTCGGGCGCTTCCGCGCCAATGCCTACCGCCAGCAGCGCGGGGTCGATGCGGTCTTCCGGGCCATACCGCCGAAACCGCCCACCCTCGCCGAGCTCCACCTGCCCGAGAGCCTCGCGCGCTTGACCGAGTACCACCAAGGGCTGGTGCTCTTCACCGGCCCCGCGGGCTGCGGCAAGTCCTCGACCATGGCGGCCCTGGTACGCCGGATCAACGAAGAACGGTCCGATCACGTGATCACGATCGAGGACCCGATCGAGTACCTGCACGCTTCCGAGCGCGCGGTGGTCAACCAGCGCCAGGTGGGACCGCACACCGGCAGCTTCGCCCGCGCCCTGCGCGCGGCCCTGCGTGAGGACCCGGACGTCATCGTGATCGGTGAGCTGCGCGACCTCGAGACGATTTCCCTCGCGCTGTCGGCCGCCGAAACCGGTCACTTGGTGTTCGGCTCGCTGCACACGGCGAACGCCATCCGCACCGTCAACCGGCTGGTGGGCGCCTTCCCGCCGTCGCAGCAGAGCCAAATCCGCGTGATGGTCTCGGAGTCCCTGCGCGCGGTCGTGTCCCAGCGCCTGGTCAACCGCGCCGACGGCGTCGGCCGGGTTCCGGCGCTCGAGGTGCTGATGGGCACCAAGGCCGTAGGCAACATGATCCGGGAAGCCAAGACCTTCCAGCTGCACTCGGTGCTCCAGACCGGGCAAAGCGCCGGCATGATGCTGCTCGACGTCTCACTCCAGAACCTGGTCAAGGCCGGGACGATCACACTCGAGGAAGCCCGCCGCCATGCCGAGGAACCGGCCCGTTTCGGCGGCGCGCCCCGAGCCGGTGAAGACGCCGTCGGGGCGGGAGGCGCCGAACCATGAGTGAACCGCGTCTCCACGAGCTGTTCCGCTACCTGGTAGAGGCCCGCGGTTCGGATCTCCACCTCGCCGCCGGGCTCGAGCCGCGCATCCGCCGTCACGGCTCGCTCCAAGCGGTGCCCGGGTGGCCGGTGCTGACGCCGGAGTCCCTGCTCGAGCTGCTGCGGGCGATTGCTTCCGACGCCCAATGGCACGACTACCAAACGACCGGCGACGTCGATTTCGCCTACGGCCTCGAAGGCGTGGCCCGCTTCCGCGTCAACTTGTTGCGCCAGGAGCGCGGGCCGGCCGCGGTCTTCCGGAGCATTCCGGAGAAGATCCTGCCCCTCGAAAGCCTCGGCATGCCGGCGGCGGTGGAACGCCTGGCCCACACCCAGAGTGGCCTGATCCTGGTGACCGGCCCCACCGGCTCGGGCAAGTCGACCACCCTGGCGTCGATTCTCGATGTGATCAACCGGACCTACTCGAAGCACATCGTGACCATCGAGGACCCGGTCGAGTTCGTGCACCAGAACCGCCGATCGCTGTTCTCCCATCGCGAGGTGGGCAACGACACCGAGAGCTTCGGTTCCGCCCTGCGCGCGGCCATCCGGCAGGACGCGGACGTCATCCTGGTCGGCGAAATGCGGGATCTCGAGACGATCGCGCTGGCCGTGACAGCGGCCGAGATGGGCTCCCTCGTCTTCGGCACGCTCCACACCAACAGCGCCATCTCGACCGTCGACCGCCTGATCGACGCCTTCCCCGCCGAGGAGCAGGCCCAGATCCGCACCACGCTCGCGGACTCCCTGGCTGGAGTCGTCTGCCAACTGCTGCTGCCCACTGCCCAAGGTGGCGGACGGGTCGCCGCGGTCGAGATCCTGCTGCGCACCCCGGGCCTCGCCAACGTCATCCGAGAGGGCAAGACGCCGATGATCCAGTCCCTGATCCAAGGCGGCCGAGCCCTCGGCATGCAGCGTATGGACGACGCCTTGATGGAGCTCGTCGAATCGGGCCGCGTCTCCGCCGAAGAGGCCTACCGCAAGGCCAACAACAAGGAGCTCTTCGAACGGATGGTGAAGGAATGAGCACGACGCCGCACGAAGCTCCCCCCGTTCGGCACCGGGAGATTTTCGGCTGGGCGATGTTCGACTTCGCCAATTCGAGCTACACGACGGTGATCCTGACGGTGGCCTTCGGGGTGTTCTTCTCGAAGCTCGTGGCCCCGCCGGGCCAAGGCGACGCCCTGTGGGGAACCGCCATCGCGATCAGCAATCTCGTCGTCATGATCGCCTCGGTGGTCGTCGGGGCAGTCGCCGACGGCGCGGCCAAGAAGAAGCTCTTCCTGTTCTTGTCCTACCTTGCGTGCGTACTCGGCACGGCGAGCCTGGGGTTCATCGGACCGGGCCAGGTGACCCTCGCGCTCCTCCTCGTGATCGTCTCGAACATCGCCTTCTCGCTCGGCGAGAACCTGACGGCGTCGTTCCTGCCCGAGCTTTCCACCCCCGCCAACATCGGCAAGATCTCGGGGCTCGGCTGGGGGCTCGGCTACGTCGGCGGCATCCTCTCGGTGATCGCCATTCAGCCGCTTCTGGCCCCGGGTTACACGGTCGAAAATCTGGCCAACCTGCAGAAGGCCTGGCTCGTCACGGCGGGGTTCTTCCTCGTCGCGGGCGCCGTGACGTTCCTGCTCGTGCGCGAACGGGCGGTGGCCGAACCGGGCGTCTCCTGGAGCCACCATGCCGGCGAGGGCCTGCGGCGCATCCGCGAAACGATGGCCGAAATCGGCCACTTTCGGGAGCTCGGCCGGTTCCTCCTGGCCTTCTCCTGTTATCAAGCCGGCCTCGCGTCGGTATTCCTGTTCTCCGGCATCTACGTCACCCAGACGCTCCACTTCGAGCCCGCCGAGCAAGCCCTGCTGTTCATCGTGATGAACCTCTCGGGCGCCATCGGCGCCATCGGGTTCGGGTTCATCCAGGATCGGCTCGGCGCCCTGCGCACGGTGCGCTGGACACTGCTGTTCTGGGTGCTGGTCACCATCGGCGCCTTCCTGTGCCAGACCAAGGGCCAGTTCTGGGTCGTCGGTACCTGCGCCGGGCTCGGCATGGGCTCCCTCCAGAGCGCCTCCCGCGCTCTCGTGGGTTTGTTCTCACCGGTCGCCAAGACCGGCGAGTTCTTCGGCTTCTGGGGGCTCGCGGGCAAAGGGGCCTACGTCGTCGGACCGCTCGTCTTCGGTTGGTTGTCGAGCCTGACGGGCAACCAGCGCATCGGCATCGCCTCGACCGCCGGCTTCTTCTTGCTCGGGTTCCTCCTGATCGGCCGAGTCAACGAGGCCGCGGGGCGGCAGGCGGCGGCGGAGTGGGATGCCCGGTCTTGAGCCGGTCATCATGACGGACGTGACGGGGTTCGATCGCTTCTCGCGCTGGGCTTCCCGGGCCGTCCTCGGCCTGTTCTTCCGCCAAGTGGAGACCTCGGGGCTCGAGCTCGTGCCGGCCTCGGGGCCGCTGCTCGTGGTCGCCAACCACCCGAACGGTTTGATCGACCCGGTCGTGCTGCTCGGCGTGTTGCCGCGGCCGGTGCGTTTCCTCGGCAAGAGCACCCTGTGGGCGATCCCCGCCCTGCGCCCGTTTTTGGCCTTGGGCGGGGTGATCCCAGTGTACCGCCGACACGATCCCGGGGTCGATCCGGCCAAGAACGCCGAGACCTTCGCCCGCTGTCGCCAGGCCCTCGGCCGCGGCGAGGCGGTAGCCCTGTTCCCCGAGGGAGTCAGCCACACCGAGCCGCGGCTACTGCCGCTCAAGACCGGGGCGGCACGCATCGCGCTCGAAACCGCGGCGGAACTGGCGCCGACCGGTCCTGTGCTCCGCATCCTGCCGGTCGGCCTGGCCTTCGAGGAGCGGGACCGCTTCCGCTCCCGCGCCGTCGTCACCGTCGGCGCTCCGCTCACGGTCACGGCGAACGCGGAACCGGCGGCGGCCCGCGAGCTGACGGCGCGGATCGACGCCGCCCTGTCCGCGCTGACCGCGAGCTTCGACTCCTGGCACGAGGCCGAGCGGTTCCAGCGTGCGGCCGAGCTCTTCGGCCGCCCCGGGCTCGCCTTGCCCAGCCGGCGGTCCCTGCTCGAGATCCACCGGCTCGTCCGGGCCCTGCGTTCGGCTTACCCCGTGGTCACCGCCCAGGCCCCAGCGGAAACCGCCGCCCTGGCCACCGCCGTGGGCCGCTACGATCGCGTCCTCGGGCGACTGGGCCTGACCGACGCCCAGGTGGCGGCCCGTTACCCCCTGAGCGGCGTGCTCGGGTTCACCGTGCGCACCCTGGCGAGCTTGGTGTTCTTCGCGCCCCTGGCGCTGGCTGGCACGGTCCTCAATTTCCTGCCCTACCTGGTGGTCGACCGCGTCGCGGACGCCGGCGACCGCTCCCTCGACCACCGCGCGACGTGGAAGCTGTTCGGCGCGATCTTCCTCTACCCCCTCGCCTGGCTGCTGCAAGCGGGTCTGGCCGGGCTCGTCGCGGGCTGGCCCTGGGCCGTGGCGCTGGCGGTGGCCGCTCCGCTCACCGCCTACCCGGCCCTCCGATTCCACGAACACGCCCGCCGGCTGCAACGCGAAGCCCGGGCCTACCTGCTCCTGCGCCGCCGGCCCCGACTGGCCTCGGCCCTGCGCCGGCGTCGCGGCGACATCGTCGCCGGGCTCGAAGCCCTGGCCGCCCACAGCGGCATCTCCGGTTTCACGACTTGACGTCTTTCGTGAGAATTTCGTCCCTGGTCCCGGAACCGCCCGCGCCCCGCACTTAGAGGCGGAGAAGGGCCGATGTCGAAAAGCGGTACGACGGAGAAATTTTCGTTACGACGACTGTCCCGCTTCTGACCCCTGGAGCAACTTTCTACGCAGGTCAGCCCCTTCTTTTCGAATTTGCGACCGATGGTCGTTTCCTTGATTTGTCCAGCCAGGGCCAGGAGGACGATGGTGGCTTTC
The DNA here is from genome assembly GCA_033762835.1 of Thermoanaerobaculia bacterium. GTDB lineage: Bacteria > Acidobacteriota > Thermoanaerobaculia > Multivoradales > DATKCC01 > JANRLG01. Next base: position 9,683 of record JANRLG010000247.1, read on the forward strand.
CAGCCGTTCGATGACAAATTGCTTTCCGGTCGTTCGCGGATCGACGACGAGGCACTGCTGCCTGCGGAAGAAGACGCCTGCGCCTGCGAGCCGATGGGACCGGTGGAGTCCTACTCCCCGCTGTTCGAGCGCTTGCGCGCGCGGATGGTGAACGAAGACGTGCGGGCCGTGGAGGAGCGTTCCGGCGCTCTCGAGTTGTACCGCGCGCTGCTCGCCCAGCCGCCCCAGCAACGCGAAGACTTCCTCGACGCCGAACCGCGCTCGGGCAACTATGCCCTGGCGGAGATGCTGCTGGCGGCGAGCCACGACCTCGCCGGCCACGACGCCGCGACCTCCGTCGACCTCGCCCGCCTGGCCCTGGCGGTGGTCGACCGGCTGGACCCCAACCGTTACGGCTCGGGCCTGGTGGCGGACTTGAAGGCCCGGGCCTGGGCCTACGTCGGCGACGCCTGGCGCACCGGTGCCAACCCCACGGCGGCCCAGGAAGCCTTCCGGCTGGCCGAGTCCCACCTGCGCCGCGGCTCCGGAGATCCCCTGGAGGAAGCCGAGGTACTGTCTCTCGCTGCCGGCCTGCTCGGCGACGAAGGCGAGACCAGCCGTGCTCTCGAGTACCTGGACCGTGCCACCACCCTGTTCCTCGAGGCCCGCGACACCCGCTCGCTGGCTTTCGCGTTGATCCGCAAGGGGCGGCTGTTCGCCAAGACCAACCGCGCCGCGGAAGCCATCGAGTTTCTGCGCGCCGGTCTGCAGCTGCTGGACCCAGGGGACTCGCCGCGTTTCCTCGCCGAGGTCCGGGGCGAGCTCGCCCGCGGGCTGCTCTCGCTCGACCGCGCCGAAGAAGCCTGGGAGGAGATCGGCCGCGCCCGGATGACCGGCGAAGCCCTGCTCGACCCGCGAGTCGCCAGTCGCCTGACCTGGATCGAAGGCCGCGTGGCCCGCGCCATGGGCCTCGAGTCCGAGGCCGAGCAGCGCTTGCGCCACGCGCGCGACCAAGCCCTGCTGCTCGGCCAGGGAGGTGACGCCGCGCTGGCTCACCTCGACCTCGCGGAGCTGTTCTCCCGCCGCCCCCACGCCGAGCGCAAGGCGGGCTTCGGCGAGCTCGTGCGCGAGACCCCGCGAGTGCTTTCGAGCCCGGGCCTCGAGCGTTGCGCCGCCACGGTGGTGCTGCTCGTCCAGCAAGCCGCGGACAAGAACGTGCTGGAGCCGGGCCTGGTCGCCGAGTTGTCGCGGTTGCTCGAGCGGGTGGGGTAGGAAGGAAGGGGATTAGACTCGCCGGCCATGCCGGAGACCTTCACCCTCCACACCACCCGCTACGCTCCAAGGGAACGCCATGCGCCCCACTGGCATGGCGAGTTGCAGTTGAGCCTTCTGCTCGGCGGGTCGCTGACGGAATTCGCCGGCGGCCAGCAGGAAACCGCTACGACCCTGAGCGTGGCAGTGAAGGACGCCGGAGTGGTCCACGGCGACGAGTTCGGCCCGGCGGGCGCATTGATCGCCCGACTCGATCTGCCCGCGGGCTCCCTGGCGAACCTGCTCGACGACCCCCGGCGCGGCAGCAGTTGGCGCTGGCACCACGACCCGGCCGTGGCCGGTCCGTTTCTCCGCCTCGTAGCCCGGGGCGACCACGGCACGTTCACCCTTGACGATCCCGACATCGTCGACCTGCTGGCCGGTCTCTCCACCCGGCCCCTCGCCGGTTCCGGTGCACCGCCTCGCTGGCTCGACCAGCTGCGGCGGCGTTTGGAAGCGGAGTGGGAACCGGGCCTCTCGGTGGCCACGGTGGCGAGCTGGGCACGGGTCCATCCGGTGTATCTCGCCCGCTGCTTCCGCCGCTTCTACGGCCAGGGCGTCGCCGAACACCTCCGCTGGCTGCGGCTGCGCCACGCCACGACCGATCTGTTCGCGGCCCGGAACGACGTCGCCGCCGTGGCTCACGAGGCCGGTTTCGCCGACGAAGCCCACTTCTCGCGCACCTTTCGGGCCTGGACGAGCCTCGCTCCGAGCCGGTTCCGCAAGCACCTGGGGCGGCTCCCCATGTCGCCGTCCCCGGCGCCGCGGGGCTGATTCGGTTGCTCGGATTCAATTTCCGCCCGGCTCGAGGCGCTACCTTCCCGGGGCGAGAGACCGCGAGGAGCCCGCCATGATCGACATCGTTTTCGCCCTGGCCGTCAGCGGCCTGTTCACCCTCGATACCCCACCACCGGCCCCACCTCTGCCCCGCCGCGAGCTCGCCGAAGCCATCCGCCAAGCCGTCGACCAGGCGGCCGGCCGCGCCGTCGCCGCGGGCTTGGCCCCGGGCCTCGGAGTCGCCGTGGCCTTCGACGGCGAAGTCCTCTACTCCCGGTCCCACGGCTTCGCGGACACGAGCGCCGGAGTTCCCGGCGACGACGACACGCTGTGGTACATCGCCTCCACCAGCAAGGCGCTGACGGGCTTCGGCACGGCGCTCCTCGCCCACCGCGGCACCTTCAGCTTCGAGACGCCGATCTCGACCTCGTTGCCCAAGGCCCAGTGGCCCCCGGCGGTCTCGCCGCGGGAGCTGACCCTGGCCCATTTCCTCTCCCACACCCATCACCTCGACGACGACGCCATCGTCTACAGCGCGGCCTACACCGGCGCCGTTCCGGAGTTCTGCTGGCCGGCTCTGTTGGCGCAGACTCGGCCTTCCGGCAACCAGGATCTGGTCTATTCGAACCTGGGCTACAACGTCGCCGCGATGGTCATCGACGCTCACCGGCCGGAGGGCTGGCGGCAGTTTCTCGACACCGAGGTCTACCGGCCCGCCGGGATGACGAACACCTTCGCGCGCGTCTCGGGGCTCGATCCACGGCGGATCGCCAAGCCTCACCGACTGCTTCCGGACGGCCGGTTCGCAACCGAGACCTTCGCCAAGACCGACGCCACGATGAACTCCGCCGGCGGCCACCTGACCACACCCGGGGACCTCGCCCGCTTCGCCTTGGCCCAGATGGACGGCGGCAAACTCGATGGCCGCCAGGTCTACCCCGCGGCGGCGGTCGAGCTCGGGCAACGGTTGCTGGCCCGGCAGACGCGCGAGACCGCGAAACGCTTTTCGGACTTCGATCGAGAGGGCTGGGCGGCGGGGTGGGACTTGGGCGCCTACCAAGGCGAGCCGATGGTCAGCCGTTTCGGGGGCTACCATGCGTTCCACTCACACCTGTCGTTCCTGCCGCGGCGCCGGGTCGGCGTGGTGGTCTTCGCCAACGGCGGCCCCGGGGCGCGGATCGCCAACTGGCTGGCCACGTTGGTTTACGACCTCGAAGCCCAACGGCCGGATGCCCAGGCCCGCGCCCAGGCGCGCTGGAGCGAGATGCTCACCCGCTTCACCACGGACCGGGAGCGGCTCGCCGAGAGTGAACGCGTGCGTGCCGAGCGCCAGCGCCAGCCGCTCCGCCACCCGCTCGCCGACTTCGCCGGGACTTACTTCCACCCGGCCCTGGGCAGCGTCGAGGTCACCCTGGCCGACGACCGTCTCGCCTACCGCTGGGGCGTTCTCACCGGGCCGCTCGAGATTTTCGACGCGACGAAGGACGAGCTGCGGCTCGAGATCGCCGGCAGCGGCGAGGTCGCCGGGTTTCGGTTCGGCGAATCGGGGCCGGCCCAGGCGCTGCGCCTGGTCGACAACGACTTCACCCGCGTCACCGCGGGTGCCCCCCTGCCTTCTCTCTGCGGAACCGCCGCTCAGTAATTCGCCGGGTGGCCGGTCTGGAAGACCACCACCCGCTCGCCCGCGCGGAACTCCCCGGCCGCTGCCAACCGGTCGAGCGCGACCAGGCAGGCAGCGCCCTCGGGTCCGATCAACAGGCCCTCGCGGGCCGCGGCGGCGGTCTTTTCCGGCAACGCGTCTTCCTCGATGGCGAGCGCCCGGCCGTCGGTGGCACGCAGAGCCTCCAGAATCAGGAAGTCGCCCACCGCCCGCGGCACGCGCAGGCCCCAGACTTTGGTCTGCGGGTTCTCCCACGGCTCGGCGTGGGTGTCGCCGCGTTCGAAGGCGCGCACCATCGGGGCGCACCCGGCCATCTGCACGACCACGAAGCGCGGGCGCTTCGGCCCGATCAACCCCAGCCGCTCGAGCTCGTCGAACGCCTTGTGCATGCCCACGATGCCGGTGCCGCCGCCAGTGGGGTACAGGATCCAGTCCGGAAGCGTCCAGCCGAGTTGCTCGGCGAGTTCGAGGCCCATGGTCTTCTTGCCCTCGACGCGGTAGGGCTCGCGGAGCGTCGAAAGATTCCAGTAGCCCTTGGGCTCGGCGGCCAGGCGCGCGGCCGATTCGACGAGATTCGCCCCCGCCAGGATCACTTCCGCGCCGTGGAGCCGGCAGCGGTCGGCGATCAACGACGGCGTGTCGACGGGCAAGGCCAGTCGGACCGGTAGGCCCGCGGCGGCCCCGAAGGCGGCGATGGCGAGAGCGGCGTTCCCGGCGCTCGCGAGCTCGATCCCCGGCGCCCCCAGCTCCCGCGCGCGGTTGACCGCCATGGTCAAGCCGCGGGCCTTGAACGAGCCGGTGGGGTTGCCGCCCTCTTCCTTGATTTGCACCTCGACCCCGGGCGGCGCCAAACGCCGCAACGGCAGGAGCGGCGTGCCGCCTTCTCCCAAGTCCACCACGCTCCCGGCGTCGCGCACGGGCAGCAGCTCCCGGTAACGCCACAACGTCCAGGGTCGAGTCGGGAGCGCGGCCCGCAGCTGGGCACCGCGCTCGGCATCGAGTTCGTAGTGCACCAGGTAGGGTTTGCCGGCCGGGGACAAGAAGGCCGGCTCGTCGAGCGGCGCGGTCGCGCCAGTGGCGGAACAATAGAGATGGGTGGCCCAGCGGTTCGTGGTCAACGGGAGCTCCTCGAGTGGTTCGAGCGGAGTATCCCCCGCGGCGGCCGGTTTGATCCAGCACTCTACGGCCGGCCTGAAGTTCGACCGCTACCTCGAAAGGATCAGAAGTTTCCGGGGTAGCGGCCGGCCTTCAGGCCGGCCGAGCTGCTTCTAAGGCAGCGTCAGCTGCCAGGCACCGCGGCCGTAGGTGCCGGCGGTGAGCAGGTGCGGCGAGTCGTCGATTTCGAGGTCGGTGACGACCGCGCCGAGGGGTAGGCCGGTCATCTGGGGGACGAAGGTGGCGCCGCCGTCCTCGCTGACGTAGACGCCGAGGTCGGTGCCAACGAACAGCCGCTGGGGGGCGAGGGGGTCGATCACCACGGTGTTGGCCGGGACGTCCGGCAGGCCGCTGCCGAGAGCCGTCCAGGTGGTGCCGCCGGTGGTCGAGCCGTAGAGCTTGCTGCCGCCGAACACGCTGCGGGTGGCGAACACCCGCTGGGAATTGGCCGCGTCCACCGCCAAGTCCGATACCCAGCCGCTCGGCAGGCCGCCCGTAACGTCCGTCCAGGTGACCGCGGCGGCGTAGGCGTTGCTCGTCCGGAACACCTTGCCGTTCTGGAAGCCGGCGTACAGCACCCCGCTCGGCAGAGGCCCCAAAGCGGACAACACGCTGGCCGCCAGGTTCCCCGAGATCGCCGTCCAGGTGACGCTCGCCGCCCGCGCGTTGGCACGATAGAGGTGACTCGAACCGGTGACGAGATACGAGGTGGCGCCGGAGTTCATGACCACGAACTCGGTTTTCCAGGGGAACACCGAGGCCCCTGAGCTGATGCCCGTGCGGCCGATGCCCGAGAAGCTGTTGACCCCACCGCCCGTCGACGACCGGTAGATGTTCGGGCCCGCGGTCGTCGGGTAGGACTCGATGAAAGCGTAGTTGGTGTTGCCCGGGTCCCAGGCGTTGGTGAAACCGTCCCCGGTGATGGTGACGACGTCCCACACGCTGCTCGTCGAGCGGCGTTCGGAGGAATTGTCCTGGGAGCCCCCGAGGATCAGGCCCGAGTTCGTGGGATGCACGGCGACGTCGTAGAACTGCGTGATGTTGAGATTGGCGTTCAGGTTCGAGTAGTTGGTGCCGGCGTCGTCGGTGCGCCACAGACCGCCGTCGCTGCCGACCCAGAACCGGCTGCCGTTGGTCCGCGAGTACCGCACCACGTGGGTGTCCTGATGGACTTTCTGGCTCGAGCCCCAGGTCGTGGTCAGCACCGAAAGAGTGGTGCCGCCGTTGGTCGAGCGGTAGATCCGCACGGCGCCCACGATCACGGTGTCCGAGTTCGTTGGGCTGACGTCGAGGGTCAGGTTGTAGGTGCATTGGCCGTCGCAGGCGGCGTTGTTGCGCAGTGTCCAGGTGGTGCCGCCGTCAACGGTGCGGTAAAGGCCGGTTCCCCCGGCCGCGCGGTTGACCAGGGCGTAAAGCACTTGCCGGTTGGTCGGCGCCATGGCCAAGCGGGTGCGGCCGGCCGCGGCGCCCGTGGGCACGCCGTTCGACAGGGCGCTCCAGGTGGCACCGCTGTCCGTCGAGCGGTAGAGACCACCGTTCGGGTCCGTGGTGCCGCTGCCCACCGCCGCGTACACGATGTTCGGCGACAGCGGGTCGAAAATCACGTCGTTGGTCGGACCTGCAAGCACCAGCGACCAGGTGGTACCGCCGTCGGTCGAGCGCCTCAGGCCACCGGCGGCGAAGGCACCGCCCACGCACTCGCCGGGGCCACCGGCGAGGATCAGGTTCGAGTCCCCGGGTTTGACGGCCACCGCGGTCACGTTCGACAGCCCGAGCTCGGTCGAACCCGAGCCGTTGCGGTCGGTGAAGGTGGCGCCGCCGTCGAGGCTCCGGAACAGGCCCATCCCGAAGTAGTCCGAGCACTTCTGGCGCTGCTCCCCGGTGCCCACCCAAAGGCGGTTGGCGTCGTTGGGGTCGATCGCCAGAGCACCGATCGTTTGGGTGCCCACGGAATCGAACGCGGCACTCCAGTTGGCACCGCCGTCGGTGGTCTTCCACAGGCCGCCCGAGGCGGTCCCGAGGAACATCACCGACTCGCTGATGGGCGACACCACCAGGGCGGACACGCGGCCGGCGACGCGGCCCATGGTCCAGCCGGGCATGGTCATGGGCGAGGGACCCACGGGTGCCCAGCTTCCCGGCACGGCCGCCAGGCCGGGTTGGGCCATGGCGAGCCTCTGCTCTTCAACGGCCCGGGCGCGTTGTTTGCCCGCCGTGAGTTCCTTGTCGAGTGCGCGTTGGAGGTCGAACCACTCCTCGCGCATCCGAATCTCACGTTCCTCCCCGCGCCGCTTGTCCCCCGGAATTCTCTTCTGCTCCTGGGCAAGGGCGGCGGTCGCCCCCAGCCCGACCATTACGGCGAGCACCACGAGGCCAGCTCTCTTGTTCATCGACTCCTCTTTCGAAGGTGAACGGCGGACCGGGGCGGTCCGGACCCTAGGAGGAAGGTGCCGGAAGACCGCGAAAGGCGACAGGTGCAGGGGTGCCGGCGGTAAGGGGTCCCCCGGATTTCGTAGGGGCGCTGCTTGCTGCGCCCCCGAGTTGGCTACGGTCGAGCGGACTCGGGATTGCGACCGACCGCGGCCTCGTAGGCCGCGCGGTAGCGCCCCGCCACGACGTCCCAAGACAACTCGGCCAATGCCTTGGCACGGCCCGCGGCGCCCATCTGCCGCGCCCGCTCGGGGGCGGAGATCAGCTCGTCGAGTGCCGCGCCCAGGGCCGGGGCGTCGCGCTCGGGCACCAGCCGCCCGTGCAGCCCGTCGGTGATCGCCAGAGGGATGCCCGAGATCGCCGTGGCGACGACCGGCAGGCCCGTGGCCATGGCCTCGAGAATGACGTTCGGCAGACCGTCCACGTTGCCTTTGGAATCGTGCACCGCGGGCAGGGTGAAGATGTCCGCGGCGCGGAAGAGATCCGGCAAGGCGTCGCGGTAGACCACCCCCGGAAAGTGCACCCGCGACGCGCGCTCGGCGCCCATCTCCGCGGCCCGGCTCCGCAGCGCGGTCAGCAAGTCGCCTTCTCCCGCGAGCACCACGTGGACGTCGCGGTGGCGAGCGAGAAGTTCGGGCAAGGCCGCGAGCAGAACGTCGAAGCCTTTCTTGGTCGCCATGCGGCCGAGCCCGAGGAGGAGCCGAGCGTCGTCCGGCACGCCCAGGCGAGCGCGCCAGATCCCCCGCCTCCCCGAATCGGGCGAAAACAGCTCGCCGTCGACACCGTAGGGGATCACCACCGCTCGTTCCCGCGGAAAACCCAACGCACAGACGCGGTCGACGAGCTCCGGCGAGCAACCGGTCAGGCCGTCGAGCCGGGCGAGCACGCGCCCCACCGCCGTCCTCACCACCGACTTCTCCGCCAAGAACACGTCGCTGCCGTGGAGCCCGGCGAGCAGCGGCACCCGCCGCGGCAAGCCGAAGGCGGCGAAGCCGTTGGGCACGATCCAGTGGGCTTGGACGACATTGGCAGGCTGCCTCGCCAAGCTCCGCCGGGCCGCCCGCACCAGGCCCGCGAGGTAGAGCGGGGTGACCGCGGCGGCCGCCGGGCGGGGTTTTTCGTCAGCCTCGAGGCTGCGGCTGTAACCGAGAAGCTCCCAGCGCTCCGGGGCGTAACGAAAGGTCTCGACCGCCACCCCGTCGTCGTCCCAGGCAGCCGGCACGCCCTCGGCGTGGGGGGTGAGCACCCGCACCTGGTCACCGCCGCGGACGAGGCCCCGGGCCAGGTCACGAATGAACGGACCGGTGGTGTCCCCGGCGCGCCGGGGGTAGGTCTGGGTCAAGAAAAGAACGTTCATCCGGCCCGGCGGCGTGCGTTCGGAGGCGATTCCCGGTCGAGCGCTGCCCGGTATTGGCGGTCGAACGCGGCGAGTTGGCTCTCGAGCTCCGAGTACGGGCCGGGCACCCACGCGTTCGAGGTGACCCCAGCGTGGGCGTTCTTGCACAGCTCCCAGTCTTGGCGGTTGGTCAGGTCCCAGAAGTCGATCGCCGGCTGGGGGTCGAAGCCCGGCGCGGCGATGGCCTCGGGCAGGAAGTACCAGTCGCAAAAGACCCGCGTGTGGTCCTTCGACAGGGGCACGGCCCGGTGCACCAGCACGTAATCGGGGTGGAAGGAGAGGAAGCCGGCAGCGAACAGGGTGTAGTAGTAGACCCGGCCCCGTTGCTCGTCCGACAGGCCCGGGAACGGCGACGCGCAACGCTCACCGCCGATCGTCATGCTGCCCTCGGAGTTGGCCATCCACATCGGCCCACCGAGCACCGGCCCCTCGTCGAGGTCGTTTTCGGTGTTTTTGTAGGGCGTCAGCTTGTTCAAGTGCGGGTGGGCCAGGGGGCAGTGGTAACACTCGCTGTAGTTGTGGAAAATAAGCTTCCAGTTGGCCTCGACCTCGTAGACCTTTTGGTGCACGGAGACCAGCTCCGGCAACCGGTACTCCCCGAACCGCCCTTCGAGCCCCGGCAGGGCGTCGAAAAACGGCACCGGATCGTCCGCCAGGTTGATGAACAGCAGGCCGTTCCACTCGGTCAACGCGACCGGCAGCAGGCCCCAGTCCCCAAGCGCGAAACCGGCCACGTCCAGCATCGCGGGGGCCGCGCGCAAGGCGCCGTCGAGCCCGTACGTCCAAGCGTGGTAGGGGCATTGAAGGCCGTGGGCCGCTTCGCCGCGCGTCGCGGTGCACAACCGGCTGCCGCGGTGGCGGCACAGGTTGTGGAACGCCCGCACGGTGCCGGCGGCGTCCCGCACCAACAAAACGCTCTCGCGGCCAACCGCGAAGGTGACGTAGCTGCCCGGCGTGGGCAACTCCGAAACGTGCCCCGCGAGCAACCAGGAGCGCCCGAAGATGCGCTCGGACTCGAGGGCGAAGACTTCGTCGGAAGCGTAGGACTCACGCGGCAGGGTGTGCTGACCGAAAGCGGTGCGGGGCTTCATAGAGAGAATTGTAGGTGACAACGCCGAGTCGGCGACTTGGGCCACGGCGAAGAAATCGACCGGCGGATCAGGTCGGGCGAACCTTCCCGGCGAAGTCGCCGTTTCCCGCTCTCCCGCCGCGAGCGAATGAATTCGCTCGCTACATTCAAACGTCCCTGGCGGGACGAAGAAGGCCAACGCCCTTCATACCGCCGAGCTTCATCGAGAGCGGTTGGCCCCTGTTCGGTAGGGGCGGACCAACGTGTCCGCCCGTCGCTGGCAGAGCAAGGATGCCGTAGGGGCGGCCCCCCGTGGCCGCCCTCTTCGGTTCGGCCGCTCCAACCCCCGCTCGTATTCTCTCTGCTGTGGACTACTCGAAGATCATCACCCTCGAGCCGGACAAGCGCAGCGGCAAGCCCTGTATCCGTGGGCTGCGCATCACGGTCTACGACGTGCTGGATTACCTCGCCTCGGGTATGACCCCCACCGAGATCTCGGCCGACCTGACCGAGGAAGTCCTCCGCGCGTGCCTCGCCTTCGCCGCCGACTGGGAACGCCGGCTGATGAGCGTCCCTGCGGGGTGAGGGCGACCTCTAATCCGGTACTTCCTTGGCCTCAGGGTTGTTTCTGGCTTGAGCACCGATCATTCGCTTGACCCCCTCAGTCTGCCGGGCCTTACCAACAGTCGCTGCGTACCCTCTACGGCGGCGCGAACCAGCCAAGTCCTCAACCAACAGCGGAAGACTTCCGTCCTCCGAAAGCGCGCTCGCGAGGATTTCCTCGTCACAGAACCCCCGCGACACAAACACCAAGAAGGACACAGGGCCGAGGACCGTGTAGTAACCGATATGACCATCAAGGCGCCATTGCTCCGGTGGGCAATATGCTGGCGAATTCCTTAAGAGAGTCACAATTACTGGAAACTCTCGCCGGGTCCCTGCATTCTTCGTGAGAATGGCCTGACGGAGCTTCTCTTCATACGGACCGAGCTTGACAGATTGAAAGACGCTCAGCCCAGCAACGCTGGAGCGCCACAAAATCGACAGCAAAAATAGTTTGAAAGTCGAATAGCTGACGCCCGAGAGTATCCACCGTTCGCCCGACTGGTCGGATAGGTCGCGTCTCGCACCTGGGATTGGCGCTGACTCATGGGCCTCAAGGCGAGACCACAGCTCAATGCTAGGCTGTTCGAAGTTCGTGTTTAGATGCCCCTCGCACTCGGAGCAGAGAAGCTCTTCAAAGTAGGCCGTACTAATCGGCTTACTCTTAAGTCCTGATGGATTGGCCTGGACAGCTATCATATCGCCACTTGCATTTTTCAACCTCGAGTATATATAGGAAGGTACGATATGAGACTTGCATAACTTGGATGCGCAATGACATAGACGACAGCGGCCTTCTCTGGCTTCGACTTTCATCCAGTACTCCCTTCACCGGTTGACACCCCCACCCCCCATTAACTCCGCTGACAGCGGTAATGCGACGTAAAAACCAACCGCGGACCCCTAACCCGCCCCGCCCGGAATCCCCCGAGGCTGGCGGAACAAACAAGGCGGGCACGGCAGAGGTAACAGCCTCGACCGTGCCTTGGACCACACAGGAGGACGAACTCATGTGCGATCTTGAAAAGCAGTCTACCAACTTGCCGGAGCCGGCCGGGCCCGGGAACGAATCCATCATCTACAGCGTCACGGAACTTGGCCAGCAGGCGCTGACGGACCGGCTGCGGCCGGACGCGGAGCGTTCGACGCGGCGGCGGGCGCGGGCCTTGCGGCAGCAGGGGCGACGGTGTGGGACGGTGTATTCGCGGTGGCGAGCCGGGCGTTACGTGCCGGAAGTACGGCTTTGTGGGACTTGGCTCGAGGTGATCGGCTTCGAGCTTGGCGTGCTTTCGAGGTGGGAATCAGGAAGGGGCTTTACACCTGCGGGTGGGGTAACGGCCCCGTTCGACTTCACGGCTTCCGACGACGATCGAGAGCCGCTCCCGCTGCCATCCCCAGCAGCGTTCCGAGGGGAACACAGCAAAGGCCAACGGACGCGGCTTTGCGTGAAGATTCGGAGAACAACTCCGTCTTAAGGACCGCGATGACACCCGGCCCCGGCCCGCGCGCGAGCGGACGGCTCATGGCCTCGCCCAGCAGCAACAGGGTAGCGAACGACAAGCCGAACAAGCTCAGTGTCAACACCAGAAAGGTCAACACACTGCGGCGGCCCAAGGTGAACCGTGTCACGCCGGAGATCACAAACGTAAAGGACACGAAGGCCATCACGCCGGCAATGCCTGACCCGCCGTTCACAGACGCGAGAGCGAGAAACGAGCTGCCGAGGTAAGCGATGAAAAGTGACGGAATCGGCAACAGGTAGGCCGACACTGTCCTGGTGAGCTTCGACTGCCGGTCTCGGGCGTACTCCGCCCAGCCATAACCCGCAATGGTGGCGAGCAGAAGACCCAGGACGATCAGGATTGCCATTCAGCACCTCGGCGCCCGGCAACAAGGTCCGCGGCTACGGTCCATGGCGGAAGAAATCGGCCGACCAACAGGTCGGCCGATTTCCCTCCCGCCCCCTACTCCTCTTCGCCGAAACCAGCGCCGCCCGATTCTTCGGCGCCCGACGCCTCACCCCCGGAATCACTTTCGCCGCCGTTGGCGGCGCCGCTCTTGCGGCGGCCTCGGCCGCCGCGACGGCGGCGGCGGGCGCGGCGGGGTTTGCCGTTGGCTTCCGCGGCGGGTTCGGCGGCCACGTCGGGAGCGGGAGCGTCTTCGGCGGGCTCGGCGGCGGGCGCTTCGTCGCCCGCGGGCGCCTCCTGCTCGAGCTCGGTCGCCGGAGCGCTGGCGGTGTTGACGCCGGTCTTCTTGCGCCCGCGGCCGCCGCGGC
>JANRLG010000248.1:0-7798 GCA_033762835.1 Thermoanaerobaculia bacterium
AGCCGCCTTGGTACCGAGAAGCGAGAGGCCCTCTAGCGCCCGGTCCGTTCCCCCACCCGCCAGCTCCGCACCAGCCGCGGCTTGCCCCAGCTCTCCACCCGGGCCACTCGGCGGTCGAGGTCCTTTTCCGCGGCGGCGGTCATCTTCTTGACGACCTTGGCTTTGAAGTCGGTCAGCAGCGGCCAGTCCTCGCAGTCCTCACAATCCTCGTGGTCGGGATGAGGGGCGACGCGCACGACGAAGAACTCTCGTCGGCTTTGCAGATCGAGCACCTGGGCGCGGGCGAACAGATAACCGGGCAGGCGCACGAAGTTGTTGACCAGCGCACCCAAGGCCCAGCGCAGCCACTGGACCGCCTCCGACGGCGCTCGCTCGACGATCGGCGGGCTCGAGTCGATGACCAACACTTGGTCGATATCGAGGTTCTGCCCGGGGGCGATCGGCACGTTGTTCGAGTAGCCGCCGTCGATCAGGTATTCGCGGTGCCCTTCCGGAGGACTCCGGCAGGCGACCGCTCGGTTTCCTTCCGGCTTGCTCGGAATGGTCACGCCGTGAGCGGGAAACACTGGGAACGGTGATCCGGATGCGAAGATCATGCTTTGGACGACGTTGCGGTGGTGAGCGCACTCGAGATCGAGCGGGACACAACTTGGAGCCGGCTCGTCCGAGGCGCGACCGACCCGAAACACACTCCAGCGCCCGCCGCTCGGCGGAAACTCGGCGAGTTCCGGGCACGCCTCGTCTCCGGGAACGAAGAGGAAAAAGCGTGAGCCGTCGCCGTCCCCTTCGGCCTGTTCGAGCGTGTTGGCGGGGACCAGGAGCGGCACCGTGAAGGCCCGCTCCGGGCCAAAGCTCTGGGCGACACTCTCGAGATGGTCATAAGCGAGCCGGTTGCCGTAAAGCCCGGGAGCCACGACCAAGTTCCAGAAACCCCAAGCGAACAAGGCGAAGTGGACCATCCGGACGTGACGACGCACACGGAAGCGTCCATTGGGATGGGGGGCGGCCAAGAAACAGAAGGCTTCCCGCAGCAACCCGCGAGCGAAGAGCGCCGCCGCCACCAACCCGAAGGTCGCGAGCACAAGAGCCGTGGCGAGGAGCACCCACCAGTATTCGACATCCAGTTCCAGGAATGACGTCCAGCCGGCGCGGTGGAACACCCACACCAGGCCATGAGTCAGCCCCGCGTGGCCCAAGGCGATGGCCAGGGCGAGCGCGAAGGTCGCCACGTTTTCGAGCCGATATCGCCCGCGCCAGGCCGCCAGAGCGAAAAGGCTGCCCGCGAAGAGCATCACGGAGCCCATGCTCACGCTCAGGCTGCCCAGGTGGACGTCGATTTGGGACTCCCTCTGCAGAACCGCGACCATCGTCCCGGACGCGAGCGGTGGTCGCGTCAGCGCGAGCAGAAACAGCGCCGCCAGGGTGAGCGAGCCGAAGTAGATGGTTCGCAGCTGCCAACGCGGCGTCGAGGCCTCCTGCCGGCGAAAGAAGAAGACCAGCAGGGTGGCCAGCAGAAGGAGCCCGAAAACGAATAGCGAGGCCGGTCCGAAACTCGTTTGGAGCGCGCCCAGGCTCAGAAGCGAGGCGAGCAACCCACCGCTGATGGCCGCGAACTCGGCCACGCCGGCGAGAAACCCCCGCGCCCCCGGCACCGTCCCCTCACCCCGCAACCGACTGCGGCCCATGAGGATCGGCACCACGAAGAGCGGCGCCAACAACGCGAAGGCGGCCCAGAAGGGAACGGGTTCCGAGACCTTGTCCAAAGCGCGCGGGCCGAGCGGCTGACCCGGTGCGATCGCCAGCAGTGGTACGCCGACGGCGACCGAGCCCGCGACCAGCAGGAGGCTGGCCGCTACCCGCCCGGAACGCTGCGGGCGACGGAGATCACGAGCCACGAGGCACTGGTCCGCGAACATGGCCAGCAGCACCAGGACCAGAAACAGGAAGCCCTCGACGTCCGGAATGTGCTCCTGCTGACTCTCGCCGTTCACCCAACGCACCACGAACGGCGTGGCCAGGAGCAACACGGTGGCGACCCCGGCCAGCAAGGGGCGTGAGCGGTAGCTCGCAGCTTCGTCCCGGGCAAGCGCGCACTGCTCGAGAGCAAAAACGCTGCGAGGCCGCGCACCGGCCACCAACAGGGCGCCCGAGAACACCACGAAAACCACGACCAGACTCAGGTACCGGGGCAGGTCGGCGGCCGGAAAGACATCCGCCGCGTCCAGCGCTTGGCCGCCCGGAAACCAGAGACGCTCGGTCAAGTCGAACGGCCCGGTCTCGCCCAGCCGAGCGGCGAAATAGCCGACCAAGGCACCGCCGCTGGTCCCGGTCACGAGATCCACATCGAGCCGGTCGGCGTCCCCGTCACCCCGGTTTTGCAGCCGCTTCTGACGGTAAAGCACGTCGAGCCAAGTCGTTTGGTAGGCCGCCTTGACGCCGCCTCCGGGGAGCACGAGAGCGAGCCGGCTGTCCTCCCGGCGGGAGAACAGGCGAAGGGCTTCGTCGACGGTGAATCGGAAACCGCGAAAGCCCAGGAGCGGGTCCGGTTTGGCGATTTCGCGTAGGGGCTCGAGGTTTCGGTGCCGCGCCGCGGCTTCCTCCGGACCCTCGTCGGCGAGGCGCTCGGGCCCCGGCAAAACGGCCCGCCGCAGCCATTCGGCGGTCCCCGCTTTCAGGGCCGGCGGGAAGTCTGGCTCCGCGGGCCACTGGAACTGCGCTTCGCCCAGCGGAGCGCGCACCACCAGCCACTCCGGAACCAACTTCCCGAGACCAGGATCGGGCTTGGTCCACTCCGAGGTCGGGCCGCTGACCGCTTCGCTCCGAAGCGCGATGCTGATGCCAAATCCCGGCTCCGGTCCCTCGTTCGCCGTCAACGCGCACGGTGGTTCGGCCTCGCCCACGGCCCCCGGTGGGCGGAAACACAAATGGTCGAACAAGGCGGGCCAGAAAGCGGTGCCCAGGCCGGCGTGCTCGACGTGCTCGGCCGCCGCTTCGAGCACGGCGTAGAACTCGTTCGAGAGATGGGAGGGCACGGTCAGAAAATCCCGTCGCGGGTTCGCCTCAGTCTTCACGATGGCCGCGAAGAAGGTCGCGAGATCGGCGCTTTCCGGGTGCAGTCGTAGGCGCGACGTGCGCCAGGTGACGATCCGGCGCAGGCTGGTGCCGTCGCGCCTCGCGAGCTCCACCGCCAGCGGCGTCAGCAACGCCGCGTCGATGGCCCCGGCCGAGAGCCAGGCCAACAGCTGGTAGTCCGTGCCGTAGGCGACTTGGAACTGCAATTTGTCCGGACAACGGATCTGCTCGGTCCGGGTCGCCACCCAGGCCTCGAACTCGTCGACTTCCGCCTCCCGCCCCGCGGGCCAGCCGACGATCCAAATCTGCTCGGGAACTTCCGCGCAGTGGGTGACAGGCGCGAACGCGACCGCCGGGGGCGCCCCCAGGGACATCCACAGCAAGAGAGCGAGCCAAGGCGAGCTCACAGGGACCATCGCGGCCTCACGATCGAGCGGGGAATTCTACAGAATATGACGAAGCGATGAGCGTTCTTTCCTCACCCGTCAGCATTCTTCCCCTGGCCGAAACCGGAAACCCAGGAAGTTACCGGTTCGGTGCCCCTGCTCGCCGTGGCCAAGGCTGCCTTGCTCGCCGCCCGCAACCGATTGCGGCGCGACGGGAGCGGTCGCTTGGTCCGGATTTGGGCGACCCTCGACAGCGGCTGGGTCGCCCCGGCATTTCTTGCGGCCACGGCGGCGGGCACCGCCGTGGCGCTTCGAGTCCCTAGAAGTCCACGTAACCGTCGCGCGCCCGCACGTCCAGCCCGAAGCCGCGCACGTCGACCTTGATCTCGTGCCAGCTGCCGTCGTTGGCGACTTTGTTCGGGTAGTAACCGAGCACGTACTGTTCGCGGAGTTCGTTCAAGATGGTGCGGAAGGCGGTTTCGGATTCGTTGACGTCGGCGATCGAGAGGATCCGCCCGCCGCTGTTCTGAACCGCCTTGGTCAGATGGTCGAGCTCCTCGCGATTCGAGGTCGCGTTGCGCCACGACGAGCTGTAGGAAAGCCCCTCGGCAAGCTCGCCCTCCTTCAGGCGAATCCAGTAGACCAGTGCCTGGCTGCGCTGGGCCTTCCACAGCACGTCCTTCATCGACAGGGCACTGTGCACATCCAAGCCATCGGAGAGGATGACCACCACCCGGCGGCCCTGGCGGCCATCGAGCAACTTCAAGGCGGCGTAGAGATGATCCGTCAGCGCCGTGCCGCCGTCGGCCGAGGCGCCTTCGAGGGAACGAGCGAGCTCGACGGCGCTGCCGGTGAAGGGCGTGGCGCGCAGCAGGCGGTCCGAGAACAGGAACACGGAGGCCTCGTCGAGATCCTTCATGCCCTGGGCGAAGGCTTGCGCACCCGCGAGGGCCGCGTTCAACCCGGCGCCCTTCATGCTCTCGCTCGAGTCGACCAGGAGAACCGCCGTCAGCGGCGCGTCGCCGCCTTCGAACGTCACGATTTCCTGAGGTTTGCCGTCGTCGAAGATCCGGAAGTCCTCGCGCGGCAGCCCGGCGACCCGCGTCCCTCCTTTTTCGATGGTGACGTAGATCTCGCGCAGCACGAGCTCCATCTCATAGTTGACCTTGATCGCCGGAGTCTCGCGCACCGCGGCAATGGTGCGGCCGTCGGAGGTCTTGGCGAACACCCGGAAGGTGTGGCCGCGGTTGTCTTGGCCGACGTCCACCTGGAAACGGTAGGGCGGCGCCGACAGCCGGCCGAGGGCGCGGCCGTCGACGACCAGCTCGACCGTCTCGACGTTCGGCCCGGTGACCTCGGCGGTGACCTCGACCACGCCGAAACAGGGGCTCGAGGCACTCGGGGCGGTGATCGCGACCGTGACCGGCGGCGCCTCTCCCGCGGCGAGGCTCGCGGCCAGGGCCAGGGAGGCCCACAACGCGCTCACGGGCCACCGTCCTTGTCGGCAGTCGCGAGAGTGCCGCGGATCAATTGGCCGAGCCGGCGCGCCCGCGGCGCCGCACTGGCCGCGAGCTCACTCTCGGCCGCCGTGAAGGTCTCTTGCGGGCCGCGGGTGTAGAGCAGCCGGGGAGAGGCTCCGGTGTCGGGCTCG
This sequence comes from Thermoanaerobaculia bacterium, assembly GCA_033762835.1. Taxonomy (GTDB): domain Bacteria; phylum Acidobacteriota; class Thermoanaerobaculia; order Multivoradales; family DATKCC01; genus JANRLG01. The sequence continues at coordinate 5,110 of JANRLG010000248.1, forward strand.
ACCCAGGGCAGTTCTTCCATCACCGCGAGGGCTTGGCGGTGGAGCTTCTGAGCATCGAGGGTGAGCACCAGGACAGTGCGCAGGGCGCCTTCTCCCGGGAATCGGGCGAGCCCGGTTTCGAGCACTTTTTGGGCGTCCTTGAAGCGCCCAGCGGCATGCAGCTGGCGGCCCAGCTCCTCGAACGCCAGCACGGCGATCCAGTCGTCTTCGTCGCCCCGGGTGAGGCCACGCAGGATCTTCTCGGCCCGCTCGGACTTTTCGAGGCGGGCGAGATTGACCCCCAGCCGCAGCAGTCCCTCGCGGTGATCGGGCACGGCCCGGACCAAGTTCTCGAGGTGTTCGACGGCCTTCTCGTAGCCGCCGGTGCGCTCGTGGGCGGCGGCGATTCCGAGCAAAGCGGCCTCGCTGCGGGGGTCGTGGGTCAGCGCCGCGAGCATGAGTGCCGGGCCTTCGTTCTTCATGCCCGCGCGCTGCGAGCGGATCCCGAGGGTCGCGAGCGCCCGCGCACCGAGCACGCGGGAGCCTTCCGTGCCCCCGGCCCGCGCGTAGAGATCGGCCAAGCTGGCCGAAATGCGCGAGGCGTGGGCCGCCAAGAAGGGTTCGCCCGACTCGACATAACGAGAGAAGGAGCGGTGATGGAGAGCCATCAAGGGCACCAGGGTCTCGGGATCCCGGCTGGCGAGCCAACGCACGACCTCGACCTCGGCGTCGAACAGGCGACCGAGGTCCCGGGCGTTGCGGCCGGCCAGAGAACCCCGCTCGAAGGTCTCGAGCGCCGCGGCGGCATCGGCAACGCGGCCGTCGCCAAGCACGACCAGCACTTCCCGGTAACCGGACAGCAAGTCCTCGCGACCGTCTTTGTTCCGGCGGTCGAGGGTCTTTTGCTCTTGGCGGTTGGCGGGTTGGCCGTCGAGGATCGACCAGGCGTCGCTACCTGGGGGCGGGGGCGGAGGGGTCGGAACTTTCGGCCCCTGGTGGCCGGGGGCGGCCGGCACGACGATCGTCGTGGAGACGGTCGTCGGCTCGGTCTGGGCGACGAGCGGCGTCCCGGACAACACCCAGCTCGACACGGTGAGGACCCACAGGGACAAGGGCCCTCGGAATCCAAGGCAGGTGGAGTGCAACATGGTTCCCCTCATGGTGAGTGAACCCTCCGACGAAAAGAAATGACTGGTCGCCATTGTACGCCTCTCCCCCCGGAGATGATTTTCGATTCAAGGGAAAACAAAAGGGGCGCCCAGCGGCGCCCCTCGTCAAAGATCTCGAGTCAGAACCGCGGATCTCAGCGCCGGCCGCGCTTCTTCTTCTTGGGCGGCGTGGCAGTGGGCTCGGTCGAGATGCGCAGGGCCTCGAAGAGCTGCTTCTTGGCCCCCTCGGTGAAGGTGAATTCCCCCACGTGGTCGAGGCCGAAAAGGTGGATCGGGGCACCCTCGACGCCGAACATGAAGGGGAACAGGTCGACCAGCGGGATGTCGGCGCCGTAGGTCGTGTTGATCGCCTTGATGAATTCGTTGGCGAGGTAGGCATAACCGAACGGGTAGGGGTGGACGCCGTCCAACGAGAACACGCCGCCCGTGACGAAGGCGCTCGTGAAGTTCACGCCGCCGACGTTGATGCCCCGGCCCGCGGCCTGGGTGAGCACCGGCTGGAGCTCGACCAGCGCCGAGCCACTGGCCTGGGCCTGCTGGCGGATGATCGCGTTGTAAGCCTCGACGCGGGCAGCGATGGTGGCGACCTCGCTCGCCGACAGCACGAACTGATCACCGAGGCCGACGCCCGTGCCGCCCACGGCCGCCGGGATGCCGATGCCCTGACGCAGGGGCGTCGTGGCAGTCAACAGCACGCGGTCCCCCGGGCCGAGGGGCACGTTACCCGGTCCCAGCAGCGGAATCGGCGCGCCGTTCGGTCCGAGAACCGGCTGGTTGGTGCTGGGATTGACCACCACCGGCGGGATCGTGGTGACGAAGGGAATCGAGGTGACGTTGGGCAAGGTCGCCATCACGAGCTTGGCGCCGGCCGCCCGCAGTTGGTTGACGGCGGAGGTGTAGTCGGCCTGGAAGCTCGCCACCGGGGTCAAGGTGACGCCTTCGATGACCAGCCCCGAGGTCGCCGCCCCGAGCACGTCGTTGTTGCCCAGCCACAGCAGGGCGAAGGTCGGCCGTGCCGCCACGGCCTGCTGGAGCTGGGTGCCGCGACCACGCAGCACGAGGTCGATGATGGCGTTGCCGGTGACCGTGCGCAACGAGTCGCCGATGCGGAAGCCGGGCACCGACAGGTTGCCGAAGGGCGGCACGGTGAGTGGCTGGCCGGTGCCCGTGCGCGGTGCGATCGTCAAGGGCGAGAGGTTGAGCAGCTGGAGCAGGGCCGGGGCTCCCGGGGGCGCCACCAACGGGTGGGCCAGGGTGTTGCCGGTGGCCTGCTTGTAGATCAGCGCGGGCACGCTGTTCGACTGCGACGGCGCCACGAGACCGCCGGACACGAAACCGGAGCCCAGGCTGTCCCCGACGGCGACGAAGCGAGTGAAGTCGGCAGAACCCGTGCTCTGACCGAAAACGGCCGGCGCGAAACCGGCGGCACAAACCGCCACGAGGGCGGCGGAAGCGAGTTGATTCAGGCGTTTCATGGTGTCGGACCTCTCTTCAGATTCTTCAGAAGCCATAGGTCAAGCCGAGCAGGATGACGGTGGTCT
>JANRLG010000249.1:0-9006 GCA_033762835.1 Thermoanaerobaculia bacterium
GCGGCCACGTTGCCGCGGATGTTGGCCTCACCGGAGCCGACGAACACCACGTTCGGGTCGGACTCCGCGACTGCCACGGAACCCGTGGAAGAAATCGGTTGGTCGTCGAAAATCGGCAGGAACGTCAGGCCGCCGTCGCTCGACTTCCACACGCCGCCCGAGGCCGTGGCCACGTAGTAGACCGAGCGGTCCCCGGGCACCCCGGCCACGGCGGACACCCGCCCGCCCCACGCCGGCCCCAGCAGGCGGTACTTCAGGTTCGAGATCCCCGGCGGGTCCTCGAACTTGGCGCCGAACGAGGCGGCAGGAGTCGTCATGAGGACGAGCAGGAACACGGCGAGAAGGCGCGGCAGTCGACGCATGGGTAGCCTCGCGAAGGACGAGAAGTTTGCCGGGGATGATAACGGAGGTGAGGCCCGCCGCCCGGTGTCCGTCACTGCGACCGACATGTCGAGACGCTCTGTCGAGCTCGAACCCAGCGCCGCCGATGCGCTCCGGACGGCGCTGCGTGCCCTTGGCACGAAGGCTGCTCAGCGCCCGCGCCGTCACGGCATACCGCCGCCGACATCGTCCCCCTGGAGTTCTGCGATGGCCACCAACAACAGCATCGTGATGAGTTGGATCAATCAGTCGAGTGTGACCCTGGCCTTCTTCCTGCCCGAAGCAGCGAAGCACGGCACGAACCCGGCGGCCACTCCGGCGTTCATGGCCCCCGGCGGGCAGTCCGGCAACACTTCGTCGGTCGAAGCCGCTCCCTCCGACCCAGTCTTCGGCCCCGGCCCCGAGGGCTCCTTCCAATGGCAGGTCGGTACCAGCGGCCAGATCATCCAAGTCAACTACGACCACCCCTTCGGCAGCGGCACGACCACCGTCATGGTCAGCTGCCCGCCGAATTTCCTCGTCGCCGGCTGTGGCCAAGGCCCCGCCCAGGCGATCTTCCTGGACGGCAACTGCCTCTCGCTCCAGAGCCAGGAAGCCACGGTGCAGTTCGAGATCACCGAGGGTTCGTAATCCACCGCCGCCAAGCCGAGGCGTTCCCCGCGGCGGGTGGAGCAGTCCGCCGCGGGGCGATCTTGCGATGTGTACACAACAGTTGACACGTCGCCTCTTTCGACTTAGCCTCGCGCCATCATGCGAATCGCCGGCATCCGAGACCTCCGTGCCCGCACGGCGGACTACCTGGGCGGAGAAGAGCCGCTGCTAGTCACGAAACACGGTCGGATCTCGGGTATCTTCGTTCCGATCACACCGTCCGACCGCGTGCCGCAGGATTTGCGCTTCGAGCTGGCGAGAGTAGTGGGGGATCATCTCTCCCGTCTCCTCGATGCGCGGGGCGTAACCGACGACGACATCGAGCGCGATTTCGATGAGTTCCGTCGCGAGCGTCGTCGGCGACGCTAACGTCCTGCTGTCGGCGATCGCCGGCCGGGCCGCACGGCGGGTGATGGTCGAGTTTGGCGTCACCGTTCATGTCGCCCGCTTCAACTCCCTGGAAGTTCTCGAATACCTGCCACACTTTGCTGGTCGCTACGGCTTGCCGGAAGAGCTTCTGCGCCTCGAGTGGACGCTGCTTCCGGTCGAAGTCCACGCGGGCAGGATGTACGCGCCGGAACTCCGAGTCGCTCGGCGGCTTCTCGCGGCGCGCGATCCCGCTGACGCCCATCCTCTGGCGCTGGCCCGCTCCCTTGGCCTGCCGTTGTGGTCCAACGATCGTGATCTCACCGATCTCGGCGAGCGGGCGGGCCTTCCCATACTGACGACGGCTCGCCTGCTCGCACGGCTGGAGGGGTCGGCTGCGACTCGCTAGAATCAAGCCTGTTTTCGCGTTTTGCCCGCCACGGCCACCCCGAGGACCCTCATGACCAAAACCCGCCTCGAAGCCTTCAGCGATGGCGTCATCGCCATTCTCATCACGATCATGGTGCTCGAGCTCAAGGTGCCCCACGGTGAGGGGTTGGCGGCGCTCCGCCCGCTGCTCGGGGTGTTCCTGTCCTACGTTTTGTCGTTCATCTACCTCGGGATCTACTGGAACAACCACCACCACATGCTCCACACCGTGCGCCACGTCACGGGGCCGATCCTGTGGGCGAACCTGCACTTGCTGTTCTGGTTGTCGCTCGTCCCGTTTGCCACCGGTTGGCTGGGTGAGAACCACTTCGCGCCTTTGCCGGCGGCGCTGTACGGCGTGGTGCTGCTGCTCTCGGCGATCGCCTACTACATCCTCCAGCTCCAGATCATCGCCTCCCAGGGGCCGAACTCCCTGCTGAAGCGGGCCATCGGCCACGACAAGAAGGGCAAGATCTCGCCGCTCCTGTACCTCGCGGCCATTGCGCTGGCCTTCGTGTCGCACTGGATCTCGCTCGGGATTTACGTGCTCGTCGCCTTGATCTGGCTGGTGCCCGATCGGCGAGTGGAGCGGGTGCTGGGGGAGGAGTAGGACCCCTACACGCCGACCCGCTCACACAACTCCCCGAACCGCGCCAGTCCGCGCAGCGGGTCGTATACCGGCCAAACCTTCAGAAAGGCCACGAAGTGGCTGCCTTCTTCGAAGGCTTGCTCGAGGCGGTCGAGGGCGTCGGCCTGGCGGCCGAGGGCGAGGAGCACGAGGGCGGCGTAGTTGGCTTGCACGTGTTGGGTTTGGGCGCGGTCGTCGAGCTCGCGGAGCACCGCCTCGGCACCGGCCGCGTCCGCCGCCAAGGCGCGGGCACGGCCTAAGGCGGCCAGGGCGAAGGAGCTGTTCGACAGGGCCACGGCGCGTTCGCCGGCGAGGACCGCGGCCCCAAACTCGCCTTGCTCCACGAGCGCCAGCGCGGTGCCCAGGTGGCCGTAGGCGAAGGCGGGATCGAGCTCGAGCGTGCGCCCGAACTGGACCAGTGCTTCTTCGGAGCGGCGAGCGAAGTAGTGGACGAAGGCCAGGTCGGCGTTGATCACGAGCGACAGCGGGTCGAGCTCCACGGCTCGCAGCGCATGGCTGCGGGCCTCTTCGTGCCGGCCGCGGGCGGCCAAGAAGAACGCGTACCAGTGGTGCGCCGTGGCGTAGCGCGGGTTGGCGGCCAAGGCGCGCAGGAAACTCGCTTCCGCGGCGTCCCAGTGGCGATCGAAGAAGAAGCGCGTGTAGGCGAGCGAGGTGTGGGCCTCGGCCAACTCGTCGTCGAGGTCGAGGGCGCGGTTCGCCGCTTCCTGAGCCTTGGGAAAGGCGTCGCGGGGCGACGCGCTGCCATACAGGGGCAGCAGCACGAAACTGTCCGCGAGGCCGGCGTAGGCGCGGGCGTAGAGCGGATCGCGATCGAGGGCTTGCCGGAAGTAGGTGATCGCCTTGTGCAGATTCTCCTCGGTGCGGCGATCCCAGAAATAGCGGCCTCGCAGGTAGGCCTGGTAGGCCTCCGTGCTCTCGGTGACGCGGCGAGACAGGCCCTGGCGCTCGGGCGCCGAGAGCTCGAGGCGCAGGGCGTCCGCCACCCGCTCGGAGAGCGTGTCCTGGAGGGTGAAGATGTCCGCCGCCACGGTGTCGAGTTTGTCCGCCCAGATCACTCGCCCGTCGGCAACCGAGACCAGCCGCACCGTCGCCCGCACCCGGGTTTCGGCGCGTTGCACGGTTCCCTCGAGCACGGCGTCGACGGCCAGGTCCTGGCCCACGGTCACCGGGTCCGGCGTCTGGCCGACGTAGCGCAACACCGCGCTCGTGGCGCGCACCGTCAGGCTGCGCACGTGGGTCAAGCGGGTGATCACGGCGTCGGCCATGCCGAGACCGAGGAAGTCCTTGTCGACATCGGCGCCCAGGGCGGCGAAGGGGAGGACGGCGATCGTCCGCGGAGCCGGCTTGGCGGGTGCGCCGACCGGCAGGGCCACCGCTTGGGTGGTGGCCGCCGAGGCCACCGGTGCGGCGAAGCGGTACCCACGGCGCGGCACGGTCTGGATGTAGAGCGACTCGTCGGAGCCTTCGCCCAGGGCCTTCCTCAGCGTGTAGACGTTTTGCGTCAAGGTGGCTTCTTCGATGAACACCCCGGGCCACACGGCCTCCAGGAGCTCTTCTTTCGAAACCACCCGGCCGTGGCGCTCGAGCAACACGGCGAGCGTGTCGAAGGCCTTGGGAGTCAACGGCACGGGCTCCCCGGGGCCGCGCGTGAGCAGTCGGCTGCCGACGTCCAGCCGGTAGGGTCCGAATTCGTAGACGGCTCGACTCGAACTCACCCGTTCCCCTTTGAGAAAGCTTTGAGGTTCCTTTGAGCGCCCGTTTGAAGACCTCACCGTGGGCCCCGGCTTACCTTGGAGTCGGCGCAGAAAACGCGGTTCGGTGTTCGCCGGATCGCCCTGCAGTTTAACAGAGCCCGCCGGGCCGAATCGGCCGCGGAGCCCACAAGGAGAGTCGATCATGACCCGCAGAAACGCCGTCGCCGTCGCGCTCGGAGCGGCCCTTCTGGCTGTCCCCACGGCCTTTGCCTCGAGCCACCGGGAAGCCCCCGGCATTCTCCGTTCACCCCAGGTGGACGGCACCGACTTCTACATGTTCCGGTCCTACGAAAACGGCCGTGCCGGATTCGTCACCTTGATCGCCAACTACAACCCGTTGCAGGACCCGTACGGCGGCCCCAACTACTTCCCGCTCGATCCCGACGCCTTCTACGACATTCACATCGACAACGACGGCGATGCCGTCGAGGACCTGACCTTCCGCTTCCGTTTCCGCAACCCCTCGCCGGGGCTGGCCCTGCCCGCGGGTGGGCGCAACACGCCGGTGTCCTTGCTCAACCTCGGTCCCTTCGGCGCCGGCTTCGGTGCGGCGCTAGTCAACCAGCACCGCAGCTTCACCCTGCGCGTGGTCGAAGGTCCCGTCGACGACCCCACCCGCACCCGCTTCGTCACCAACGCCACCGGGGGGGCTACCCGTTTCGGGGTGCCCTTCGACAACATCGGCACCAAGTCGATCCCCAACTACGAAGCCTATGCCGACGCCTTCGTCCATAACGTCAACTTCCCGGGTTGCGGCCAGGGGCGGGCGTTCGTCGGCCAGCGCAAGGAGCCCTTCGCGGTCAACCTCGGGGAGGTGTTCGACCTCGTTAACCTGAATCCGGTCGGCGCGCGCGACGCCAAGCCGAACCAGATCGACGACGCCAACATCACGAGCCTGATTCTCGAGGTGCCGATCGCCTGCCTGACCGGCGGCAATGCCAACGGCATCGTGGGCGGCTGGACGACGGCCTGGTTGCCGCGGGTGCGGACGCTACTCGACAACCCGACCTACGAGCAGCCGGACCTCCAGACCGGGGACTACGCGCAGGTCTCCCGGCTCGGCCATCCGCTGATCAACGAGGTCATCATCGGCCTCAAGGACAAGAACAAGTTCAACGCCTCGCGGCCGAAGAACGACCCGCAGTTCCTTTCCTACGTCACCAACCCTTGGTTGCCGGAGGCCCTCGAGATCCTGTTCGGCGTCCAGGCGCCCAACAATTTCCCCCGCCAGGACCTGGTGGCGGTGTTCCTGACCGGCGTGCCGGGCTTGAACCAGGACGGCTCGGTGGGTGAGGTGCTGCGGCTCAACACCGCCATCAACCCGGTTCCGGCCGCCCAGCAGAACAACCTCGGGGTGTTCGGCGGCGACAACGCCGGCTTCCCGAACGGCCGTCGCCCGGGTGACGATGTCGTGGACATCGAGCTGCGTGGGGCCATGGGCGCGGTCTGCCACGCCTTCCCGGGCGCCTTCTGCAACCCCGCGGATGCTCCCTCCGGCACCTTGCCCTACACCGACGGCACCCTCCAGGACGCCAGCCAGTTCGACGAGGCCTTTCCGTATCTCAGGACTCCTCTGGCCGGGTCACCCTCGAACTGACCGGGGATGACGAGGCTTCGGGCGGGCGGACGCCGGTGGGGACCTAGTCCGCCCGCCCCTTTTTCAGATGAGAACTGGGTATCATCAAGCCATGAGCACACGCCGCCGACTCTTCGCCGCGCTGCTGGCCCTGGGGGCCGCCCCGCCCGCCTTCAGCCACGATCTGTGGCTGGCACCCTCGAGTTTTCACAGCCCCCCGGGAGCGGCACTCCGCGTTCATCTGCGGGTCGGTGACACACCGGCCACGGCCGAAGCGGTACCGCGGAATCCCGAACTGCTCCTCCGGCTGTCGGCCTTCGATTCTGCCGGTGCCGAAACCCCGATCCCGGGTTTCGACGGCCAGGACCCGGCGGGCCTGTGGAAGCCCACCCAGCCGGGTACGGCGATCCTGATCTATGAAGGCCGGCCGCGGGCGATCGAGCTGCCCGCCGCGGGCTTCGACCACTATCTCGAGGAAGAAGGCCTGGCGGACATCCTCGCCGAGCGCCAGCATCGCGGCGAGTCCAAGCTCGCCGGTCGCGAGCTGTACTCCCGTTCGGTCAAGGCGCTGGTGCAGGTGGGGGAGGGAGCGGTCCAAGACCGTGCCGTTGGTTTGCCGCTCGAGTTCGTTGCGGAGTCGCTCGTGCCGGGCCACCTCGCGGCTCGTTTGTTGTGGCGCGGAAACCCGCTGGCCGGCGCGCAGGTCAAAGCCGTGGCCTTGGCCGGGGAAGCGACCCGGCTCCTCGGGCGCACCGACCGCGACGGCCGGGTGAGCTTCGCGCTGCCCCGCGGCGGACGCTGGTACTTGGCGGCCGTCCACATGGAACGCCTGGAACCGGGTGCACCGGCCGAGTGGCGTTCGACCTGGACGTCGCTGAGCCTCGAACTCGGCGGCGAAGCGGCGGCCGACGCCGGTCGCGACTTGGCGACGTTCGAAGCCGCCATCGAAGTCACCGAGCGGGCGGATTCGATGGTCGGCGCGGCGGACTCGGCGGGCGAGGGCTTCACCGGTCGTCCGGATCTCCAGCAGCGGCCGATCCTGCGCCAAGGCGAGCTGCTCGAGACCGTGCCCGGGGTGGTGATCACCCAGCACAGCGGCTCGGGCAAGGCCAATCAGTATTTTCTGCGCGGGTTCAATCTCGATCACGGCACGGACTTCCGGGTCACCGTCGACGGCGTGCCGGTCAACCTGCCGAGCCATGGTCACGGCCAGGGGTATGCCGACCTCGGGTTCCTGATCCCCGAGCTGGTCGGTTCGGTGCATTTTCGGAAAGGGCCGTACGCGGCCGAGGACGGCGACTTCTCGGCGGCAGGCGCCGCGCACCTGACGACCGTCGACGAGTTGGAGCAGGGTCTCCTGATCGCCGAACCGGGCAGCTACGGCTACGGCCGGCTGCTGCTGGCGGATTCCCGCCCGGTCGGCACCGGGTTTGTCCTGGGGGCGGTCGAGCTCGCCCAGGCGGATGGCCCGTGGCAGCAGCCCGAGGACTACCGGCGCACCAACACCGTGGTGCGGTTCCACCAGGGCGGGCCGGAGCGCGGCTTTTCCCTGACGTTTTCAGGGTACGACGCCCGGTGGGACGCCACGGATCAGATCCCCGCTCGCGCCGTGGCGGCCGGTGAGCTCGATCGCTTCGGTTCCCTCGACACCTCGAACGGCGGCGCCTCCGATCGCTGGTCGTTGGTCGCCGCGGCCGAGCGGGGCGACGAACGTTCGGCTTCGAGCCTGCGCGCCTATGCCGTGCGCTACGGACTCGAGTTGTTCTCGAACTTCACCTACTTCCTGGACGACCCGGTCCGCGGAGACCAGTTCGAGCAGCGCGACGAGCGGACCTTCGGCGGCCTCGGCGCGCGCCACCAGCGCCTCGCCACCTGGGGCGGGCACGACGTCGAATGGGCAACGGGTTTCGACGTCCGTTACGACGACATCGACAACGGGTTGTATTCGACCCAAGCGCGCGAACGCGTGTCGACCACCCGGGAGGACCACATCCGGCAGACCACCGGCGGACCGTGGGCGGAGCTGCGGTTCCGCCCGACCTCGTGGTTGCGAGCGGTCACCGGCCTCCGCGCGGACGGTTACGTGGTGGACGTCGCGAGTGATACGGCCGTCAATTCGGGGAGCCGCGTTGCGACGTTGGTTTCCCCCAAACTCTCCCTCGCGGCGGGACCCTTCGCCGACACCGAGATCTACCTGAACCTGGGCGGGGGTTTCCACTCGAACGACGCCCGCGGCGCCACCATCCGAGTCGATCCCAAGACCGGGGAAACGGCGGCTCGGGTGCCACCCCTGGTGCGCGCCCGTGGGCTCGACCTCGGGGTGCGCACGGAGCGGATCCCCGGTCTGCATTCGGCCCTGACCGCCTTCGTGCTCGAGCTCGACTCCGAGCTCGTGTTCGTGGGCGACGCCGGGGGCACCGAGGCGGGGCGGCCGAGCCGGCGGCTGGGTGTCGAGTGGACCAACGCCTACCGCCGCGGCAAATTCACCTTCGATCTGGACGTCTCGTTGTCCCGCGCACGTTTCACCGACGAGGATCCCGCCGGGGATTTCGTGCCCGGCGCCATTGCCACGGTGGTCACCGGCGGCATCGGCGTCACCGACCTCGGCCCGTGGTCGGCGAGCCTGCGCCTCCGTCACTTCGGCCCGCGCAGCTTGATCGAGGACGACTCGGTGCGCTCGGCGAGCTCGACGCTGCTGACGAGCCGGATCGACTACCGGTTCCGCAGCGGCTTCGTCGTCAGCCTCGAGATCTTCAACCTGCTCGACCGCGAGGTCGACGACATCACCTACTTCTACACCTCCCGCTTGCCGGGAGAGCCGGACGGGGGTGTCGACGACCGCCACTTCCACCCCGCCGAGAGGCGCCAAGCCCGGGTAGGCCTGGGCTGGCGCTGGTAGGGTCTCGCGCGGCCGGTTATAGCGCCTTCACCCGCGCGATGAAGCGGTCGATATTCGTCTCGAGCACCGGCAGGGGCACCGAGCCGCTGCCGAGCACGACATCGTGGAAGGCGCGGACGTCGAACTTCGTGCCCAGCTCGCGTTCGGCGCGCTTGCGCAGCTCACGAATCTTCAGCTCGCCGATCTTGTACGACAGCGCCTGCCCCGGCCACGAGATGTACCGGTCGGTCTCGGTGGTGCATTCGTGCAGCGACAGCGCGGTATTGGCTGCCAGATAATCGATCGACTGCTGTCGCGTCCA
>JANRLG010000250.1:0-28412 GCA_033762835.1 Thermoanaerobaculia bacterium
GGTGGACCCGTCGATCTTCGGCACGCTACTCGAGCGCGCGCTCGATCCCAAGGAGCGCCACCGGCTGGGCGCGCACTACACGCCGCGGGCTTACGTGGAGCGCTTGATCCGGCCGACGATCGAGGAGCCGCTGCGGGGCGATTGGGATTTGGTGCGTGCCGAGGTGCGCCAGCTCGTGGAGGCCGGCAAGGTGGCGGAGGCCCAGGGCCGGGTGCTCGATTTCCACCACCAGCTCTGCCGCACCCGCGTGCTCGATCCGGCCTGCGGCACGGGCAATTTCCTGTACGTGACGCTCGACCTGTTCAAGCGCCTCGAGAGCGAGGTGCTGGCGCTCCTGGCCGAGCTGGGTTACGCCCAGATCGGGCTCGAGATGCAGCACTACCGGGTGACGCCGGAGCAGTTTCTCGGCCTCGAGAAGAAGCCCTGGGCGAAGGAGATCGCGGAGCTGGTCCTGTGGATCGGTTATCTCCAGTGGCAAGTCCGCCAGACCGGCGGGCCGACGGCGGTCCCCGAGCCCGTCCTCCGCGACTACGGCAACGTCCAATGCCGCGACGCCGTGCTGACCTGGGACGCCGAGGAGCTGGTGCGCGACGAGCAAGGCGTGCCCGTCACCCGCTGGGACGGCGAGACGATGAAGCCCTCCCCGGTGACCGGCGAACCCATTCCCGACGAAAACGCTCGCGTGCCGGTCTACCGCTACACGAACCCCCAACCCGCAGAATGGCCCAAAGCCGATTTCATCGTCGGCAATCCGCCGTTCATCGGGAACAAGAGGATGCGGCTCGCCCTGGGTGACGGTTACGTCGAAGCTCTCCGGAAAGCCCATGACGACGTGCCGGAAACCGCCGACTACGTCATGTACTGGTGGAACTTGGCGGCCAAGCGGGTGCTCTCCGGGGACACTCGGCGTTTCGGGCTGATCACCACCAACAGCATCACTCAGACGTTCAATCGGAGGATCGTAGAGAAGAGGCTGGGCGGGGGACTGACGCTTGTCTTCGCCGTTCCTGACCACCCGTGGGTCGAGGCTAGCGAAGGAGCAGCGGTCCGGGTGGCGATGACCAGCGCTAGAAAGGGAGGGACTTCTGGACTTCTCGCAGAGGTAGTCCGAGAGAGCCCTGGGGAGGATGAAGTAGAAGTCGTCCTTCTCGAGACCCGAGGCACCATTCACTCAGACCTTAGAATTGGCGCAGCAGTTGCCGGCGCATCTCTCCTTAAGGCGAACCGAGATCTTTCGACACAGGGCGTTATCCCTCTGGGAGACGGCTTCAAACTCTCCGCAGAAGACCTTGAGGCTCTCGGCCTAGAAGCGGAAGGCCTACCGGCTGTTGTCAGGCCGTACCTAAGCGGCCGAGACCTGGTGCAAGTCGCCACCGCGCGTTGGGTCATCGATTTCTACGGCCTTTCCGAGGGCGACGCGAAGGCCCGTTACCCAGAGCTCTGGCAGAGGATTTTCCATCTGGTGAAGCCAGAAAGAGACCAGAATAAGCGGGAGACCCGCCGGAAAAACTGGTGGCTTTTCGGTGAGAACCAGCCTCGCCTGCGCCGAGGTGTGAGCGGACTGAAGCGCTTCATTGCGACAATCGAGACCTCGAAACACAAGCCGTTCGTGTTTCTCACCTCGGCCGTGTGCCCAGACCACAAGCTCTATGTCATCGCTTCGGATGATGCTTTCCATCTTGGAGTGCTTTCGTCGCGGGCACATGGCGCTTGGGCTCTGGCTGCCGGTGGCCGTCTAGGCTACGGCAACGATCCGACTTGGACGAACACCACTTGCTTCTTGCCCTTCCCGTTTCCGACTCCCCCTCCCTCCATCACCCAGAAGATCCGGGACCTCGGGGAGGCGCTCGACTCGCATCGGAAGCGGCAGCAGGCGGCTTTTCCTTCGTTGACCTTGACCGGCATCTACAACGTGCTGGAAAAGTTGCGCTCCGGGGAGCCGTTGGAGGCGAAGGAGCGGGTGATTCATGAGCAGGGGCTGGTGTCCGTGCTCAAGGAGATCCACGACGAACTGGATGCGGCGGTGTTCGCGGCCTACGGCTGGCCGGCGGGACTGACCGACGAGGAGATCCTCGAGCGGCTGGTGGCCCTGAACAAGGAACGGGCGGCCGAGGAGGCCGAAGGGCTGGTGCGTTGGTTGCGCCCCGAGTTCCAGAACCCGGCCGGCGCCCGCGCCGAAGTCCAGGGCCAGATCGAAGGCCTCGAAATCGCCCCGGCGGCGCCGTCCGGCAAACCCGCAGCGCGCCTACCCTGGCCCAAGAACCTGCCGGACCGCGTCGTCGCCGTCCGTGACCTTCTCACCGAACGCGGCGAACTGACCACCGCTGACCTCGCCACCCGCTACAAAGGCGTCCGCGGCGACGAAGCCGAGAAGATCCTCGAATCCTTGGCGGCGGTGGGCCTGGCGATCGAGAGCGTGGGCGGAGGTAAGGCGGCGCGGACGTGGCGGGGGTTGCGGTAGGAGGAAATCGCGCCTACTCACTGGGAACGGTAGACGAGTGGAACGCCACGACCTGCCATTTGCCGTCGTGCCGCGCGTAGGCCTTCGTAAACAGCCAGTCCTCAATCTTTTCTCGCCCGGCAAAATTACGAGCACGATGCAAACGGCCTGTCGTGACGGCCGAATCTCCAAAGACTCGAATCTTCAGATCCGTAGTCGCATACTCGCTGAAAGTTACAGGCACCGACCTCCACATCTCGAGGAGTTCCGTCTTCGAGAAGAGGGGCATATCTGGCACGACGACCGTGATATCGGAACTCCAAAGTTCGTTGAGAGCACCAAGATCACCGTGTAAATGTGCTTCGTTCCAGGCCGACTCAAGCCGCCGAATCTCTTGATCGACTGACTCTTGCGCCGCGAGGAACGGACTCTGCGTCACGGTAAGAAGCCCGAGAAGTGTAGAAGCGGCGAGTCGACACATGGGTCCTCCCTCTTCCCGAAATTGCTGTACCGACCGCGAGGCCGGGGCGTCGCTTTGGCGGGAAGCTTCTCATAAGGCTTCGCGGTCGTGTGCTGGATGAAGAACGCCCACGAGGTACAAGGCCGCTCTTCGGCGCCTAACTCACCCCCGCCCGCCCGAGTTTCCCCCTCCCACTTCCGGCCCCTCAGACCCAGTCTCCGGGGGCGCGGGGCGTCGTCAAGGCCGCCCCTCCGCGGACTCCGGGGGCGCCCCTCTCGGGGTCGCTTCGCGAGCCTTGACGCCTCCCCTCTCCGCCCCCGGTCGGTCGCTGCGCTCCCTTTCTTTTTCTTGGAGGGGCCGGAAAAAGAAAGCCGGGGTGTACCCAAAGCCCGGCACCACCGCCCCCCGGAGGGGGAGAAAGAGGAGCGCCCGCCATGACCGACCGCACCGACAAACTCGAAGCCATTGCCGCCCGTTTTCTTAACGCCTTCCGGTCGAAGCAGTTGCCGAAGCAGCTTGCCCGCCTGTTCTTCGCCGAACCGTCCGACGAGATCCCCTGCCACCGTTGGAGTGTGCGGAACCGGTTCATCACTTTGATCGAGGGACACGACGACGCCCGCGGGTTCCGCCAGTGGCAGGAGGTCGGGCGCTTCGTCAAGAAGGGCGAACACGCCTTTTTCATCTTGAGTCCGATCGTCCCCAGCGCGAAGCGCCGGAAGGAGGAAGCCGAGGCCCGCGGGTTCACTCTGCCGGCCGACGACGACCCGCCGCGCCGGCCGGCCGGGTTCCGCTATACCGCCGTCTTCGGCTACCACCAGACCGACGGCGCGCCGATCGCCGAGTATGAGGAGCGCTGCCGCAAGGTCGAGACCCTGCCGCTCGTCGAGGTGGCGCGGTCCTGGGGCCTCGAAGTCCGCGCCCTCTCGGGGACCCGCGAGGCCGGTTACCTCGGTCGTTATCAGCGAGGGGAGTTCATCGCCGTGGGTGTCGAGAATCCCGCCGTGTGGGCGCACGAGCTGGTGCACGCCGCCGAGGATCAGCTCGGCCGCCTGAAGACCAACCCGACCCCGGCCGACGAGACCGAAAGCGAGGTCGTCGCCGAGCTCGGCGGCGAGATCCTGCTCGAGGCGTTGGGCCGTTCCGAAGACGTGGACCTCGGGTTCTGTTACCGCTACCTCGTTCACTGTTGCGACGGCCCCGGCGACGTGCTCGCCGTTTGCGACCGCCTCCTGAAACGGACGCTCGCCGCCGTGACCCACATTCTCGATACCTCCGACCAACTCGCCGCTGGTCGCTCGGCCGCCGCCTGATTCCCTTCCGGGGCGGTTCGGGTCGACCGGCTCGGACCGCCTTTCGAGCGCCGCCGAGCGATCCGCTTGCATCCGACCAGCAAGGACCCAGCTCCCTGCCAGCTCGTTCGAGCACCCACCGAGCGACCCACCAGCACCAAGCCAGCGACCGCGAGCACGCCACCAGCTCCGCGCGAGCGCTTTTCCCCCAGAGCGCCACTGCCGAGGCGTGGCCCTGTCGGTCCTCGGCGCCAGTGAGCCGGCCGGGCGTTCGCCGCCGCCCGAACTGCCCGCCCGGCTCTTCCTGCTGCTACCACGAACCCCGCCCGAAGCCACTCACGGCGCCCCGTCCGACCCGCTCCCGAGGGCCAGCCCGGCCCCGCCTTACCCAGCTCTTCCGCCGCCGCTCCGCCGTCCTCGGGCGCTCCGCGTTCGCCGCCGCCGGTGCCCTGCCAGCGCTTCGGGACCGCGCTGCGCGCGCTCCCGAAAGTGGGCTCGAAGAGGCTGGCGCTTCGCCTCAGACGGCCTCGTTTTCCCCTGGTTCCGTTCTCGAAGCGCTGCGCCGTTTCCCCCGCCCCGACCCTCTTGGACGATCGTGGACGTCTACGGCCTATGTGCTTGCAGTGCTTGAAGTTGTCCCCCACACTCTCACTCATGAGCGAGCGCCGTCGTCCTCGAAAAGTTCTCATGAGCAGCGAGGCAGACCGCGGTTATACCGCGGTACCGGCCCCCGCCCCGGGCGGCGGGCCGGAGGCGCTCTTTTCGCCCCGTGGGGGCTCAAAGGCCGAAGAACAAGACAAGAAGGGGAGGGGCCGGCGCTACACGGTCCTGGTAGCCGTGCGCTTCACGCCGGAGGAAGCGGCCCGGCTCGACGCCCTCGCTACCGAGGCCGGCAAGGCGCGCAGCACCTTCCTTCGAGAGGCCGCCTTCGGTGCCCGCTTCGGCACACGGCTCGAGCGCGCCGGTGTGGTCGAGCTGCAACGGCTCGGCAACAACCTGAACCAGCTCACCCGCGGCGCCCACGCCATGCGCCGCTACGAGCTCTCCCGCCGGCTCGACGAAGTGCTCGCCGCCCTGCTCGAGGCACTCAAGGAGATCACCCGATGATCGGCAAGGTGCGCCGCGGGAGCGGCTTCGGGGGGCTTTACTCGTACCTTCATCGGGAGCAGCGCGCCGAGTGGACTTCGACGCGGAATCTGTTCTTCGGCGAGCCCGAGCAGATCCCCCCGATCATGCGCGCCACGGCGAGCATGAACGACCGCGTCGAGCGGCCCGTGTACCACCTCGTCATCTCTTTGGCCGACGGTGAGAGCCTCAGCCGCGAGACCTGGGAGCACGTGGCCGACCGCGTGTTGACCCGGCTCGGGCTCGAGAACCACCAGGCCATGATGGTCCTCCACAAGGACACCGGCCACGAGCACATCCACGTCATGGTCAACCGGGTCGACCTCGACGGCCGGGTTTGGAAGGGGTACCGCGACTGGATCGCTCGCGAGGACGAGCTACGGAAGCTCGAAAAGGAGCTGGGCTTGACCCAAGTCCGCGGCCCCGGCTTCCTGCTCGAGAAGGGCGACCCCCTGGACCGCACTCGGAACTTCACGCCCGGCGAAGTCCAGGAGGCCAGCCGAACGGGCGAAGCCGCCTTCGTCGAGAAGATCCGTCGCGAAGCCGGCCACCACTTCCGCGAGGCTTCGAGCTGGGCCGACCTCTCCGCCCGGCTTCACCCCCACGGCCTGAAGCTCGAGGCCCGCGGCCGGGGCCTGGTGGTCACCGACGGCGAACGGATGGTCAAGGCCAGCCGCATCGACCGCGGCAGCTCCCGCGCCGCGCTCGAGGAGCGCTTCGGCGACTTCCGCACCTGGAGCCGCGACGCGGCGGAGATCCGGCACCACCTCGAGCACGAATTCGAACGCCTCGACAGTGAGAAGCGCTGGCAGAAGGCGGTCGGACTGGCCGACCGGATCGGCCAGAGGCTCGAGCATTTCCGCGGCTTGCGCGATCAAGAGGCCGTATCCGAGTACAAGCTCGACGCCCTGCTGAAGAAGGTCTATCGGGGCGACGACGCCCGCGAAGTCTCGGAGCGCCTCCAGCGCGCGGCGTGGGTCAAACCTCGCGACATCGCCGACCAGCTCGAGCGCGAGCCCGAGCGTTTCGGCCGACTCCGCGGCAAGAGCCTCGGGCCGTTCCAGACCCCCGCCCGGTCCGAGGCTCGCGAAGCCGCCGCCGAGGCAGCCCGAGAACTGGTGCACCTCCAGCAGCTCCGCGGCCAGATTCGGAAGCTCGAGCCCCTGGTGGCTTCGCGCGAGCGCCGGAAGGACCGGCTTCACGACTACGCCCGCAACCTCTCGGGCCGCATCGTCGAGCTGAACGAACGCAGCCAGAACGACAGCGCCCTCCGCGACCTCGGCCGGCTGGTGCTTCACCACGGCGAGCGGGAGATCAAGGAGATGCTCCAGCCCGTCCTGACGACACTTCGGTTCGCCAGGGCCTGGCAACAAGGCACCCTCGGCCGAGCCGTCACTGATTACGCCGTCGGCAAGCTCCTCGGACCCGCCGCCGGCCCGATCTACCTGATCGAGCGGGCGGTCGGGATGGTGCGGGCGGCAGCGAGGGAGTGGGAGAGGGGGATGGAGCGGTGAGCGCTACCGGAACGCGAACTCTCGCAGGCCCTCAATCGGTTACAGTAGCGAGCGAGCTTAGGTAGACGCTCCAAAGAAGAAAGGTTGGCCACTTGCAAGCTCTAGAAATGGTCGAGGCAGAAGGCTCTTCGGGTACTAACGTGCGCCGCTTCATGGCGAGAAAAGGAGCGGTGGTATTCAAGGAAATGAAGACCGCCGGAGTCGCTGAAGGCTTGTACTCCGACGAGATCGTGGTTTCCACCATGGTCATCGGTGTGGTTGTGGGCGAAGTTCGAGAGATGTCGTACGGGATCAAGCTAGAGCGGAACGACTCCGATGGCCTAACCGTCTCATCGGTGTTTGTGGACTTCGACGAGATCGGAGAGCTGGCCGAGGCCCTTGAGTTTATTGCCCGGACTGCCCACGAGATGATGCAACTTCAAAGAGACTACACAGAAGTGACTTACTCAACCAAAGACTCCGCAAGGTTTGGGTTTTACCAAGACCAGGGACAGCAGAAGGCATTTGTCGCTCTAGAAGCTGCCCAAGACTCGACGTTTCTCCAAGTAGGCCAGCTGAGCGACCTGAGGGTGGTCCTCCTTGCAGCCATGAAGCACTTGGAGTCGCGGGGTGCTGTTCTCGCTGCTCGGTCGGGTCCCCGAACCTAGGAAATTCCGCACAGGGTCCATCCCCGCCGGGGGGCGATCCAACGCTTGCTTAGGCAGAGACGACTCCTGCACAGCCTCCAGGTGCAGAGCGACGGATTCTAGGGGTTCGTAACCCCCCAGGCACGGAGCCAGCGGTTCCCCTGGAGGTCGACATCACTTAGGGGCCGAGGCTCCTGGCTCCCATCGGACGGAGGAAAGGGCGGACGGTCGCTTCCACTTCCGTGTTGTCGTTTGCGCTGGTTCGGCGTCGCTTGGTAGTTGTCTCTGCATGAGTGAACAAGCGACGACGACCGAAGCCGACCCGCTGCCCCTGGCCTTCAGTCCGACGAGCAGCGACGAAGCGGGCTTGCTCTTCGAGATCGACATTGCAGCGTTCCCGGCGGATGTTTCCGGGCCGATGCGGGAGTGGGGGCGGTCGCTGGCTTCCAGTTTGCGGGCCTACTTCGAGATCCGGGGAGAGGCGCCCCGGTTCGTTTGCCCTCCAGCGGTTGCCCTCGCGGCCCTCGAGCGGGATGCGCGACGCCTCGAAGCCTTCGCCGCCCAGGTGGTGGCCACGGCCGACGATCACGACCGTCTCGTGCCAGTGCTCCGCGGTGGCGGCTTTCTGCTGCGCCGGTTGATTCGCGAGTTGGAAGAAGGACGACGGCAGGCGACCGGGGGCAGCGTTTGAAGCGGCGAGACTCACCGCCGGGAGCCGACCTCCAAATCGTGCCCCGGCTGAACGGCCCGCGAGTGCCCGCGGGGATGGCCGCTTTCGGTCGAGAGCTCACAAGGGTGCTGGCCGCTTCCTCGCGGCGAATCGAAGAGCTGGGCAAGGACATCTCGACGTTGCCGGTAGCTCAGTGGGCGGAACCCCTGGCACGGCTCTCGACGCCCCGAGAGTCGCTGGACTGGGCCGGGTGGGTGGTCGAGCAGATTCCGAACCGGCCCCCGGCCGATCAGCTCGAGCTGGCCCGGCTCGCGGCCCGGCTGGCGGAGGCACCAGCGCCGCACGCCGAAAACCGGCTCGAGGCGGCGCGCAGGGCGGACACGTTGGGCCGGGCCGGATTGGCCGAGGTGCGCGCACTTCGACGGCTCGGGCGATCGCAGGAGGCCGTCCGAGGCTTCGTGGATCTCGATGCCGGATTCGGTGGGCCAGACTCTCCGCTTTTCTTCTGGCTCAGTCTCGCGGCAGATCGGGACCTCACGGCCGCCCTGCTGTTGCGGGATCAAGGCCACGTCGCCGAGGCCTATCAGGCGCTCGAGCGGGCCGACCGCATCTTTTCCGTTGCCGCTTCGGAAGACGAGGAGGCCGCCTTTCGTCTCGCCCTCGCGCGAACCGACCTCGCGGCCGGAGTGCCGAGCCGGGCTATCGAGAGGCTCCGGCGATGGTCCAAGAAGGCCCCCCGGTTCCGACAGCTCGAAGCGGGCTTTCTCGCGGCAGAAGCGACGTTGATGCTCGACTCGCCGTTACCGGCGCGGCGCGCCTTGCTCGAGCTGGCCCGTGCTCTGAAGGCAGCTCCGCGGGCTGACCTGGACCGCTTCCAGGTTCTCGAGGCCACCTTGAAGCTTCGAGAAGGCCGCCCGGTGGCCGCGCTCGAGAAGATCGTCGGCCCGGCCGAACGGCTCCGCGCTGCCGGCTCGCTGTTGGGAACTCTGCGGGCCGCCCTCGTGGCCTGTCGGGGTGAGCTGGTCCTTCGACGTTTCTCCCGAGCTCGCCAGGCCCTGGCGGCGGGAGTCCTTTGTGACTTCCGAGATCTGCCCGCGACAGGCGCCGTCCTCGACGTGTTGGATCAGGTGGCCGACGAGGCTAAGCGCCGGATACCCCGCGCGGAGTTTCTGCGCCGCCTGGAAGTTTGGCTGGTGTTGGTGGAGGACAGCCCGGGGATTCCTTCTGACCTCGACACTTTCGCAGCGAAGTGGGTTAAAGAGGCATAATGGACAGCATAATCCAGAGAGGTGAAACATGAAGAGGCTCAGCTTCGGAATCGTCGTTGTCGCCACGGTCCTCCTCGGCGCAACCCCAAGCTTCCCTGAGGGTTTCGGGCCATGCGACTCTACCAGTGGATGTTATGACTGCTTCTGGGAAGGTCCGATGGGTGCCGCGGTGGCGACTTGCTCACTGGTGTACACCTCGGGTTCCTGTGATTGCACGGTTCACAACCAGAGTGCGTGCATGATGGACGGAACCTGTACCTACCTCCCGCTTGGCGGTGGTGGCGGTGGCGGCGGTGGCGGTGGTGGCGCCTGCACCGTGGTGATCGGCTCATGGTGCCCTCCGACCTGCTTTCGCTGCAATTACGTGTTCTGGTACTGAGAACCTCCGGAGGACGTCATGAGACACGGGGCCTGGCTTCTGGTTCTTCTGTTTCTCCTACCGACTGCTTCTGAAGGTTCCTGTACGAGCCAATGGGGCTGCACCGACTGCTTCCAGGACCTCGATACTCAGGAGGCCTCGTGCTCGACGGTCTTCTACGACTCGTTCTGCACGTGCACCGTGGGCATTCGAAACCCGTTCGTCTGCACCCTGAGCCAGGCTTGCGAGTACACGGGCTCGAACGGTGGCGGGGGAACTGGCGGCGGTGGTGGTGGCGGAGGCGGCGGCGGCGGTTGCTTCATCTCCTATGGCCAGTGGTGTCCGCCCGATTGCGTAGTCTGCACGCCCGTCTACTGGTACTAGAGGCGCCCCCAACCTATGCCTGACTTGGTTCTCCTTCGGTTCCTCGTCGTCGCTGGCACACTCGGCTGGACTGCTGGGGTCGTCGCAGATGCTGGCCCGACGCCGGTGAAGATGAGCTTCGAACGGGCCGAAGGAGCAGCCAAGGACCCGAAACTACCTCCCTTCGATGTTCGGGGCAGGGCGCGCTCGTTCTCGCTACCGGATGCTCCGGCGCTCACTTTCTCGGGAGACTCCGCTTCTGGAGCCAGCTTGTCGTTGGCTCCAGGACGATGGGAGGTCTCTGCTGAGGCCCCGGGCCGCTGGTTCGAGCCTCTCCAACTCGAGGTTGCCACCGAGCCGATCGCGGTCACGATGCGCGGATTTCCGGCCGGCCAGGTGGCCGGCCGTTTCCCAGAGCCCCGGACAGGGTCCACGGCCCCGCGCCAGATCCAGGTCTTCTTCCGCTCCTCGCCCTCGGTGCCTGCGGCCACCCGCGTACCGCAGGGCCGAGCCGACTGCATCGTCGAGAACCTGACCTGGCACTGCGACTTGCCGTCGGGAGCTCTCGACTTGCGATTCCAGGCGCCGGGATTGATCCCGGCCTACCAGTGGGGAATTACCGTCCGAACTGGTGAGGCGACGGCGCTCGGGACGGTACCGATCCGGATGGGGTCAACGATTCAAGGCTGGGTACGCACCGCAGACGGTTCCGAACCGACGGCTCGCGCCGAAGTCCGCCTGCGACCGCGAGCGAGAGGTCCACTCCGCGCTGGGGAACAAGACCGACTGCGATCCGTTCAGAGTCTGCAGACGGGTGTGAACCCCCGCGGGTTCTTCCAGTTCGACACGGTCGCCCCCGGGGAATACGTTCTCGAGGTGAGCCAGCCGCCGTTTGCGACGACATCGACGACGGTTCAGGTCCTCCCGGATCGGGTGACCGAAGTCGTGGATCCTCCTTTGCTCCTCGAGTTTCCCAAACGGCTGGAAGTCGTGATCCAACCACCTACCACCCCAGACGGCAGTGCCTGGACGTTGGCCCTTCGGAGGCTGGAGGCGTCGGCCGGTACCAGCGAGGCGATCGTAGAGGGTCAGGCGGTGAGCATGGAGGGCCACTGGCACCTCGACGGCCTCGAGCCGGGCCGGTACCTCTTCGAGCTCGCTAGTAGCGGTAGCCGCTGGCACACCGAAGAAGTGGAGCTCGACGGGCCTGAGACACGCGTCTTCGTGGATCTCGATGTCGTCGAGGTCAAGGGCGAAGTGCTGCTGGGCAAGGAGCCACTACCGGCAAAACTCACCTTCGGCGGACGCTACGGAACCGAGCGAATCCGCGCTCAGGCCGACGAAGAAGGCCGGTTCGAGACGTTCCTCCCGCGACCCGGCACGTGGAAGGTGCTCGTGGAGTCGGAAGTTCCAGCCCTCGATCGGGAAGTCGCCGCCGTGCCGGTCGAACGGTCCTCGGACGGTTCACCGACCGAGCTTTCCCTTCTCTTGCCGAACACCGTCGTAGCAGGTCGGGTGGTCAACGAGGACGGCGAAGCCGCGGCAACCGCACTCGTCTCAGCCCGCAGTCTGCTCAAGGACGGTCGCCGAGAACGGGTTCAGGTTCGTGTGCAAAAAGGCGGCAGCTTCCTTCTGGAAGGTCTGGCCGAGGGGCCGACGGAGCTTTCCGCCACGGGCCCCGGCGACCAGACGAGTGAAGTTTTGACGCTGGAACTCACTGAGGATCGCGCGGCCAAAGACGTCGTCCTGACCCTCAAGAAGCAGCGGCGAGTGGGTGGCTTCATCGTCTCCAACTCAGGACCCGTGCCGGGAGCCCGGATCAAAGCGGTTCCCCTAGGCGTCGCCGTTTCCGGAGTGGCGACTGTGACCAGTGGCGCCGACGGTGGCTTCGAGCTTTCAGTTCCCCCAGCAACCCGCGAAGTCTTCCTGACCATCGGGCCGCCAGGCTTTGGCCTTCGGATGCTCCGTTTGACGCTGCCAACGAGCGGCCCTCTGGCCCTCCGGGCGGATCCCGCGGCCGGAACCCTTCGCCTCGAGGCGGAAGAACCGTTGCAAGGTGAGCCCGGACAAGCGATGGTCGTCCTTTTCCATGGCGGCGCTTACGAAGGACTGAACTACTTGCTCTCTTGGGCCGCAGCGACGAGTCGCCTTGTCGATCCAGTGCCAGAAGTTGCAGTGATTCCTGCTCTGGAGCCCGGCGACTATCGAGCCTGCTGGGTGAAGTTGGACGAAATGCTGGGCTTGGCGGCAGGTCTTCCTCCGCGCGGTCCGTGCGTCAGCGGCACGCTCGTACCGGGCGGAGAACTGGTACTCGGTTTGGGGAACCGGCAGCAGCCGTAGGCGAGGCCCAGAGCCTCACCCCGCCGCGCTCCGCCCTCCGGTCGCAATCTCGCGGCCGAACTGCTCGGCCGCCCGGCGGGTGAGCTCGCGCTGGGCGGCGGCGGTTGCAAACACGTTCCACGCCGCCATTGAGAGCAAAGGGTTCACGATCCGAAAAGCCGGCTCGTCATTCCAGGAGCCCATGGAGGTCCTCCCGGAAGGCACTCGTGAACTCCGGTAGTCCCTGATTGACCCGAAGCGTCTCAACGGTCAGTCTGCGGGCCATCGGGGGCCGATCGGAACTGCGGTAGTCGGTGATCTCGATGGTTCTGGGAACCGCCAAGCCAACCACGGGTTCGACGAAGTCGCTGTAGCGTGTCCGGCGGCCCACGGTATCCGACTTCTGGTACTGGTCGACTTGCACCACTCGGATGGCTTGGGCGTCACCGACCTCGATGTAAATGCGCTGGTCGTTCTGGTGAATCACACGAAGTCGTTCGCCGGCCGGTCCCTTTTCGGGCTCGAGCTCGAAGCTAGGCACGTCCGCGAGCAAGGGCAAGAGATCCGAGAGCAGGAGTCCCGGGCGCCGCGACGCCTTCGGTGCGTCTTCCACGATTTCGGGGGCGCGCTTTCCTCCCAGGTCTTCGTTACCAACGAACCTGCGGGTCGGAGAGGTGAGCTCGGTGGTCAGGTGCACCTCTCGGCGGTGGAGCAGGAGAAGCGTCGCCGGAGATTTGAAGAACAGCTCCGTCTGGGCGCGCAGCCAGAAGGCCTCCTCCTCACTCAACGAGGAACCGACGGGGCTGGTTTCGAAGGTCAGGTAGAGATCCTGGATCAGCGCGAAGCGAGCGGCGAGCTGTTGGCGCAAGCTTCCGAGGTCTGGGGCGGGGGTAGCGATTTCGGCTGAGCCGCCCGGCGCGAATACCACCAGCGCAGCGCTCGTGGCGGCTCCGCGAATCAAGTCTCTGCGGGTAATCATGAGAAATTCTAAATCGAGGAAGTGCGACTTTCAAGTGGCGAGAGCTGCTTCGATCACCCCGCCGCGCCCCGCCCTCCGGTCGCGATCTCGCGGCCCAACTGCTCGGCCGCCCGGCGAGTGAGCTCGCGCTGGGCGGCCGCGGTCGAGAACACGTTCCACGCCGCGAGCGTTTCCCGCGCGATGCCCAAGGACTCGAATGCTTGGCCCATCGATACGGCCAGGGGAAGCACTTCGTCCGCCCGGTTTTCGTCGAGAAGTAGAAGCGTCCAGTCGAGCGTCACGAGGGCCGCGTCGTAGGCCGCTCCGTCAGCTAGGAAGGCATCTCGCGAGGCTCGGAAGGCCGCTTCGGCTGCGCTTCCGTCACCAAGTCCGGCCCGGATCAGGCCAAGCGCCCAGTGCTGACGGGCTCGGTGCTCGGGGTGACGGTCGTACTCGGGAAGGAGGGCTTCGAAGAGCCGGAGGGCTTCACCCGGGCGGCCGACTCGGGCTGCGCAAATAACTTCACCGTGCCTAAGGCCGACTCGCAGGCGGTCGTCCGGAACGGCCATCCGCGCAGCGAGGGCCTCTCGAAACGTCGCAAGTGCAGATGGGTGATCGCCCACCTGCTCGTGAATCGACGCGAGCTGGTAAAGCTGGACGACTTGCCAGCGCTCATCCTGCAAGTGACGCCAGAGCGCCGAAGCGAGAACCGCCTCGCGGATAGCCTCCTCGAAACGCCGTTGATCGCGACGCAGCGAGGTCCGGAAGGCCTTGGATTCGGCCCAGAAACGGAGATCTTTGATGGTCGTTGTTCGGGCGCCGACGATCGCGCCGGTGAGGAGCTTTTCGGCCTCGACGAGGTTTCCCAGCACGCGCTGCGCATTTGCCTTGTACAGCTCCGCCCGATAAGAGAGGGCCTGAAGCTCCGCGAAGCCTTCACCTCGCGGAAGCCCGTTCCCGGAATGCCCCACCGCCAACTCGGCAAGTTCCGCCCAGTCGGCTGAGGCCCGAGGGTCTCCTGGAAGCGCCGCCAGAGCGTGCTCGAGGAAAACGCGGGCGACCGCGGCACCTCGGTAGAGAGTCGGCCGAAGGTTGACGGCCTCGAGCCGGCGGAAGCGGCCGGTCGGCAACTTCGCCACCAGCGCCCGCGCCCGGGCGTCCGATTCCTCGGTAGTCACCGGGGCCTTCCGGCGACTGGCGGGCGCCTCGTCCTCCGACTCGGTCAAGGGGTCCGACAGTAGGCCCGGAAACGGATTGCGGACCGACTTGCGGCCAAACTCCGCGCGATGGTAGAGCGAAACGAGAAACATCTCGGCCACCGCACGCAGCCAAGGTTGCTCGGAGGCCAGCGCCACGGCAAGGCCCGCTTCCACCTCGACGAGGCGCATGTCTCCGTGGCGGAGCGCCCGACCCATGGCACGAACTAGGACCGAGGGCAACTCGGCCGGGGATTTCAGAAGAAACGGCTCCGCTCGGGGATCCATGGGGCAGACTCCAGACGCTCGCGCGCTTTCACGATTACCGTGCTCGCGAGTCTAGCCGAAGTCTGCTCCTACGGTTTCCTTCAGAACGGGAGAACTCACCTCCGCCTAACCCAGCGGGTCACCAGTAGCGCCCGCATCGGTCGTGTCCCCGGCGGGCGAAGTGGCCGTCACCCGCCCGTCAGGATCGATGGTCACGCTGTTCTTCTGGGCTTCCGCTTCGAGCCGCCCTGGCAGCCCAGATGGCACTTCGCCTGAGCCCGTAGTCAGCCAGGACAGTACGAAGTTCCACCAGGGCCGTTCCGAAGAGTGCCACTCTGAGGCGGAAGCAGGTGGGGCAGTGGCAACGAAGGCGAGAAGGGCGGCGAGGGCGAAGGCGGGAAGGCGGCGAGTCATGACGGTCTCCTCGGTCGGGTTCGGGTTAGCCGTCGCACCCCCGCCGGGGGGCCATCCCGCCCGTTGCGGGGCCTTTCCACGCACTGCCGGGGGCCGCGAGGTGTTGATGAGGAGCTTACGGCAGAAATACGGGGATTCGGTTGCGCTAACTCCCAGCGGCCGGGATTCCGAAGCCTTGCGAGTCAGAAGAACCGAGATGTCGGTGATCGACCGGCCCGCGCGCTGAAGGCGGCTGAGCCCTTGGCACACGCACACTCGCGCGAGCCGTCGACGCTCCGTTGCAGCTGTCTCTGTGAGCTGGAAAAAGGGCGACCGCGCGCGGGATCAGGGCCGCAGGCGACTCAAGACGACCTCGAAGATCTCGGCCTGAAGCTCGCTGTACTGGCCGAGCTTCTCCCGCACCGCTTCGTCCTCGCGGGTGAAGTCGGCCATCTCGTTCTCGAGCGCCATCCACCAGCCCGCCCCCTCCGCGTGGCGCGCCCGCGCCAGCAGCAGCGACTCGTGGACCCGGTAGAACTCGGACGGCTTCAAACCCAGCTCGCGCATGTACCTCTCGAGAACCTTCGCCGTCGGCTCCTCGTGGCCCTGCTCGTGGCGCGCGTAGGTCGAAGTCGCAAGGCCGGCCGCCGTCGCCATCGTCGCTTGCGTCAAACCTAGGTTCGTCCGCAGAGCGGCCAGCGTCCGGCCCAATCGTTGAGCGTGTGTGTCAGCCATGAACGAAATGGTAGCGCCGTTCGGCACGAGCGGACGCGGGTAGAAGTCGAGTCCGTGGTGCGGACCCTCAGCGGGGAGCGGGTCGGGGAGAAGGCGAGGCAGTAGGTCCACACCCCGCCGGTCCATCCAACCTTCCTAAGAAAGCCCTCCGCCGGCTAGTCCACCGCGGACTCTCGAGCCGGCGCCTTATTGGGCAGACCGGTCCCCAAGCATCCGGATATTGGGCATTTGTTAGGCAAAAGAGGCGGGGAGGAGGATCTTGGCGCCGCTAAGTCCTGTGGAATGAGTGGTATCCCCAACGGGATTCGAACCCGTGTTGTCGCCTTGAAAGGGCGATGTCCTAACCCCTAGACGATGGGGACACGAAGCGGTGCGCGAAAAGCGCCGAGAGAGGTTACCACAGGGACAGCGGTCAGGGGGAGACGGCAAAGGGGATGTCGGGGTTTTTCCAGGCCCTCGTGAGGTAGCCGGCGACGTCTCGCAGGAGGGTGACGGTCGCGGTTTCGGTGGCGAGAGCGTGTTGGACGACGGACCAGGCCTCGAGGGCTCGGCGGTGGACACCCCAGGCTTGGAACATGGCCGCCATGGAGGCGGCGAGCTCGGCAGCCTCGCGGCTCCGGCCTTGGAGAAGGCGGCACAACGCAAGGTCGAGCGCGGCCAGCGCCGCGTCGAGGTGGAGTTGACGTTCTAGTACTTCCGTGAGGACGACATTCAGGCCGGCGTCTGCTTCGTCCAACCGTCCGAGGCCGCAGCAGATCCGCGCCTCGACCCAGGCGAGTCGCAGAGTCAGCCACTCGCTTCCGCCATGCCGGTAAAGGGCGCGACTCGTTTCAAGCAAATGATCCGCTTCAGCGGCCCGGCCCGACGCTTCGAGGGCGCAAATCTGGGTGTGACGCGCCATCAAGAAGAGCCGGGGCTCGACCTTGGGGTCGAGAAAACGAACGGCTTCGGAGAGTGTGGAGAAGCTGTTGGCCGGGTCGAGGTAGACGAGGACGACACCTTTCTGGAGGAGCGTGCGACCCAGCAGCCGCGTGTCGTCGAGGTCTCTATAGACCGTGATGGCCTCATCCAGTAGATCGCGAGCGAGCTCGTAGTCGCCGAGGTCGGTTTGCAGCGAGGCCAGCAGGCTCAGCAGGGTGGCGCTTTCTAGCGGATCTCCCGTGCCTTCGAACAATCGACGGTCGACTTCCTCGAGAGTCCTCACGGCCAGGTCGAAGCGACCCGCGACCCGGTAGGCATTGCCCAAGGCGCCGAGGGTCTGCGCTTGGAGGTCGCGAATCAACGCCTCGCCGTAAAGCGTGGAATCTACGCGCTCAGCGACCTCGGTAGCCAGCTTGGCAAACCGAATGGCCGCTTCTGGCTGCGTCGAGAAGATGGCCTCTTTGGACCGGTCGACGAGAGCTTCGGCCAGGCCCCAGGAGGCCGGCACTTCGCGATCCAGGGCCGACTCGACCACTTCCGGGGGCAGGGCCTCGAGGTGCGCAATCCAATCGGGTGCCGTCTGCCGATCCGCCTCGCGAGCCAATAGCAAGCCCTGGGCGTTGGCGATGAGCTCAGGCACTGCCGAAGCCGTTAGGGGGCGTGCTCCAGGGGGCGGTTTGGGACTGCGGCGATCGTTGGTTTCGCTAGACATCACTTCTAAAGCTGCAAGTGCTGGCTCGGGGCGACGGGATACGTTGCTATTCTACTGTAGAACGTCTCCAAAAGGCAAAATGGGCGAGAAGGGGACCCTTCTCGCCCTAGGAAAGCTCGATCTTCTGCGATCAACCGCCGTTCGGGTCGGCCGCTTGGCCCGCCCCGCCAGCCGTGCCGCCGCCCGGCGGCGGGGGCGGCGGGAGCGGCGGGACTTCAGTATTTTGGATCGTGGACTCGTACTGGGGAACGCCCAGGAAGACGTTGCTGGTGAAGTTCCAGATCACGGTCCAGGCGATCCGCCAGTCGGCGCTTGCCTGGGGTGACCCGAACGGCTCGGCGACCGCGGACGGGTTCGCCGCGGCGACGAGGAGAATCAAGGCCAAAGCCGAGAGAGTCTTTCGTGCACTCGAGGCGACGCGGTTCCTGAAGTTCATGGGACCTCCGTTGGTGGGGCCCTCCGAGACCGCCGGACAGTGGCGATCCGGGGAAACCCTCTGAGATGGTAGACGTACAGAGAGAAAAAATTACTGACAGCCGCTTCATTTGACTTCATGGAATGTCTCGATCCGAGGAGGCTCGAGGACCTTTGTTCTCGCCGGCTTAGACTCGGCAAGGAGGCGGCGCCGACGGTATGAAACCCCATCCGAGGAATTTTGTTGTGGCTATCGGTGCCTGGGTCGTCGTCGGCTGGGTCGAGGCGACGGCAGCCCAGGAGCTCGGGCTGAGGGCGTTTTTGGAGCAGCAGCGGGACGCCGGCCGGCTGCCGGGTCTGGCAGTCGCGGTGGTCGACTATCAGGGCTTCGCCTGGTCGGCGGGGTTGGGCTGGGCGGAAATCGGGGTGCGACCAGTGAGCGCGGATACGCCTTTCCTGGTCGCCTCGGTGTCGAAACCGGTCACTGCCACGGCGCTGGTTGCGGCTGTCGAGGACGGCGTGCTGGCGCTCGATGAAGATCTCCGCGGTGCCTTCGGGTTCCCTCTCGGCCACCCTTTCTACCCCGACGACCCCATCACCGCGCGCGAGCTTTTGGCCCATGCTTCTTCGGTGGTCGACGACCCCGCGCGGCTGGCGGCGGTTGTGGCCCCCGGAGACCCCACCGTGAACCTCGGGGAGTTCCTGGCCGACTACTTCCCGCCCGGCGAGGATCGCTCCTGGGCGACGCGCCGCCCCGGAACCGCCTTCGCTTACTCGAACGTTGGGTACGCGCTGGCCGGTCACCTTCTGGAAGTGCGCACGGGCGAGAGCTTCGGGGCATTCCTGGCTCGGCGCCTGTTCGCCCCCCTTGGCATGACCGACTCGGCCTGGACCTTGGCCGGGCTGTCCCGGCCGGCCGCCGTGCCCTACCGAGACACCGCGGCGGGTTTCGTGCCCTTCGAGCCGTACGGCGTGCCCTACGCTCCGGCGGTTTTGCTGCGCACGAGCGCGCGAGACCTGGGCCGCTTTCTCGCCTTCCACCTCGCCCAGGGCCGCGTCGGGGATCAGCAGGTGGTTTCGGCCGCCGGCATCGCGGAAATGCAGCGCGCCCAGTTCCCGATCTCCGGGCGCCAGGGGCTCGGGTGGCGCTACTTGAATGCCGGCCGAACGCTCGTACTCGGCCATGGGGGGAGTGGCTCGGGTGTCACGGCCGAAATCGTCATCGACCGGCGGCGGCACCGGGGTGTCGCTGTCGTCACCAACGTCGACGCCACGACCGGGGAGGCGGCCCGGGCGTTTCAAGCGATCCTCGACCGGCTCCTCGCGGAGACCGAGTTCGAGGTCGACGAGCCGCCCCCGCCACCCCCTTCGCCGGAGGCCCGGACGTGGCTGCTGCCGGGCGTGATCCGGGGTCATCGCGGCGGTGAACTTGAATACCGGACCGACCTGTGGCTGGTCAATCCCGACCCGGCGACGCCGCTCGCGGTCGCCGTGGCCTTCCTCCCCCGCGGCGTGGCCACTGCGACGGCGGCGGTGACCGTGAATCTGGCCCCGGGGGAAGGCCGCGAACTCGTCGACGTGTTGGCGACCTTCTTCGGCCGGACGGCGGCGCAGGGCACGCTCGAGCTTCAGGTCGCCCCGGGCGCGGTGCGCACGCCGGGTCTCACGGCGCTGGCGCGCATCGCCGCGGTAGGGGGGCCGGGGCAGTGGTTGGTGGCCGAGGAACTGGCCGGAACCGAAGGCGAACGCTGGCTCGTCGGCCTTCGCCAGGGGGATGGTTTCGAGGCCACCCTCGCGGTCCAGAACGGGGAAGCGCACGACCAGGAGGTGACCCTCGAGGCCTGGGATGCGGACGGCCGGCCGCTCGGTTCGGCGCGGGTGGCTCTCGGGCCACGGGGGTATCGCTCGTTGCGGTTCGCGGCTTCGTTTCCCGCGGCCGGTCAAGGCTTCTTCAGTGTGCGCGCCGTGGGGCCGGGGCGGTTCGTGGTCGCGGCGAACTTGGCCGAGTCGTCGTCCGGTGACCTGGTGCCCTTGGCGGCGATCGTCCCGGCCCAAGCGGGGGAGCTGCTGGTCCCCCGCGTCGTGCGCGGTCGGGGCCAGCGCGGTGCGCAGTTGGCGACCGAGCTCGCGTTGCACAATCCCACCGACGTGACGATCGACGTCCAGGTCGAGTTCCGGCCACGGGGGAACCAGTCCGGACCGGCGCATCGGACCACCTTCCAAATCGGCCCCCGTCGGACGCGTGGCTTTTCCGAGGGCCTCGGCGAGCTGTTTGGCCTCACCGGCGACGGCGCCGGTGCGTTGGTCGTCACCGGCTCGGGGGAAGCCACGCCGCTGCTGGTTAGTGCCCGGCTCCTGTTGGTCACCGCCGGCGGACCGCGCCTCGGGACCGCGCTGCCGGTCTTGGAGGCTGCGAGTGCGGGCGAACGCCGGGTTTTCGGCGCGGCTTGGGGAGCGGGCCGCGACAGCTCCGTCGGCCTCGTCCATCTGGGGGCCGTGCCGATCGAGCTCGATCTCGTGCTCTACGGCCCCGACGGCGCCGAACGCGGGCGTCGCCGTGTCGGCCTGGGGCCCAACCAGCACCTCGAAAGGACCTTGATCGGCCTGTTCGGCGCCCAAGCGCCCTTTGCCGGCGGCACTGTGGCGACCGAGGGAGCGGGCGCCAGTGCGGTGGTCCTCTACCTGGCGAGCCTCGATGCCGGCGGCGACGTCGACGTGCTCCTGGGGAGCGGCGGAGTGGAGTAGGATCGGCGCCTCGGATCGCAACCGCACGAGGTGCCCATTGACGCAGCGTAGCCAAGGTCGTGCTCTCGCCCTGGGACTGGTGTCGACCGGACTCGTTTGGATGATGCAGCCTCCGCCCGCCGCGGCTCCTCCCGATCCCCTCGTCCAGGTGCGCGAGCTGCTGAGTCAGGTGCCGCTGATCGACGGCCACAACGACCTCCCGTGGACCTACCGCGAACGCGTCCGGAACCACTTGGCCGAGGTCGATCTGCGGCAATCGACGGCGACGCTCGATCCCCCATGGCACACGGATCTCGCCCGGCTGCGCCAAGGCGGAGTCGGTGCGCAGTTCTGGTCGGTCTACATTCCAGTCTCCCTGGCCGGCCCGGGCGCGGTCACGACCACTCTCGAGCAGATCGACGTCGTCCACCGCCTCGTCGAGCGCTACCCGGAGGCTCTCGAGCTGGCCCTGACGTCCGCCGACGTGCGGCGCATCCACGGCCAAGGCAAGATCGCCTCGTTGATCGGGATCGAGGGCGGCCATTCGATCGAAAACTCGCTGGCGGCGCTCCGCCAGCTCTATCGGGCGGGCGCGCGGTACATGACCCTGACCCACAACGACAACACCGACTGGGCCGATGCCGCCACCGCGGCGCCGAAACACGGCGGCCTGTCGCCGTTCGGTCGCGAGGTCGTGCGCGAGATGAACCGGCTCGGCATGCTGGTGGACCTCTCCCACGTGTCGGCCGAGACGATGCACGATGCCCTCGAAGTCTCGGCAGCGCCGGTGATCTTTTCCCACAGCTCGGCCCGGGCCCTGTGCGGCCACGCCCGCAACGTGCCGGACGACGTGCTCGCGCGCCTGCCGCAAAACGGCGGGGTGGTCATGGTGACCTTCGTCGAGCCCTTCTTGTCGGAAGACGTCCGCCAGTACAACGCCCGGCGCGATGCCGAGGAGAAGCGGCTCGCGGCGCTCCACCCTGGAGCTCCGGAGGTGGCCAAGGCCGAGCACGAGGCGTGGAAGGCGCAGTACCCGGCACCCCGGGCCACACTGAAGCAGGTGGCGGATCACATCGACCACGTGCGGAAAGTCGCCGGCATCGACCACATCGGTCTCGGTGGCGACTTCGACGGCATGCCGAGGGGACCGCTGGGGCTCGAGGACGTCGCTGGTTATCCGAATCTCCTGGTGGAATTGCTCGCCCGCGGCTACAGCCCGGAAGATTTGGCGAAGATCGCTGGTTTGAATGTCCTGCGGGTGTTCGCGTCGGCCGAGCGAGTGGCCGCGGAGAGCCAACGAACCCGACCCGCTTCTGACCTCTTGATCGACGAACTGGACCAGCCGGCGCCTAGCGCCGCAGAAGGGAAACCGTGAACGCGGAGGCGCATGCTCCTGGGGCCACCACGGCCCGCCCACCGGGTTTCAGCGTCCTTTCCTACAATATTCAGGGCCACGGCGCCCTGTTCAGTAAGTTCTACCTGGGCGGCATCGCCCGCGCCATTCGCCAGGCCGCCCCGGACGTGGTGGGTCTCCAGGAGGTCCACCGCGGCACTTGGGCGGCCCGGTTCCGAGACCAGGTCGAGGATTTGGCCTTGGCGACCGGGATGAAGGCGTTTTTCGGCCGGAGTTTGACCCACCGCACGGGCGAGTACGGCAATGCCGTGCTGACTCGGGGTCGCGTAGTGGAAGAGGAGATCACGCCGCTGCCCGGCGAAGCGGAACGACGCAGCCTGTTCCGCTGCCGGGTCGATTTGAGCCATCACGAGATCGAGTTCTACGTCACCCACCTCGCCGCCTGGGGGCCGCTCACCCGCAACATCCGCCGGCGCCAAGCCGCGTTCGTCGCCGACCGTTTGCGCGAGGCGAAGGCGCCGTTCATCCTGGTCGGGGACTTGAACGCCCATCCGGGCGCGTCCGAATTGGGGCCGCTCGTGGGCAGCAGCGACGTCCGGGTATGTGGTGAGCGCGACGTGCCGACCCACCGGGTGATGCGCCAGCGGCTCGACTACATCCTGGCCGATCCGAGCTTACGGTCGGTCGAAAACCAGGTCCTGCGGGTCGGCCCGTCGGATCACTTCCCGATCGTCGCCCGTTTTTCGGGCTTGCATCAGCCCGCGTCGGGCGTGCCGTCGCGGGTCGTGGCCGGGGCTCGGTAACCTTTCTGGTAGGCATCGCGGAAGCCGGGGTCGATCTCGATCCGGGGCATCTGCTCGGGTCCCTGGGGCCACGGCAGCACCAGGCCGCGGCCCACACGCCGGGCGACCTCTTCGCCGTAGAGCAGATCCACCAGGTAAAGCGCCACGTCGTAACTGCGGGCTCCCCCTTGGGAGGTCAGCAGCTCGCGGTCGTGCACGAAGCTGACGTTGATTCGCAGATCGACGGTGGGGAAGCGCTGGGCGAAGGTCTCGAGATCGGTGGGGAAGGTGGTGGCGGCTCGCCCGTCGAGCAGGCCCGCCGCCGCCAACACGAACGCGCCGTCACACAGCGACACCACGAACCGCGCCTTGCTCGCCGTGGTGCGCACCCAGTCGATCATCGCGCGGTTGCCAAGATCGCTGTCCATGCTGTGTTCCGCGCTCGGTACGACCAAAATGTCGATCGGCGGCGCCGTGGCGAAGCTGAAGTGGGGCGTCAAGGTCAGGCCTTCGAAGGTCTTGATCGGCGCGCCGTCGGGCGAAACGGTGAACACCTCGATGCCTGGCTGGGTGTGGAACACCGTGTGGTGAAGAATGTCGTAGGGCGCCATCAGCTCGGAGTTGTAGACCCCGTTGACGACCAGGAAGCCCGCCCGGAGCGGACGGTCCGCGGGCACCGGAGAAGGAGTCTGGGCGTGGGCGCAGGAGACGGCGAGGGCGACGAAGGTCAGGACCCGGAGGGGCAGGGCGGCGGCTTTCACGGCGCGAGCTTAGCCGAAGAAGCCTGGGCGCCTCGTATAAACTGCTTCCGCGGTCACCCGCCACCTCTTGCCGAAGGAGAAACGAAATGCCCTATAGCCCCTTGATGGTTCGCCCGATGCGCGAAGAACTGACCACGATCGGAGTTCGCGAGCTGATGACCCCGGAGGACGTCGACGCCTTCATGGCCGAGAAGTCGGGCACCGCCTTGCTCGTCTTCAACTCGGTCTGCGGCTGCGCGGCGGGCATGGCTCGCCCGGGAGTCCGGATCGCCCTCGGTCACGACAAGAAGCCCGCGGTCGTGGCCTCGGTGTTTGCCGGCCAGGATGTCGAAGCGACTGCTCGGGCGCGGTCCTACATCGCCGAGATTCCACCCTCGTCGCCCTCGATCGCCCTGTTCAAAGACGGCGAGCTGGCCTACTTCCTACCCCGCCACCGGATCGAGGGCCGCAACGCCGAGGCCGTGGCGGCGGATTTGACTCGGGCCTTCGACGAGCTTTGCTGATGGGCACCTTCCACCACGACACGAGCCCGTTGCACGGCATCACGGTCGTCGTCGAGACGCGCTCCGGCGAAGTCTGGGTCGGCCGCTGCCACGACGAGGACGAAACTCGGGTGCTGCTGCTCGATGCCGATGTCCACCGGCCGGATGCCGCCGCTCCCGATCGCGCCGAATGGCTGGGCCGGGCGGCACGCTTCGGCGTCTTCCCCAAACACCGCCAGGTGGTGGTGCCGCGGGCCGAGGTGGCGAGCCTGACCCGCCTCGGAGAGCTCGCCTGATGAAGCCCGGAACCGCGATCTCCGGGGGCGCACTGATGCTCGCCGCGGCCGTGGCGGCCGGGGCCTTCGGCGCCCATGCCTTGGCCGCGCGCCTCGACGCCCGGCAGCTCGAGCTGTGGCAGACCGCCGCTCGGTATTTGGCCTATGCCGGCGTCGGCAGCGTGCTCGCGGGCCTCGTAGGCGGGGGCCGAGCCGGGCGACTGGCGGCGGTGCTGCTGGTTGTGGGAGGCCTGATCTTCGCGGGCACCGTGGGCGCCCTCGCCCTCGGCGGGCCGCGTCTGCTCGGAGCGGTGACGCCCTTGGGCGGCGTCGCGATGATCGCCGGGTTCGTGGCCCTGGCCTGGGCCGGTCGACGGAGGTCGCCGTGAAGCCGCGCCTCGACATCGCCAAGAACTGGCTGCCCCGCTACACCGGCATGCCGATCGACGGCTTCGGCGACTATGTCCTGCTCACCAACTTCCACCGCTACGTCCACCGCTTCGCCGACATCTTCGGCTGCGACGTCCAAGGCGAAGGCCGGCCGATGCAGGCAGCCACCAACGCGGCGGGGTTGTCGATCGTCAACTTCGGCATCGGCTCGCCGAACGCGGCGACGATCATGGATCTGCTCACGGCGCGGCAGCCGCGCGGCGTCCTCTTCCTCGGCAAGTGCGGCGGGCTCAAGAAGTCAACCGAGATCGGTCACTTCATTCTGCCGATCGCGGCGATTCGGGGCGAGGGCACGAGCAACGACTACCTGCCGCCCGAAGTGCCGGCATTGCCGTCCTTCAAGCTGCACAAGTTCGTCTCCGAGAAGATCGTCGAGGAGGGGCACGAGTACCGCACCGGCGTCGTCTACACGACCAACCGGCGGCTGTGGGAGCACGACACCGACTTCCTCGACCACCTGAAACGCCTGACCGCCATCGCGATCGACATGGAGACCGCGACGATCTTCATCGTCGGCCACCACAACCGCATTTCCCGCGGCGCGCTGCTGCTGGTCTCGGACGTGCCGATCACCCCCGAGGGGGTCAAGACCGAGGAGTCGGACCAGCGGGTGACGCGGGATTGGGTGGACTTGCATCTCGATCTGGGCATCGCCGCGATGACCGAGATCGGCGACAAAGGCGAGCGGATCAAGCACTTTACTTACTGAGACCATGGCGATCCGGCGCATCCTCGAGCTTGGTGATCCGCTGCTGAGGACGCCGTGTCGGGAGGTGCCGGAGCCGTCGGCCCGCTTCGTTGCGGAGCTCGTGGCGGACCTTCACGACACGCTTCTCGACGCTCGTGAGCGGACCGGCTACGGCCGAGGCATCGCGGCGCCGCAGATCGGCGAGCTTGCCCGGGTCGTGGTGCTCGACTTGCCTGGGCGCTCGCGGTGGCCGCTGGTCAATCCCGAGATCGTCCAGCGCAGCGCCGAAACCCATGTCGTCTGGGATGGTTGCCTGTCGTTCCTCGAAGTCTTTTGCCAAGTCGAACGCCATCGCGCGATCACCGTTCGGTACCAAGATCTCGAAGGCACCTGGCACCAGCTCGACACCGGCGCCGAAGAGGATCTCGCGGAGCTCCTGCAACACGAGATTGACCACTTGGACGGCCTTTTGACGATCGATCGGATGGTCGATCCCAAGAGTCTCGTCACCCGCGGTGAGTTAGAACGGCGGTACCGGGCGGAGAGTCCGTACGGTCGCTGACCCTTGCCGCTTTTCCCGCCTTCGCGCTACTCTCACCGGACTACATGCTCATGGCAGGTTGGTCGTCGTTTTTCTCTCGCGATCCGGTGGAGCTCGGCAAAGAGCTGCGCCGTCAGGGAGACAAGGAAAAAGCCCTCGCCGCTTTCTTGAAGGGCGGTGAATGGCGTTTGGCGGGTGAGGTGGCTTGGGAGCTCGGGCGCAAGCGCGAGGCGGTTCGCTTGTACCTCGAAGGTGCCCTGGGTAAGGAGATCGGCCAGAGCTACGACGACGGCGATCCGGGCAAGGCGGGGGAGATCCTGGCCGCCTCCGGCCACCTCGAAGAGGGCCTGTTCCTGCTCGAGGCCGGCGGCGCCCACAAGTCCGCCGCCACGGTGGCACTCAAGGCGCGGATGCCGCAACGCGCCGGGGTCGCCTTCGAGCGTGCCCGCGACTACCTCCAGGCCGCGAAGTGCTACGAGCAGGTCGGCCGCTGGCCGGATGCCCTGCGGGTGCTCGAGGCGGAATCGAAGCGATTGGCCGAGAAGGCCGCCCTGCGCCCCGGGGTTCCCGACCCTGCGCGGCGCGAAGTGGACGCCCGCCGCGCCGAAATCCTCGGCCGTCTGGGCCGTTCCGCCGACGCTGTGGGCCTGATGCAAAGCCTCGGGCAGTCCCACCGCGCGGCCCGCATGCTCGAGGAGCAGGGACGGCTCGAGGAGGCCTTGCAGCTCTACCTCGACGGCGGCGAGTTCCCCGAGGCCCTGGCGCTGGTCGAGAAGATCCCGAACTTGCCCGCGACCACCGCCGCGGAGGCCTACCGGCGAGCCGGGAAACCCGGCCAGGCCGCCCGCGTCCTGGCCGCCGCCGGCAAGCTTCTGGAGGCCGCCCAAAGTTTCGAGACCGCCGGCGAGCTCGATCTCGCCGCGCGCCACTACCTGGCCGCCCGCGAGCCCGCTCGGGCAGCCCAAGTGCTCCGCAAGGAAGGCCGTCTGAGCGACGCCGGTCGGGCCTACGATCAAGCCGGCCAGCCGCTCGAGGCGGCCGAGATGTTCGCCCAGGCGGGTGATCACGTCTCCGCCGGCGCGTCCTACCTGAAGGCCGGTCGGGCGTTCGAGGCAGCGAACCACTTCTTGCGCGCGAACGAGAAGGGCGCCGCCATCCAGGCTCTCGAAAAAGTGCGGGACGCGAGCGTCGAGTACTCCAAAGCGTCCCTGATGCTCCTGCCCCTGCTGGTCGAAACCGGACGTCTCGATCTCGCCGTGGACCGCCTGCGCCGGCTGCGCCCGGGCTCGGGCCTGGCGGAGCAGGAGCGGTTGTACTGGGAAGGCCGGGTGCTCGAGGGCCTCGGCCAGCACCAAAACGCCCAGACCGCCTATCAGAAGCTCGCCAACCTCCAGACCCAGTATCGGGACGTCGAGTCGCGCCTCGGCGCTCTGACCGTGCGCAACCGGGTGGCGGCCGCCGGCCCGCCCGGCGAGCCCGGCCCCACCGTACCGATCGATCGCCCCAAGCCGGCCCCGGCCGCGACTCCGGCGGTGCCGATCGACGGCTTTCCGCCTGGGTCGCTGCTGGCCGACCGCTACGAAATCCAGAGCGAGCTCGGTCGCGGCGGCATGGGCCGGGTCTACAAGGCGTTCGATCGCGAGCTCAAAGAGTCCGTGGCGCTCAAAACGCTGTTGCGCAGCGAAGGGGAGTTCGCGAGCGAGGACGAAGAGCGCCTGCTGCGCGAGGTCCAAATCTGCCGCCGGATCACCCACCCGAACGTCGTGCGGGTCTACGACCTCGGTCGCTTCCCGGGTGGCATTTTCATCACCATGGAGTTTCTCGAGGGCGCGCGCCTCGATCAGCTCCTCCAGAACAAGCGGCAGATATCCCTGGGTCGGGTGCGCTCGATCCTCTCCGAGATCGTTTCCGGTCTCGAAGAGGCCCACACCTTGGGCATCGTCCATCGCGACCTCAAACCCGGCAACATCATCCTGACGCCGCGGCACCTGAAGATCCTCGACTTCGGCATCGCCCGCATGGCCGACATGGATGTCCAGCTGACCCGCACCGGGGTGGCCGTGGGCTCACCGCTCTACATGTCCCCCGAGCAGGTCCAGGGCCAGTCCCTCGACGGCCGTTCCGATCTTTACGCCGTGGGTGTGCTGGCCTTCACCCTGCTCGCCGGCCGCGAACCCTTCGTCGGCACGAGCCCCACGGCGGTGATGCTCGAGCACCTGAAGACTCCCGCGCCCGACCTGCGTTCCCTCCGTCCGACCGCGCCCGACGAGTGGTGTCGGTTCGTCGCCCGCCTGCTCGCCAAGAACGCCGGAGACCGGCCCGCCTCG
>JANRLG010000251.1:0-61971 GCA_033762835.1 Thermoanaerobaculia bacterium
CGACGTAGCTCGCCGCCAGGTAATCGACGTTGACCGCCACCGCGAAAGCGATGTCCGCGGCATCCTTCTCGGAGATGGTGAAGGGCAGCGAGGTTTCGGGCAGATTGAGCCCTTTGCGGTTCTTGATCGGCCCGCCGTGGACCACCCGCGCCGTCGTGCCCGCCGTGGACACCGACTCGACGAGCAGCTCGACTAGCCCGTTGTCGATCAGCACCCGCTCGCCGGCCTTCAAATGGTGGAGCAGCTCGGAGTCGCCAATCGGCACCTCACCCGGCCCGACTTCACCCGCCGGCACCAGCCGGACGGTGTCGCCGGTCATGAGCCACTGCTCGCCGCCGGGCACCTCCCCCAGCCGGTAACGCGGCCCCATCAGGTCTAGCACGATCGGCACGTAGCGACCGGCTTCCTCGGCCGTGCGCCGGACCATGTCGATCGAGGCGCGGTGTTGTGCCTGACTGCCGTGCGAGAGATTGAGCCGCACGATGTCCACCCCGGCATCGAGCAGCTGACGGAAGACCGCGGGCGTGGAGCTCGCCGGTCCGAGAGTAGCCATGATTTTGGCGCGCCGTTCCATGGCGGCGGAGTATAGTTCTCCCCCCATGTTCGACGGACTGCAATCGAAGCTCCAAGACGTTTTCCGCCAGATCCGCGGCGAAGGCCGCGTCAATGAAGAGACCCTGCGCGCTGCCCTCCGCCAGATCCGCTTCGCGTTGCTCGAGGCGGACGTCCACGTACGCGTGGTCAAGCCGTTCCTGACCCGCGTCGAGGAGCGCGCCCTCGGCAAAGAGGTGCTCGACAGCCTCACGCCGGCCCAACAGGTCGTGAAGATCGTGCGCGACGAGATCGTGGCGCTCTTGGGCGAAGAAGGCACCGAGCTGCGGCTCGTCGGTCGCCCCGCGGTCGTCCTGCTGTGCGGCCTCCAGGGCTCGGGCAAAACGACCACCGCCGGCAAGATCGCCTTGCGGCTCAAGAAGAACGGGCGTCACCCGGTCCTCGCGGCCGGCGACTTGCAGCGCGCCGCGGCCGTTGAACAGCTCGTGCAGGTCGGCGCGGGGGTCGGTATTCCCGTCATCACGCCGGGAGCCGGCGAAAAGGTCGTCGACCTCGCCCGCCGGGTGGTCAAGGAAGCCCGCGAGCGGGGCCACGACACGGTCATTTTCGACACCGCCGGTCGCCTCCACGTCGATGCCGCCCTGATGGACGAGTTGAAGGCCGTGGCGAGCGTGCTGTCGCCCGACGAGATCCTCTTCGTCGCCGACTCCATGACCGGCCAGGACGCGGTCAAGAGCGCCGGGGAGTTCGCCGCCGCCTTGCCGCTGACCGGGGCGATTTTGACCAAGCTCGACGGCGATTCCCGCGGCGGCGCCGCGCTGTCCATTCGCACCGTGGCGGGCGTGCC
Organism: Thermoanaerobaculia bacterium; assembly: GCA_033762835.1. Lineage (GTDB taxonomy): Bacteria > Acidobacteriota > Thermoanaerobaculia > Multivoradales > DATKCC01 > JANRLG01. The sequence continues at coordinate 1,400 of JANRLG010000251.1, forward strand.
CCTGCGCTTCGTCGGCGTCGGAGAGAAGGCGGCCGACCTCGAGCTCTTCCGTCCCGATCGGCTGGCCTCGCGCATGCTCGGCATGGGCGACGTGCTGTCGCTGATCGAGAAGGCCGAGCAGGGCATGGATCGCGAGGAGGCCGAGCGCCTCGCCCACCGGCTCGTCAAGCAGGAGTTCACCCTCGAGGATCTTCGTGACCAGCTGCGGCAGATCCGCAAGATGGGGCCCCTGGGCCAGCTCATGGAGATGATGCCCAAGGTCGGCCCGTTCAAGAGCCTCAAGGGCCTCGACACCAGTCAAGTGGACGACCGCGAGCTGAAGCGCATCGAGGCGATCATCAACTCGATGACCCGCGAGGAGCGGCGCCGGCCCGAGATCCTCTCCGGCAATCGGCGCCAACGCGTCGCCCGCGGCTCCGGCACCCAGATCCAGGACGTCAACCGCCTCCTCAAGCAGTACAAGATGATGCGGAAGATGATGAAGGGCATGAAAGGCGGCTTCCTCGGAAAGGCCATGGGGGGCGCCTTGAAGAAGAAGATGCTGGGGCGGTGACGACGTGGGGCGCGGCGAACCGCGCCCCACGGGCGATTCAGATCGGGAAGCAAATGTTGCGGCAGTCCGCCGAGAGCTGGCCGCCTTGACACATCACCCGCGAGGCCGGATGGGTCGGGATGTAGCACACCGGCGCCGCGCAGTTCGCCCCTTCGCACCAACTGTCGCCCACGCACTCGCCGAAGCCGCAGGTGGGGTCGATCAAGCCGCAGCCACAGGTGAGCTGGGAGATGGGCGCGTCGGGCGCCCAGCATTGGCAGTCGTCACAGAAGCTGTTGCCGAGGCAGTAACCCGGTCCACAGTCCTTGACCACGTTGCAGAGGGCGTCGAGCTCGTAGTCGCCGCAAAGCACCTGGGATAACGGGTGGGTCTCGACGTAGCAGACCGAATCGGCACAGAACGGCCCGGTACAGTAGCTGTTGCCCACGCACTCACCGAGACCGCAGGCCGGATCGCCGAGGTTGCAGCGGCAGAAGGCGCGGGAGAAGACCGACTCCGGGGCGTAGCAGAGACAATCGTCACAGTAGCTTCCGCCGATACAGGTGCCTGGACCGCAACTGCCGAACGGTGGCAGCGGGACGGACAGCAGGGCTTCGGGGGCTGGAGCCAGGAGTGTGGCGGGACAGGCCGAGGGTGTGGCGGCCCCCAAGGGGCTGGCCAGAGCGACGAGAGCGAGCAAAGTGGCAGGTAACAAGCGCATCGAGGACCTCCCAATCTTGGACGTGCGCAAGGCGGTCAAGCCGCCATTCAGTGCGTAGTTTCTTCGTATTGTGCTCGCGTCATTCCGCGAAGGCAAGTTCCTTGCGAAGAATCCCTGAAGCTCTTCCCAGTCGGACGGGTCGCTGCTACAATCGGCGCCCTTCGCGCGGCGCGCAGCTCGCTGCTCGTCATTCGTGCGTGGACCCGTGTCCTCGTGAATGCGCCGTGCGCCGTTCCCTCGGCTCCCTTTCGGAGGTAATGAACCATGTTGAAGATTCGGCTTCGCCGAATGGGCAAGAAGCACCAGCCGTTTTATCGGGTGGTGGTTTCCGAATCCCGTGCCGTTCCCAGTGCTCCCGCGCTCGAAGAGCTCGGTTGGTTCAATCCCCAGCCCGATCCGCCCAAGGTGACGCTCGAACTCGATCGTCTCGAGTACTGGGTGGGTAAGGGTGCGCAGATGTCCCCGACCGTCAAGAAGCTGATCGGCCACCAGGCCGCGGCGGCGAAGGCGGCGGTGGCGGCTCCGGCGGCTCCCGCCAAGGCCAAGCGTCCCGCGAAGGTCGAGGCGGCCCCGGCCGTTCCGGCCGAGGTCGAAGCGGTCCCCGCCGAGGTCGTGGCCGCCACGCCCGAAGCCGTCAGCGCCGACGGCGCCGCGGGCTGACATGCCGGCGGTCAAAGACGACCTCGCGGCGGTCGTCCGTACCCTCGTCAATGTTCCGGAGGCCGTGACGGTTGAGGAGCAGGGCGAGGGCCGTTTCCACCGACTCGAGTTGGCCGTCGATCCCGAGGACCTGGGCAAGATCATCGGCCGCCAAGGCCGGACCGCCCGGGCGATGCGCTCGTTGCTCGAGGCGCGGTCGTCCACCGACGGCACGCGTTATGAGCTCACCATCCTCGAAGAAGACGAACGCTGACGCCGGCCCTGCCCGCGTGCAGGTCGGTCGCCTCATTCGCGCCCACGGCGTGAAGGGCGAAGCGTTGGTCGAAATTCTCACGGATCGTCCCGACGAGCGATTCACCCCGGGGGCCGTGCTGTTCCTGGCGGACGCCCAGGGGCTGGCCAAGAAGCCGGACCGGCTCACCATCGAGACCACCCGGCCCTACCGGGACGCCTTGCTCGTGTTGTTCCGTGAAGTCACCGCTCCCGAGGTCATGACGACCCTGCGCGGAAGCTTCCTGGAAGTGCCCGCGACCGTCGTCCCGCCGGCCCCCGACGGCAGCTACTACCACTTCCAATTGGTGGGCTGCCGGTGCAGCGATGCCACCGCCGGTGAGTTGGGGCACGTGCGGGACGTGGTGGAAGACGGCGGGGGTTTGCTGCTCGTCGTCGAGCGGGAGGGCATCACCCTTCCCATTCCCTTCGTGCAGACGTTCTTGGAAGCGGTCGATCTCGAAGCCCGGGAGATCCGGTTCCGGCTGCCGCCGGGACTGGTCGAGACATGCGCATCCAAGTCCTGACCATCTTTCCCGAGCTTTTCGCTCCCTTCCTGAGCTCGAGCTTGATCGGCCGGGCGCGCGGGAAGGGCCTGCTCGCCATCAGCGTCCACAACCTGCGGGATTTCACCCAGGATCGGCACAAGAGCGTCGACGACGAACCCTACGGGGGCGGTGGCGGCATGGTCATGACCGCGCCGCCGTGGCTCAGCGCCTTGGCCGAGCTGGCACCGGAAGGTCCGGCACGGCCCTGGCGGGTCTTGATGTCGCCCCAGGGCCGGCGGCTCGACGAGTCTCTGGTGCGCGAACTCGCCGCCCGCGGCGACTTGCTGCTCCTGTGCGGCCGGTACGAGGGCATCGACGAGCGTGTGCTGGAGCTGGGCGTCGACCAAGAGGTCTCGTTGGGTGACTTCGTCCTCTCCGGCGGTGAGTTACCGGCCATGGTGCTGATCGAGGCGTTGTCCCGCCAGGTTCCCGGCGTCGTCCATCGCGGTGACAGCGTCGAGCAGGACAGCTTTCGCAATGGCCTCCTCGACTACCCCCACTACACCCGCCCGCCGGTCGTAGCGGGCCTGCCGGTCCCCGAGGTCCTGCTCTCCGGCGACCACGCGGCGATCGACCGTTGGCGCCGCCGCGCCGCGCTCGAGGCGACGTTCCGCAAGCGTCCGGACCTGCTGGCATCCGCAGACTTGACCCCGGCCGAGCGCCGGATCGTCGACGAGCTCGCCGAAAGTGCTTGCGCCGAGCCAGCGGAACGGGGATAATACCCGTTCGCTCCGCGCCCCGGGGCGAATCATCTTCGCGAAGACACCGCAGTTAGAAGTGGGAGCACGGTCATGAACCTTCTGCAAGAGGTGGAGAGCGGTTACCTCCGCCAGGACATCCCCGAATTCCGCTCCGGCGACACCGTGCGCGTCCACGTGCGCGTGGTCGAGGGCGACAAGTCGCGCATCCAGGTCTTCCAGGGTGTCGTGATCGCGCGCAAGGGTGGCGGAACGCGGGAGACGTTCACCGTCCGCAAGATCTCCGGCGCCACCGGCGTCGAGCGCATTTTCCCCCTCCATTCGCCCAACGTCGACAAGATCGAACGTGTGCGCCAGGGCAAGGTCCGTCGGGCCAAGCTCTACTACCTGCGCGCTTTGCGCGGTAAGGCCGCGCGCATCGAAGAGCGCCAGACCGAGCGGGGCTAAGGGTCCACCGCCGCCCGGCGGCGGCCCTCTCCGGGCGTAATATCAAACGTCATCCTCGAAGGTTGTAATCTCCGGCGCACCAGGTGTCAGTGCCGGAGATTGCTGTATTCTTACGGGCGAATATCTCGGGGGCTAGGATTGGCGACGATGGAGCGGCTGTTCGCGGAGGCGTACCGGCTGCGGTTGCTCAAGGGCCTGGAACACCTTCTCGAATCCGCGGGATTCCGGTCCGTGGCCGGGGTCGACGAGGCGGGTCGGGGTTGTCTCGCGGGCCCAGTGGTGGCCGCCGCCGTGGTCGTGGACCCTGGGACGATGATTCCGGGAGTCGACGACAGTAAAGTGCTGTCCGCCGAGCTGCGCGCCGAGATTGCCCAAGCCATCCGCCGTACTGCCCTCGCCTACGCGGTCGTCCACGCCCCCGCCGAACTGATCGATCGCATCAACATCCTGCAGGCGACCCGCTGGGCCATGGGCCAAGCGCTCGCTCGCCTGCGTCCGGTCCCCGACGCGGCCGTGATCGATGCCGTCAAACCCCTCGGCCCCTTGCCGTTTCCGACCTTTCCGGTGATCCGCGGCGACGCCATCAGTTACGCCGTGGCCTGCGCGTCGATCCTCGCCAAGGTCGAACGCGACCGCTACATGGCGGAGCAGGACGAGTGCTTCCCGGTGTACGGCTTCGCCGCCCACAAGGGCTATGGCGCGCCCGAACACCGACGCGCGCTCTCGGAGTACGGCCCTTGCCCCCTGCACCGCCTGACGTTCGCCTCGGTGCTGCCACGGCGGAGCGAGTTCGCCGGGGGGGTGTCGTGAGTCTGGTGCGGGAAAAGGTCGTCCAAAGCGCGGAGAAACTCGTTTCCCGCGGCAAGATCGAGTCCGGCATCAAGGAGTACCGCAAGCTCCTCGAAGAGACACCGAACGACATCTCGACGCTGAACCGCGTCGGTGATTTGTACGCGCGGATCAATCGCAACGGCGAAGCGATCGACCTGTTCTCCCAGATCGCCCAGAAGTACACGGCGGATGGCTTCTTCGTCAAAGCCATCGCGATCTACAAAAAGATCATCAAGCTCGATCCGACGCGCCTCGACATCTACGAAGAGTTGGCGGACCTTTACCACAAGCAGGGTCTGATCACCGAGGCGCGCACCCAGTACCAGGTGCTGGCGGACTACTACCAGAAGCACGACAACGCCACCTCGGCGATCGCGATTTGCAAGAAGCTCGTCCGGCTCGAGCCCAATGATCCGTCCCACCACGCCAAGTTGGCGGAGATCTACCAGCGTCAGCGGCTCAACGACAAGGCGATCGAGGAATACAAGACGATCGCCGAGCTGATGCTTTCCCACGGTCACGCCGAGCAGGCCGCGCAGGTCTACGAACGGGCCTTGGACATCGCTTCGGAAGACATCGCGTTCATCACCGGGGCCGTGCTCAAGCTCAAGGAGTCTGGCGCCGTGGGTGCTGCCACCCGGCTGCTGTCCGCCGCGGTCGAGCGTAATCCCAAGGCCGAGCGGGTGGCCCGGCTGGTGGGTGGGGACCGCACGGGTGATACCGGCGTCTTCCCGCGGCCGGCCTTGACGCCACCCTCCGCGGCCCCAGCGCCGGCGCCGGCGCCGACCAAGATTTCCGAGGACGATCCGCTGGGCGATTTCCCCGTGGGCGCTTTCGAGCTCGAGGTGGACGACACGCCGGCGACCTCGCTGGTGGCGCCGCCGCCGGACATGGCCGGGCCCGGGGCAGCTTTCCTGCGTGCCGGCGAAGCCCCGACCCCGACCCCGCCGCCCCCTGTCGCAGCCCCGGTCCCTACTCCGGCAGTGGTGCCGCCCCCGGTCGCCGCGCTGGCACCGACGCCGGCTCCGGAGGACGAGGACTTCGTCTTCGAGCTCGACCTCGACGCCAGTGCCAGCCTGCTGCTCAGCGACGTGGCCTCGGTCACCGACGCGCAGGCGGCTGCCGAGCATTTCGCTCCCGGCCTCGACCACGATCTGCTCGAGCGGACCGCCGCCGAGGTCGAACCAAGCCGCGCCTTACAGGTCGAGGACCTGCTCACCGAGGCCGAGGTCCTCGCCAAGTACGGCATCGAAGACAAGGCCCTCGAGCGGCTCGACGAGCTGCTGGCTCGGGACCCGACGCACCTCGCCGGCTACCGCTTGGCGATCACGCTCCACCTCGACCGGGAGCGCCACGAAATCGTCAGCGAGCTGGCGACGAAGATGGCGCGGCTCGCCGACAAGACGCTGTGGCCCGAAGTGCGGGACCGGCTGGAGGGCGCCGGCTACCGCTTCGTCAATGGTCGGATGGAGCCGCCGCGGTTGGGGGCTGGAAGCGCCGCGACTGCTCCGGCCTCGGTCGGGGGCTTGGCCGACTTCGAGCCGAGCTTGGAAAATCCGGCGCCCGCCGTGCCGGGGCTCGACTTCGGCGGGCGCGGCCCTCTCGATCTGCAGGCCGACCTCGGCCCCGGGGAGCCCCCCGAGGCGGCCGCCCCGGCACGGTTCGAGCTCACGCCGACACCCTTCAGCTTGGATTTCGACGCGCTGGAACTGGAACTCGCAGAGCCGCACCCGGCTCCGGCGGCACCTGCGCCCGTCGTCGAGTTCTCCCCCGTGTCGGCACCCGATGCCGGGTTCGAGTTGGCCGACGAGTCGAAGGTCTACGAGCTCGACCTCGGCGGGCTCGATTCCCCTCCGGAAGAGGTCGCAGAAGCCCCGGCCGAGGTGCTCGATTTCGCCCTCGATTTCGAGCTGCCGCCCTTGGCCGAGCTGAGCCCGGAGCCCCCCGCGGCTCCTTCCACGGCGCTGCCGGTGGAGCCGCCGCCGCCTGCCGCGCCGCCGAAACCAGCTCCGCCGCCGCCGCGGAAGGCCCCGGCGGGAGAAGTCGACGACTTGCTGGCGCAAATTCGGGCCGGGGTCCTGCCCCGGCCAACGAAGCCTCGCGCCCCGGCGCCGACTGCGACGGCACTACCTCCGACCGCTCCGATTCAAGCGCCGCCGCCGTCCGCGGTGGTTTTGCCGCCGCCGGTCGAACGGCCCGCCGCCGCGGCCGCGACCGCCGGCGAGCCGGTGGCCCTCGATCCTCTCCGTGCGCTCGGACAGAGCTTGCGGATGGAGCTCGACGACGACCTCGCAGATTTCACGTTCCCGACCTCGGCCGCTTTCGCACCGCCGCCGACCCCGTCCGGACCGCCGCCGCCGCTCTTTGGCGATCCTCAGGCCCCGGCGGCGACCCTGGACGACTCCGGTACGAGCTGGCTCGATGAAGTCTCGAAGGTGCGCGAGGCCCCCAAGGCGCGCCTCTTCGAGAACGAGAAGGACTTCTTCGATTTGGGTGCCGAGCTCGATCAAGAACTTTCGGCCGAGGAGCAGATCCTGGGTGGGCCGATTTTCACCGGCGCCGAGCAGTCGCTCGAAGAGATCGTCGAGGGGTTCAAGAAGGGCGTGGCCGAGAACCTCTCGACCGAGGACTTCGACACCCACTACAACCTAGGGATCGCCTACCGAGAAATGGGCCTGCTCGACGAAGCTGTGGGCGAGTTCCAGCTGGCTTCGAAGTCACCGGCCTACCTCGTGAGCTGTGCTTCCATGCTCGGCCTCTGTTTCCTCGAGAAGAACCTGCCGGAGCTGGCGGTCAAGTGGTATCGCCGTGGACTCGAGGCGCCCAAGATCTCCGAGGAGGACCAACTCGGCCTGCTCTACGACCTCGGCAACGCCTACCTCGCGGCGGGGGACGAAGAGAACGGCTACAAGATCTTCGTCGAGGCCTACGGGATCAATTCCAACTACCGGGATCTCGTGGCGCGTTTGGCCGAGTTGGGCCCGCGCGAGCACTGAGCCGCTTTCTCCCCCCTTCCAGGGTCGTTTCGGGTTTCCCGTCTCCGAGTGCCGTCCACGGTGGTTTGACGGCGCGAGGAGAGTCCGATGACCGAACGGGAAGATCCGCTCCGCAGCCTCCGTCGCTTTCTGGCCGAGGAGGTCGGCTGCGAGCCGTCCCCGAGCCCGGCGCAGCGTGCCGGCGGCTCGGCCGAGACCCACTTCGAATTGGGCGTGGCTTACGTGCAGATGGGGTTGCTCGAGGACGCCGTGCGCGAGCTCGGGCGCGCGGCGGAGGAGCCGCGGCTGCGGGCCTCGAGTGCGGCGCTGTTGGGCTCGGTCCACCTCGAGCGGGGTGATCTCGAACGCGCCATCGGCTGGTATCGCTGCGGTCTCGCCACCCGCGGCTTGCCCCGTCGAACCCGCGTGGGCTTGCTCCAGGACCTCGGGCGTGCCCACCAAATGGCCGGGGACGAGCGCCAAGCGGCGCGCGCCTTCACCCAGGCTGCCCAGATCGATCAGAGTTTTCGAGAACTGTCGACTGTCCCGCTGAGCGACGTACTAGGCACTTAGCATGCAGCGCTGTTATTCAGTATTCAACCGTTGGGGCCGTCCCTTCGTGGGCGCCCTTTAGGTGGTTTTGGGAGTCGAGCTCACGGCTTCGGAGCATCTCCTCCGGACCGTACCTGGTGAGAGGAGACCCGTGATGAAGACCCTCGCAGTTGCAGCGTGTTGCGTTCTTGGTCTGTTGGCTGTCGGCCCGGCGTGGGCGGAGATGCCCCAGCCGGTCGTGACGCCGCCAGCCGTGGCGGTGGACTCGGTAGTTTCCGAGGTCGTCGGCAGTTGTGACTTGGTCCCGGCCGAGGCGCCGCTTTTCGAGGCTTCCTGCGGTCTGTGCCCGGTTTGGGCTCCGAGCTGCACGAAGGACTCCCAGTGCGACGCCTTCTGCGGTGGTGTCGGCTACGGTGCCTGCCTGCCGTTCCAGGCCTGTACCCGTTGTTGCGGCTGCAACACCTGATCGCCTCCGCGGCGGCGCGGCCCCGGACCGGGCCGCGCCGCCCTGTGGTAGCCTCGGCGCCTCACCGGGCTCCCGCCGGGACGCCCTGACAACCTGCCGAGGACCACAACTTTATGGCCCGTACCATCACGCTTCTTCCCGGCGACGGCATCGGCCCCGAGGTCACGCAGGCGACTCTGCGGGTTCTCGCGGCGGCCGGCGCTGAGTTCGATTTCGAAACCCATGCGGCCGGTGTCGAAGCTCTCGAAAAGCACGGCGATCCGTTGCCCAACGAAGTGCTCGACTCGATTCGACGCAATCAGGTGGCGCTCAAGGGGCCGGTGACGACGCCGGTCGGGGAGGGCTTCCAGTCGGTCAACGTTCAGCTGCGCAAGGCGCTCGATCTGTACGCCAACCTGCGCCCCGTGCGCACCCTGCAAGGCGTGCCGCACCGTTTCGAGAACGTCGACCTGATCATCGTCCGCGAGAACACCGAGGACCTCTACAGCGGCCTCGAACACGAGGTCGTGCCCGGCGTCGTCGAGAGCATCAAGGTGATCACCGAGAAGGCCTCGACGCGCATCGCCCGCTTCGCCTACGAGTTCGCCCGCAAACACGGGCGCAAGCGGGTCACCGCGGTGCACAAGGCCAACATCATGAAGCTCTCGGACGGCTTGTTCCTGTCCTGCGTGCGCAAGGTGGCCACCGAGTACCCGGAGGTCAAGTCGGACGACCGGATCATCGACAACCTCTGCATGCAGCTCGTGATGTACCCCGAGAAGTACGACGTGCTGCTGCTCGAAAACCTCTACGGCGACATCGTTTCCGACTTGGCCGCGGGCCTCGTGGGCGGGCTCGGCGTGGTCGCCGGAGCCAATCTCGGCGAGCGCGAGGCGGTCTTCGAAGCGGTCCACGGCTCGGCGCCGGACATCGCGGGCCAGAACATCGCGAACCCGCTGGCACTGATCCGCACGGCACTCCTGATGCTCGACCACCTGGACTACGCCGAGCAGGCCGAGCGCATCCGCAAGGCGCTGCGCGAAGTCGTCATCCGCCGCCAGATCATGACCCGGGACTTGGGCGGCAGCGCGTCCACCTCGAGCTTCACGGACGAAGTCGTCCGCGTCATCGAACAGGGCGACTGAGCCCGGCCGAGGAACACGCGCCGTGGCCGGGGGTCTCTTCGACGACCAGGAGCCGCCGGCCGCGCTCGCGGCGGCCAACGCTCCCGGCACGCCGCTGGCCGAGCGCATGCGTCCGCGCTCGCTCGACGAAGTCGTGGGGCACACGGCAGTGGTCGGAGACGGGTCCTTCCTGCGCCGGGCGCTGGCCGAGAAAAGAGTGCCTTCACTGCTGTTCTGGGGCACCCCCGGCACCGGCAAAACCACCCTGGCCCACTTGGTCGCCCAGGCCGCGGAGCTCGTCTTCGTGCCCTTTTCGGCGGTGACCGCCGGAATCAAAGACGTCAAGGACGTGATGGCCGAGGCGGCGCGGCGGCGGCAGAGCCAGGGCCGAGCGACGCTGCTGTTCGTCGACGAGATCCACCGCTTCAACCGCGCGCAGCAAGACGCCTTCCTGCCCTACGTCGAGCGCGGCGACATCGTGCTCGTGGGGGCGACGACGGAGAACCCCTCCTTCGCCTTGAACGGCGCTTTGTTGTCGCGCTGCCGGGTGGTAGTGCTCGAGCCCTTGGGGCTGGCGGAGCTCGAAACACTCTTGCGCCGCGCCTTGGCCGACCCCGAACGGGGGCTGGGCGAACAAGCCGTCACGGCCGACGACGAGGCCCTGGCCGCGGTCGCTCAGTTGGCCTCGGGTGACGCCCGCCGGGCCCTCAATCTGCTCGAGCTGACCGCCGCGGATGCCGGCGCGGGTGGCCGGATCACCCCCGAGACCGTGCAGCGGGTCGAGAGCAAAAAGACGCTCCTCTACGACAAGTCCGGGGAAGAGCACTTCAATCTCCTCTCGGCGCTCCACAAGTCGCTGCGCGAGAGCCACCCGGACGCGGCGTTGTATTGGCTGTTCCGAATGCTCGAGGCGGGCGAAGACCCGCGCTACGTCGCCCGGCGCCTGTTGCGCTTCGCCAGCGAAGACGTCGGTCTCGCGGACCCGGGCGCTTTGCCCCAGACCCTCGCGGCCTGGGAGGCCTACGAGCGGCTGGGTTCGCCCGAGGGGGACCTGTTTCTCGCCCAAGCCTGTCTCTACTTGGCCCTCGCCCCCAAGAGCGTCTCGGCCTACCAGGCCGAGAAAGCGGTCAAGAAGGCGATTGCCGAGCTGCCCGCCGAGCCGGTACCGAAGGCCCTGCGCAACGCCCCGACCCGGCTCATGAAGGACGTCGGCTACGGCGAGGGTTACGTCTACGCTCCCGACACCGAAACCGGCGTCGCCGGGCTCGACTGCCTACCGCCCAGCCTCGCCGGCACCCGGTTCTACCAACCCACCGAACGCGGCTTCGAAAAGCGCCTGAAGGAACGCCTCGCGGAGCTCGACCGCCTGCGCCGGAGCTGAGGGACCCAAGAGATGGCCGAGCCGCTCAAGAACCACTTCGGACCGGCGGTGCCGCGCAGGATCGCGGCGCAGATCACGGCGGTCCATCCTGCTTTCGAGGTCGAGGGCTTCTTGGCCGTGGTGCTCGACGGCTACGAGCCGCTCGACCTGATGGCTCGGGGCCGGGCGATCGCAAGGGCTTTGCGTCGGTTCCTGCCCACGGACTACCGGGAGGCGGTCGGCATCCTGCTTACCTCGTTCACGTCGTGGCCCGAGCGGACGGCGGGGGACGGCCCCATGGCGTCGTTCTTCTACTTGCCGCACACCCAGTTCGTGGCCGAGTTCGGGCTCGATGACCTCGAAATGTCGCTCGCGGCCCAGTACGTGTTGACCCAGCGGTTCACGGCGGAGTTTTCGATCCGCCCGTTCCTGGATCGCCATCTCGACGCCACCCTGGCGCGGCTCGCCGAGTGGTCGCGGGACCCGGAGCCGAAAGTGCGCCGCCTGGTCTCCGAGGGCACGCGACCCCGGTTGCCGTGGGCGCCGCGGGTGCGGGCGCTTTTGGCGGACCCGCGGCCGGCCCTGGAGCTCCTCGAGCTTCTGAAGGACGACCCGGACCCGGTGGTGCGCCGCTCGGTGGCCAATCACCTGAACGACATCGGCAAGGACCACCCCGAGCTTCTTGCCGAAGTCGCCCGGCGCTGGAGTCTCGGGGCCACGCCGGAGCGCCGTGCGCTCCTGCGCCACGCCCTGCGCTCGGCGGTCAAACGCGGAGAAGCGGCGGCGCTGGAGATCACCGGTTTCGGTGGCTCGGCAGAGGTCGAGGTGCGCCTGCCGCGGGTGAGTCCCGAGCAGGTGCCGCGAGGCGGCCGGGTCGAATTCCGCTGCGAGATCGTCAGCCAGGGCGCCGGCCCTCAGCGGGTGTTGGTGGACTTCCAGGTCCACTACGTCAAAGCCAACGGCCAGGCCAAACCGAAGGTCTTCAAGTGGACCGTGCTCGAGCTCGCCCCGGGCCAGTCGGCGAGTCTCAAGAAGGCCCTATCCCTCGAAGAGCGCACCACCCGTAGGCACTACCGGGGTCGCCACAAAGTGGAGCTGCTACTGAATGGCCGGGTGGAGCCGCTCGGGGCGTTCGAGCTTGGGTGAAACACGCTGGTTTTTTAAGGAACCCAGAGCAGGAGATCCTCCGCGGCATTCAAGCGGAGGAAGTCTTTGGCGTTCAAGGTGAGGAGTCTGGTCGCACCCGCGGCCCTCGCGCACGCGAGAATGGCTGCGTCGTAGGTTGATCCACCCGCGACCTGGCTTTCCGCAGCCGATTCGAGGAAGCTCCAGGCAGCGCTCGATGACAGCGGAGCCAGAACGGCTCTCTCGGCGAAAGTTCGAGACAACGCCTCGTGTGCGGCACTCGGGCTGATTCGAAAGGGAGCCGGAAGGCGAGTCAAAACCGAGTAAGACTCGATCAACGCCGGAATCGGCAAAATGACTGCTTGGTCGCTGGTGAGCGCGGTGGTCAGGGCGACTGCCGCTCGCTCGTGGTGCTCGTGGCGAGCCACCAGACCCGCGACGACTATGCTCGTGTCGATGGCGACGCCTGGCATGGCGTCAATCGGAAGAGTCTCGTTCTCGTAGCCGCGCTCGAACCGCCTGCACGGTCTCCTCGGTGAGGCCTTGACCTGGGCTGAAATGATCGAGGACGGTGAGGGGCCCTTCTTGAACCAAGCGCACGCTTGGCGAGACGGGCTGAATCTCGATGCGGTCGCCGAGGGATCGAATCTCGAGTGTCATACCAGGACGAATCCCGGCCGCTTCTTGCAAGCTTTTGGGGACGACGAGCTGTCCGGAAGAGTCCAAGGTGATGGTCATGACGCGGTCGATGGTACTACGGTTGAAGGAATCTCCGCTTTGTGACGGCGTTCGAGCTTGGGTGAGCCGCAAGGAGCCCCTGGCTGGCGAGGGAAATCCGAGGTCACGCTGTCGATCGCCACGGCCGGCGCTGGGAAGCACGGGTCTTCGATCAGTCCGAGGCCGAGGCGGAAGACTTTCGGTTCTGGTACGAAGAACTGACTCCGGTCGAACGCGTCAACGCGGTGGCCGACTGCCTGCTGTCCTCCCTCAAAGCCCGGGGCATCGATGAAATCCCGCGACTACGAAGAGTTCATCGCGTGCTTGAACAGCGTCGGCGCTAGGTATTCGTATTTCGTTCGGCCTAACTGAAGTTCGGCCGCTACCTCAAGAAAATCCGTGGTTTCCGGTTGTAGCGGCCGGCCTTCAGGCCGGCCGAGCGCGGGTGAAGCCGCGCAAATCGAGCGCTCCCGCTCCCCCCGTCTCTTGCTAAGATCCCCCGCAGTTTCCGACAGTTCCGGTTTCCACCCGAAGATCGAGCGAGGTCGCTGATGAGCTCCGAGACGCGTCTTGTTGGTTCACTGCTGTCCCTGACCCTGTTGGCCGGATGTCTCGGGGTCAAATCCGAAATTCCCATGGAGGCGAAGAAGGGAGGGCCGCTCGGGGCCTTGGGGGCGCTTGAGGGCAAGGTGTCGATCGTGGCCTGGCCGGGGTACATCGAGCGCGGGGCGACGGACCCGGCCTACGACTGGGTGACGTCCTTCGAGACGGCCACGGGCTGCAAGGTCGAAGTCAAGACCGCCAACACCTCGGACGAGATGGTCGCCCTCATGAACGAAGGTGGCTTCGACCTCGTGACCGCCTCGGGCGACGCCTCGAACCGCCTGATCGCAGGCGGCCGGGTGCAGGAGCTCAACCTCGCCCTCATTCCCTCCTGGTCGACCATCGACGCCCGCCTCCAGAACGCTCCGTGGCACACCGTCGGCGGCAAACACTACGGCGTGCCCTACCAGTGGGGGCCGAACGTGTTGATGTACAACACCAAAGTCTTCGGGGACCAGAAGCCGACCAGCTGGAAAGTCGTCTTCGAAGAGATGACCTTGCCCGACGGCAAGTCGAACGCCGGTCGCGTGCAGGCCTACGACGGCCCGATCTACATCGCCGACGCGGCGCTTTATTTGATGCACGCGAAGCCCGAGCTCGGCATCAAGGACCCCTACGCCCTCGACGAAATTCAGTACAAGGCCGCTCTCGACGTGATGCGCGGGCAGCGCAAATTGGTCGGCAAGTACTGGCACGACGCCAACATCCAGATCGACGACTTCAAGAACGAGGGCGTCGTGGCCTCGTCCACCTGGCCCTTCCAGGTCAACCTCCTGAAGTCCCAAAACGCGCCCGTCGACAGCGTCTTCCCGGTCGAAGGCACCACCGGCTGGGCGGACTCGACCATGCTGCACGTCGACGCGCCCCACCCGAATTGCGCCTACAAGTGGCTGGAGCATTCCCTCGATCCCAAGCCCCAAGGCGATCTCGCGGCCTGGTTCGGTTCCGTGCCCGTGGTGCCCGCAGCCTGCAAGGGCAACGCGCTCCTCGGCGACTCGGGCTGCGAGACCAACGGCTACGGCAACTTCGACCGTATCCGCTTCTGGCGTACGCCGACGACGGATTGTAATGATGGTCGCAAGGACTGCGTGCCCTACTACCGTTGGGTGACCGACTCGATCGCGGTGATCGGCGGACGGTGACCCGACCGTAACCGCCATCGTGGACTCATCGAGTGCCCCCGCCGTCCGACTCGTCGCGGTTTGCCGCCGGTTCGGAGCGGTGCGGGCGCTCGACGGCGTTTCCCTGGAAGTCGCGGACGGCGAGTTCTTTTCGTTGCTCGGCCCCTCGGGCTCGGGCAAGACGACGTGCCTGCGCTTGGTGGCCGGTTTCGACCGCCCCACCGCCGGGCGCATCGAGCTCCACGGCCAGGACGTCACGGACCGGGCACCCTTCGAGCGGGACGTCAACACCGTCTTCCAGGACTACGCCTTGTTTCCCCACCTCACCGTGGCGGACAACATCGGTTACGGGTTGAGCCTCCGGAAGATCCCCGCCGAAGAGCGCCGCCGCCGAGTGGCCGAGGCCCTCGAGCTGGTGCGCCTGCCGGACTTGGGGGACCGCAAGCCGGCCCAACTCTCGGGTGGCCAGCGGCAACGCGTGGCCCTGGCCCGCGCCCTCGTCAACCGCCCGCGCGTCCTGCTGCTGGACGAGCCCCTGGGGGCCCTGGACCAGAAGCTCCGCGAGCAGATGCAGGTCGAGTTGAAGGCCATCCAACAGCAGGTCGGCATCACCTTCGTCTTCGTCACCCACGACCAGGAAGAGGCGCTGACGCTGTCGGACCGCCTCGCCGTGTTCTCGCAGGGTCGTATCGAGCAGGTCGGCACCCCGCGCGAGATCTACGAGCACCCGGCCACCCGCTTCGTGGCGAGTTTCGTAGGCACTTCGAATCTGTTCGAAGGCGAGCTGGCCCAGGCCCTCCTGGGCTCCGACCGGGCGTTCACCGTGCGCCCCGAACGCGTCTCCTTGCACGACCCCGGAGCACCCTTCGGCGACGGCGAGATCGGCTTCGAGGGCGTGATCACCGAGGCGGTTTACCGCGGTGCCACGACCGTCTTCCACGTCCAGGGCGACCGCGGCGAGCGCCTGCTGGCCTGGGCGCCGAACCTCGGCGACGGCGCCAGCGATCCGGCCGCGGCCCGGGGCCGACGGGTCCAGGCCCGTTTCCGTCGCGATCATGTCCACCCGTTGCCGGAGTCGTGACGACCATGACGCTCGGCCGCCGCCTCTCGAGTTTCCTCTACCGCCAGCCGCGGCTGGCGCTGGTGCTGCTGCTCGCGCCGCCGCTGGCTTGGCTGGGCGTCGTCTACTTGGGCTCGCTCGCGGCGATGCTCGTGCAGAGCTTCTTCGCCATCGACACCTTCACCGGCCAGGTGGTGCGCACCCCCACCCTCGCGACCTACCGCGAGCTGTTCACCCCGGCACACCTGGACATCGTCCGACGTACGGTGGTGATGGCTGCCGCGGTGACGGTGGGGTGCGCCGTGCTGGCCTTTCCGCTGGCCTACTACCTGGCGCGTTACGCCCGCGGGCGGCAGCGCATGTGGCTGTACCTCGCGATCGTCTTGCCCCTGTGGTCGAGCTACCTGGTGCGGGTCTACTCGTGGAAGCTGATCTTGGCCAAGGAAGGCATCGTGAACTGGTTCGTGGCCAAGCTCGGCGCCACGGGGCTGCTGGAAGCGGTTCTGAGTCTGCCGGGCATTGGCGGGCCGTCGTTGTCCTTCTCGGCCCTGGGTATGTTCGTCGTCTTCGTCTACGTTTGGCTGCCGTACATGATCCTGCCGACGGTGGCGGCCTTGGAGCGGGTGCCACGATCGCTGCTCGACGCCTCGGCGGACTTGGGGGCGCGACCGGCGACGACGTTTCGCCGGGTCGTGCTGCCGCTCGCTTTGCCCGGGCTCGTGGCCGGTTCGATCTTCACCTTCTCGCTGACCCTCGGGGACTTCATCATCCCGGGCACTCTCGGCAATTCGAGCTACTTCCTCGGCCAGGCCGTGTTGCGCTACCAGGGCACGGCGGGCAACGTACCGCTGGCCGCGGCGATGACCGTGGTGCCGATGCTGATCATGGCGATCTACTTGACCTTCGCCAAACGTTCGGGGGCCTTCGATGCGCTCTGAGCACGGGGAGAAGGCCCCGCGCGGGCTGGTCGCGGCGGCGCTCGGGGTGTTGGCGTTCCTCCACTTGCCGATGGCCGTGGTGGTGCTCTACGCCTTCACCACGGACGAGGCGACGTTGACCTTCCCGCCGCCCGGGCTCACTCTGCGCTGGTTCCAAGAAGCCTGGCAGCGGGTCGACCTGTGGCAGGCCTTCGAGTTGTCGATCCGGGTCGCCACGGTGTCGACGGCCTTCGCCCTGGTGCTCGGCACGCTCGCGGCCCTGGCCGTCGTGCGCGGCCGCTTCGCCGGCCGTGAGTTGGTCACCCTAGCGGTGATCCTGCCCATCGCGCTGCCCGGCATCGTCACCGGCATCGCCCTGCGCTCGGCGTTGTCGTTGGCGGATCTCGACTTCAGCTTCTGGACGATCGTCGCCGGCCACGCCACGTTCTGCATCGTGGTGGTCTACAACAACGTGGCGGCGCGGTTGCGGCGTACCGGGGCGTCCCAGATCGAAGCCTCCATGGACTTGGGGGCCGACGCCTTCCAGACGTTTCGCCGCGTGGTGCTGCCGGCGATCGGCTCCGCGCTTCTGGCGGGCGGTATGCTCGCATTCTCGCTCAGCTTCGACGAGGTGATCGTGACCACGTTCACCGCCGGTCAGCAGTCGACCTTGCCGATTTTCATCGTCGAGCAATTGAGCCGGCCGCGGGATCGCCCCGTGACCAACGTGGCGGCGTTGTTCGTGATCGCCGTGACGACGATTCCTATTTTGCTCGCCCATCGGGCCTCGGCCCGGGGAGACGAGCGTTGACCTCGGAAACACTGGACAAGCCCGGCGCGCGGCGCTCGGGAGGAGGGACTGTGATGAAAAAGTGGATCGCGCTGTTCGTGTTGGGGGTGGCCGTGGCCGCGCCTGCTTTGGCCCAGGACGAGAAGAACTGGAGCTTCGACGTTGGAGTGGACTACGCCGACAAATACCTGTTCCGTGGGTTGATCCTGACCGGTGACGAGCCGATCCTGATCCCTCACGCTTCCCTCGCGGTGGGCAACTGGACGCTTGGATACTACGGCTACTTCGGCAAGATCGAGGGCTTCGGTTCGGACTACGGCGAGACGGACTTCAATCTCGACTACACCTTCGCCCTCGGGGACAAGGCTTCGTTGACGGTCGGTGCCGTCACCTATCTTTATAACGGCGACGCCGAGCGCGACATCGCCTTCTTCGACACCTACGAGGCCTACGGCATCCTGTCCTTCGACACCTTCCTGTCGCCCACGATCAGCTACTACGAGGACTTGGACGCCGTCGAAGGCGGTTACGCGGCTTTCGGCATCTCCCACGAGTTCGCCCTCGGCTCGAAGGCGGCACTCACCGTGATTGGCCAGGTCGGCGTCGACTTCGGTTACAACCTGAACGCCGGGTTGGCCGAGACCTTGGGGATCGACGAGTCGAACGGCGACCTGTCGGACGGCCTCATCGCGCTCGACCTCGCGGTCAACTTCACCGACACGTTCTCGGGCCACATCCTGGCCCAGCGCACCATCGCCTTCGACGTGCTCGACGACATCGGCCAGGAGGAGGAGACGATCCTCACCGCCGGCCTCGGCCTCTCGTTCTGATCTCGACTGGTCTGCGGCCGGGAGCTCCGTCGGAGCTCTCGGCCGTTCTTGCAAGGAGCCCCCATGTTGAAGTTCCAGCTCTTCGTCGACGGCGCCACCACGGCGGCGGCCGACGGCCGTACCGAGACGATCACCAACCCCGCCACGGAGGCCCCGCTCGCCGAGGTCCCCGTGGGTGGCCCCGAAGACGTCGAGCGCGCCGTGATGGCGGCACACCGCGCGTTCGATTCCTGGGGCATGACCACCCCCGGCGAGCGCTCGGCGCTGATGCTCAAGCTCGCCGATCGCATCGAAGCCCACAGCGACGAGTTGGCCGAGCTCGAAGCGCAAAACGTCGGCAAACCCTACTGGCTCGCCAAAAGCGAAATCCCGTTCATCGTCGACAACCTGCGCTTCTTCGCGGGCGCCTGCCGTTGTATGGAGGGCAAGGCGGCCGGCGAGTACCTGGCCAACTACACCTCGATGATCCGCCGCGAGCCGGTGGGGGTGGTGGCCTCGATCGCGCCCTGGAACTACCCGTTGATGATGGCGGCGTGGAAGATCGGCCCGGCCCTCGCTGCCGGCAACGCGGTGATCCTGAAGCCCGCCGAGCAGACGCCGCTGACCTCGTTGCGCCTCGCCGAGTTGGCGGCGGACATCTTCCCGCCCGGCGTCTTCAACGTCATCACCGGCTACGGCGAGCCCGTCGGGGCGGGTCTCGTGCGCCATCCGCTGGTCAACATGGTGTCGCTCACGGGCGACGTTTCGACCGGCAAGATCATCGCCAAAACAGCGGCGGATTCGTTGAAGAAGGTCCACCTCGAGCTCGGTGGCAAGGCCCCGGTGGTGATCTTCGACGACGCTGACCTGGAGCAGGTGGCGAGTGTGCTCAAGCTCGCGAGCTTCGCCAACTCGGGCCAGGACTGCACCGCGGCGTGCCGCATCTACGGCGGCGAGCGGATCTACGATCGCTTGCTCGAGCAGCTGACCGAGATGGTGCAGTCGGTGACCTACGGGGACATCACCTCGGACGACACGTTCATCGGCCCGGTGGTCTCGAAGGAGCAGCAGGGGCGGGTGGCGGGCTTCGTCGAACGCGCCGCGGCGAACGGCCACGTCCGGGTGCTGGCGGGCGGCGAACGGGTCTCCGGAGCGGGCGCCTACTTCCAGCCGACGCTCCTGGCCGACGCCCGGCAATCGGACGAAGTCGTGCAGCGCGAGATCTTCGGCCCGGTCATCACCGTCACCCGCTTCGGCTCCGACGATGAGGCCCTGGCCTGGGCCAACGACGTCGACTACGGCCTGGCCGCCTCGGTATGGACCTCGAACGTCCACCGCGCGCTCCATGCCGCCCGCAAGCTGCGCTTCGGCACGGTGTGGATCAACGACCACATGCCCCTGGTCTCGGAGATGCCCCACGGCGGCTACAAGCAGTCCGGCTACGGCAAGGACATGTCGATGTACGCCCTCGAGGACTACACCCAGGTCAAGCACGTGATGGCGAAGATTTAGGGCAGGACACCCAAGACCCTGACGACCCCCTCCCTGGCTCGCCCGGGCGGGGGTGTCGTTGTCGTCCTTGGGGTCCCTCGTGTCCTGGCTACCCTCGACCGCACGCTGCCAGCACCTTCCTGGCCCGCACCGCGCGGAAGTCCGCCGGTGGCACCGAGTCCAACGCGGCCTCGAGCTCCCCTCGGCCCTGGCGGCAGGCGGTTTCGACGACGTGGGTCAGGGCTGTGCCGGCGGCGATGCGGGCAATCGTGGGGTGGCTCGCCGGGTAGCTGAGCCGCGAGATCCGCTGCGCCTCGGCGAAGGCTTCCCGGGCCTCGGCGAAGCGGCGCGCGGCGAGCAGCAGATCCCCCATATCTTCCCAGGTGACCGCCACCACGCCGTGATCGGGCCCCAGGATGCGCCGGCGTTCTTCCAGGGCACGCTGCAGGAGCGGTTCGGCAGCGGCCAAGTCCCCGCGTTCGCGCAGGGCGGCTCCGAGGGCGTTCCGGCTGCGCGCGATGTCGGGATCGTTGGGTCGCAGGTGGGTTTCGCGCAGCTCGAGGCTGCGCCGGGCGGTGGTCTCGGCCTCGGCCAGTTGGCCGCCGCCGACGAGCGCCATCGACAGGAACTCGAGGGCATTGGCGGTGGCGAGGGGCTCGGCCCCGGCTTCCGCGAGCAGCTCGCGGTAGACGGAGATGGCCTCGTCGTAGCGGCCGAGATCGATCAACAGGAGCGCGCGGTTGCCGCGGGTGGTGCGGCCGGGACTGCCGCCGGCCCGAAACACCGCGATCGCACGTTGATAGAGCTCGTCGGCCTCGGCGTAGTGGCCGAGGTCGTGTTGGATCAGGCCGTAGCTGCCGAGGGCGAAGGCGCGGTTCAACGCGTCCTCGGGCAGGGCCCGCTCGGCTCGTTCCACGGCCTCGCGAAAGACCTCGGCAGCTTCGAGGTATCGGCCGCCTTCCCCCAGAGCGCGGCCGAAGTCGAGCAGCCGGTGGATCATTGCGCCGTCGTCGAGCCGGGCGCGCCGGCCGGCCTTGACCGCTTCGGAGTGGAGCTCCGCCGCGCGGCCGGGCAATCCGAGGTTGAGAAACGCCTGACCCAACGACGCGAACATCTCGCTCTGGAGCTCCGGTTTGGCAGAGAACTCGCGGCGCACCCGCTCGGCGCCGAGGTCGAGCAACTCGCGGCCGGTGACCTCGTTGCTCTTCGTCTGCGAAGGGTCGGCGATCTCGAAAACGTCGATCAGCAGCCGGGAGACGGCATGGTCCCGGGCACTTTCGCGGGCGGCCCGGCGCGAGAACGCCACCGAGCCGATGACGAGCCCGAGCCCCAACAGTCCAATGGTCAGGCTGGCCGCCACCCCGACGCGGTGGCGCCCGACGAACTTGGCCGCCCGCCGGTGCCAAGGAGTCGGCCGGGCCAGAATGGGCAGGCCCGCGAGGTGCCGCCGCAAGTCGTCGGACAGGCGCTCGACCGAGGGGTAACGTTCCGCGGGCTCCTTCGCCAAGGCCGTGAGCACGATGTTGTCGAGATCTCCCTCGAGCCGCCGAGCGAGTGCCACGGCCGAGGACAGGCCGCGGTTCTGGGCGGCCGTCGGATCGCCGGCGGCGCGCACCGCCCGGCTCGGGCGCTCGGGTTGGTGCTCCAGAATCAGGCGTTCGACCTCGCTGCCCGACCGTCCTTCCGAGGGGTAGGGCCGGCGGCCGGTCAACAGCAGGTAGAGCAACACGCCCAAGGCATAGACGTCGCTGCCGGTCGTCACCGGCTCCCCTTTGACCTGCTCCGGGCTGGCGTAGGCGAGCGTCATCGGCCGGCCGCCGAGGGCGGTCAAGTCGGTACCCTCGTCCGGCTCGGCCTCCAGGATCTTGGCGACGCCGAAGTCGAGCAGCTTGGGGCGGCCCTCGGGCGTCACGAGCACGTTCGACGGCTTGATGTCGCGGTGGACGATGAGATTTTGATGGGCGTAGCGCACCGCTTCGAGGACTTCCAGGAACAACTCGAGGCGCTCGCGGATGGTGCGGCGAAGAGCGTCACAGTCGGCGTCGATGGGTTGGCCCGGCACCAGCTCCATGCCGTAATAGGGCCGACCGTCCTCGGTAGTGCCGCCGTCGAGCAGGCGCGCGATGGCGGGGTGTTCCAGGCGCGCGAGGATCTGGCGTTCGGCGCGGAACCGCGCCACCCGGTCGCGAGTTTCGAAGCCGCGATGCAGAAGCTTCAGGGCTACCCGTTGCTGGAACTGGTCGTCGGCCCGCTCGGCCAGGTAAACGATACCCATGCCGCCTTGACCGAGCTCCTCGACCAACCGGTAGGGGCCGATCCGCCGGCCGCGGTCGCTGCGCGCCAAGGTCTCGCGCGCTCCCGCGGCGATCGAACTTTCGAGAAACGAACCCGCCGCGTCGTCGGCAGCGAGCAGGCGCCCGAGCTCCGACGCCGTCTCGCGGTCGTCGAGGGCGTCGAGCCGCGCTTGCCGCTCGGCCGGCGGCAACGTGGAAAGCTCGATGAACAACGCTTCGAGGTGGCGCCAGCGCTCCGGCGTCACGAAGCGGCTCTCCGGAACAGCCGCTCGAACAGATAGGCCTTGGCCAGGCGAGTATCGAGGATCACGGTGGGCTCGGAGACGCCTAGCACCAAGGCGGTCTCCGCGACCGACAGGCCCCCGAAGAAGCGCAACTCGATGACCCGCGCCTTCCGGGCGTCGAAGGACGCGAGTTCTTCGAGCGTGGCGTCGAGCTCGGTCAAGTCCGCCGTGGCCCCGCCGACGAGGGGGCCGGCGTCGTCGAGCGAGACGCGCAACGCCCCGGCGCCGCGTCGCTCCGCCTGCCACTGGCGGGCATGGTCGACCAGGATGTGGCGCATCAGCCGGGCCGCCAGGGCGAAGAAGTGGGCGCGGTCGTGGCACAGCGCCGGAGTGCCGCGCGCGAGGCGCAGAAACGCTTCGTGGACGAGGCCGGTGGCCTGGAGCGTGTGGTCCCGCCGCTCCCGATGCACGGCGCGAGTCGCGAGGCGGTGGAGCTCGGCGTAGACGACGGGCATCAGGTTGCCGAGCGCACGGTCGTCTCCGGCACTCCAGCGACTCAACAGGTCGGTCACTTCGTGGTTGGCCAGCATGTCCTCGCTCCCGGGGCGAGACCATCGTCGGATGTCTAACGATTCAAGTGCTGAACCCGAGCCGAACCGGGACGGAAGACCACCTTCGTACAGCCCTCGAGCTTGCGGTGCCAGATGTCAGGTGTCAGGCAACCGGCCAACGAGGTGATGCTCGTCTCAGGCTGAGCGCGGTGTGTAACCAACTACAGATAGAGGAAGCAGGACCAAGTCGAGAGTCGGCCACTACCCAAGCACTGGCAAGTCCCAAGTTCTCCAAATTCGTTCCGGCATTCCCTGGTTGCGCCTGGCGTTCGGCAGACGGTGTCTGCCAGGTCGCTGCACGAAACACCGGGAAGTGGCTTGAAATAGTCGTTCTGCAGACTATAGGTGGCAGTCGCGGACTCAACTTCAAAGATCGCGTTGAGGCCTTGTGTTCCGCCGGTCGTGGCCCGTTCGAAGTAGACGACGTTCGCGTTGCGGCCCTTGTTCGACAAGAGCTTAGCCGTTCCAAGAGTGGGCGTGGAAGCGATCGAGGTCCACGTCAGGGTCCGGACCCAAGTGCTGTTGTAGGAGCTGGCAATCGGAGAATAGCCAATCTTGACGCTGTCGCCGTTCGGTGCCCCGAGTGCGTTGATATCGGTTAGCGCGCGCAGACCGCCGGTAACCGCCACAAAGTCATGAATGGCACGTGAGCCAGCGCTCGTAATGCGAGCCAACCGGACTCGATCGCCATTCCATACGTCGGAGTAGAAGGCGTAGAAGTTGCTCGAAATCCGGTTCGCAGTTAGCGACACCGAAACTCTCCCGTAGTTGGTGAAAGCCGGGTCATTTGTCTCGTTGAGATCCTGCAGGACGAGCGTCCAGGGTTGGAGGGGCAGCGGGTTCTGGGGCCGCTCATAGATCGCAACTCCCGCGGTCAGGTACCCTCCGCAAAACGAACGCAGGTCGGAGCTTTGATAAAGCGCAACCCGCACGATGGGTGGCAAAGTGCCAGCTGCATCGCGTGGCGCTACTGCTATCGACGGTACGTCCCACTGATGAATGCCGCACAGAAGAACAAGCTGGATGTCCTCGCCCTGGAGGATATTCAACGGCACAGCCGGCGGCGTCAAAGTAGGGAATGTGTGGTATTTCACGGGGTGCGAAACCCAGGCGAGATGCATGTTGGAGCCGTAGCCAGCCAGGGTAGGCATGGCCCCCGAGTCGACGACTTTCGAGGTCGCGGACCACCCGCCGTTGGGAGTCTTGGAGAGGTAGTAGATCGCGCCTGACTGAGGGCTGCCGGCCGGCCCGTAGGGCGAGCCGACGAAGGCAAGGCCGAGATTGCCATTGCCATCGACCGCAAGAGTCGGGGAGGTTCCAGACGCGAGCGTTACAGGCGGCGACCATGACAGTCCACGATCGCTCGAAATTGTGTACCTGATCGATGGAGTCGAGCCAGGTCGGTCTCCTTGGACGTAGATGGTGTGGAGGACGTCGTCGGTCCCAACCACAAGGCGATCTGTGTTGGTTTTCTCGAGAACAAAGGGACCGGAGAGCGAGGTCACGGTGCCTGCCGAAACCGACCATGCGCCGACAGCTGCCAGTGCCAGAGCAAGCCAGGGGCCCCGCCCTCGATTTCGCCGCCGAGCCGTGGAAGCTCCGAGATATTTGCCTTGACCTAGATTCATACACACCTCACACATGCTCGTAATCTGGCACACCAACTGCCTGTTTGAAGAAGTGTACTTTGTCTGTCTTCCGCTACATGCTGTTTGTGGAGAGATTGGGCGACGGAGTTGCCCCTCAGGATCTTCGAGGATGGAAAACCACCTTCGTACAGCCCTCGAGCTTGCGGTCGAAGATCTCGTAGGCATGGGCGCCGGCTTCGAGCGGCAGGCGGTGGGAGATCAGCTCGCCGAGCTCGCCGGCCCGGCGTTCGGCGAGGGGTAAGACGCGCGGTAGGACGGCGCGGGCGGGGCAGCGACCGGCCCGGTAGGTGAGGTTCTTGTCGTAGGCCTCGCCGGGGGAGAAGGCGAGGTGCGCCTCGGTGTGGACGCCCGCGGCGGCGATGGTGCCCACGGGACGCACGAGGTCGAAGGCCAGGCGGGTCGCGTCGTGGCTGCCCACGGCCTCGATCACGGCGTCGGCGCCGCGGCCGTCGGTGGCGTCCCGCAGGTGCTCCCCGGCATCGCAGGTGGTCAGATTCAAGGCCGTGGCACCCCAGCGCTCGGCGAGAGCCAGGCGCTCGGGCACGGCATCGACGGCGAACACCCGCTCGGCGCCGAGTTCGATGGCCGACAGCACGGCGGAAAGGCCGATCGGCCCGCAGCCGACCACCGCCACCACCGTTCCCGGCTCGACGCCGGCGGACTCCGCGGCGTGGAACCCCGTGGGCAGGACGTCCCCGAGAAACAAAGCGACGTCTTCCGGCAACGACTCCGGCAGCGGGTAGAGCGTGGCGCCAGCCAGCGGCACGCGGATGAGCTCCGCCTGGGCGCCGTGCAGGCCGACGCCGTCCTGAACCCAACCCAGCAGGTTGCCGCGGACGCAGCGGCAGGTCCAACCGCGCCGGCAGTACCAGCACTCGCCGCAGTTGGTGGTGAACGGGGCGACCACCCGGTCCCCAACCCCGAAGCCCACGACCTCCCGGCCGACGGCCACGATCTCTCCGACCAGCTCATGACCACACACGGTGCCGGCGTCGAGGCCGCCTTCGAGGCCGCGGTAGGCGTGGAGGTCCGAGCCGCAGAGCCCGGCGGCGGTGATCTGGACGAGGGCGTCGGTGGGGGCCAGAAGGGTGGGCTCCGGCACGGTCTCACACCGGATGTCGAAGGGGCGGTGGAAGGTCAGGGCTTTCATGGAGAGAAGACTAACCTCGTCTACTTCGTCGATCTCGTCCACTTCGTCCACTTCGTCCATCTAGTCCACCGTCCACTCCCCCCCGGCGCGATTCCTGCTTATCGGGCCGAGGAACCTTTTCCGGATTCGGCCGTACCAGCTCGTACCAGCCTCCGAGGAGAACCCACCTTGAGTCGACGAAGCCCCATCAGAACGCTCGTTTTCTTGCTTCCGATCCTCGTCGCCGGTGCCTCTTCGGCACCGCTGCCGGCGGGGGAGTGGCCCAATTGGCGTGGCCCCGACCAGAACGGCGTGGCCCCCGACAAGAGCCTCGTTTCCTCGTGGTCGAAGACCGGCGAGAACCTCCTGTGGCGCGACGACTTCACCGGCCGCTCGACGCCGGTCGTGTTCGACGGCCGGGTGTGCACCAACGGGCGGGCGGGAGAGGATCTCCGCCGCGTCGAGATCGTCGCTTGCTGGGACGCCGAGACGGGTAAACGCCTGTGGGAGTACCGCTTTCCGGTCTACAACACGACCGTGCCGTGGAACCGGGTGGGCTGGGCCAACGTCACGGGCGACCCGGAGACCGGTTACCTGTACGCCCAGGGTGTTTCCGGCCTGTTCTTCGTCTTCGATCGCGCCGGCAAGGTGGTCTGGTCGCGCAATCTCGAAGAGGAATTCGGCTTCTACTCCGGTTACGGCGGCCGCACCCAGACGCCGGTGGTCGACGAGGACCGCTTGATCGTCACCTTCGCCTCGACCGGCTGGGGCGACCAGGGCGCCCCGCGCCACCGCCTCTTCGCCTTCGACAAGAAGACCGGCGTGCTCCTCTGGCACTCGACGCCGGGCGAAGCCCCGCAGGATTTGAACAGCCAGTCGACGCCGATCGTCGCCGTCATCGACGGCATTCGTCAGGTCATCCAGGGTAACGGCGACGGCCGCATCTACGGCTTGAAGGCGCGCACCGGCGAAAAGCTGTGGAGCTTCCACCTGTCCAAGCTGGCCGTGAACACGACCGTGCTGGTCGAGGGCTCGATGGTCTATGCCTGCCACTCGGAGGAGAACCCCGAGGGCGGCTCGCTGGGGGCCGTGGTGGCCTTCGACGTTGCGGGCGCCAAGGGCGACATCACCACCAGCCATTTGAAGTGGCGCCAAGGCATCGAGGCCGGTTTCACCTCGCCGATCGTGAAGGACGGCCGGCTCTACGTCATCGACAACTCGGCCAACTTGATCGCTCTGGACGCGACCACCGGCCAGCAACACTGGCTGCTCGGCATGGGCACCGTGGGCAAGGGCTCGCCGGTGTGGGCCGACGGCAAGATTTACGCGACCGAGGTCAACGGCCGGGTGCTCGTGGTCGAGCCCGGTGCCACCGCGGGCAAGATCCTCGACAGTGAAGACCTCGCGATGCCCGACGGCCGCTACGCCGAGGTCTACGCCTCGCCGGCCATCGCCTACGGGCGGATCTATTTCACGACCGAAGAAGGCATTTACTGCCTCGGCGACAAAAAGGCCAAATTCCCCCGGGCCGAGGTCAACCAGCTGAAGACCACTCCCGGTCCCAAGGAAGCCGTCGCGCCTGCGACGGCGGTCGCGGCGACGCTCCAGGTGGTACCCGGGGATCTCGCCCTGCGTCCAGGAGTGCCGGTCGAGTTGCGGCTGCGGGCGTTCGACGCCCAGGGCCGCTTCCTCGGCGAAAAGACCGGTGCCGAATGGGCCCTCGAGGGTCTGACCGGCGAAGTCACGCCTGCCGGCCGCTTCACGGCCGACGCCGCCAAGCGCTTCCAGGTCGGCAAAGTCACTGCCAAATTGGGCGGGCTCGCGGCCAGCTCTCGCGTGCGGGTCCAGGCCGATCCGCCCTTGACCGAGGACTTCGAGTCCTACGCCGCCAAGGGTCGGCCGCCGTACCTGCTGCGTTCGGGCCTCCGCTTCGAGGTGATGGAGCTGCCCGAGCACGGCAAGGTACTGGGCAAACCACCCTCGCCGGTCGAGTTGCACAAGCACACCACCTACGTCGGCCACTCGGACTGGCGCGACTACACCGTCCAGGTCGACGTCCTGGCCACCAAGACGGGTCGGCGTCTGCCGGACTTGGGCGTGATCAACGCCGGGTACACCTTGGACTTGATGGGGGCGCACCAGCAGATCCAGATCCGTTCCTGGGCTTCGGAACTGCGCGGCGCCAAGGAAGTGCCCTTCACCTGGCAGGAAAATCAGTGGTACACGCTGATCTTGAAGGTCGAGGTCTTGGGTGGCAAAGCCCTCGTCCGCGGCAAAGTCTGGAAGCGCGGCGAACCCGAGCCCGCCGACTGGACGATCACGGTGGAAGACCCGGTGCCCGTCGAACGCGGCAGCGCCGGCCTCTACGGCTACACCCCCACGACCGGTTACTTCGACAATCTCAAGGTGACGAGCAACAAGCCATGAACAGAGCCACGATCGCCGTTTTCTCCCTGGCCGGTCTCGCGACCGCGCCGCTTTTCGCCGCCGAGGCGCCGGCCATGTTCGGCAACACGCCGTCGCGCAACATGGTGTCCGCCGAGAAGGGCTTGCCCACGAAATTCGATGTCGACACCGGCGAGAACCTCCTGTGGAAGGCCAAACTCGGTTCCCAGTCTTACGGTGGCCCGGTCGTCTACGGCGGCCGGATCTACGTCGGCACCAACAACGAGAGCCCGCGCAACCCGAAACTGCTCGGGGACCGCGGCAATCTCATGGTGTTCGACGCCAAGACCGGCAAGTTCCTCTGGCAAAGCGCGCACCCGAAGCTCGCTGCCGGCAAGGTCAACGACTGGCCGCAGCAGGGCGTGTGCTCCGGTCCGGCGGTCGAAGGCGACCGGCTGTACTACGTCTCGAACCGCGCCGAGATCGTCGCCGCCGACACCGAGGGGTTCTTGGACGGTGAAAACGACGGCGTCGACAACGAAGAGAACAAGAGCGAGATCGACGAGGACGTGGTCTGGCGCTACGACATGATCGCGGAACTCGACGTGTTCCCCCACAACTTGGCGGCGGGTAATCCGCTCCTGGTCGACGACCTGATCTACACCGTCACCGGCAACGGCGTCGACGAAGGCCACATCAACATCCCAGCGCCCAGTGCTCCGAGCTTCATCGCGGTCAACAAGAAGACCGGTTACCTGGTGTGGGAGTCGAACCTGCCCCACAAGGACATCCTGCACGGTCAGTGGTCGAACCCAACCTATGGCGTCGCAGGGGGCCGCCCCCAAGTGGTCTTTCCGGGTGGCAACGGCTGGTTGTACTCCTTCGAGCCCAAGACCGGCGAGCTTCTGTGGAAGTTCGACTGCAATCCCAAGGACTCGGTGTGGAAGCTCGGCGGCGCAGGCACGCGCAACAACATCATCGGCACCCCGGTGTTCCACAACGACAAGGTCTACGTCGCCGTCGGGCAGGACCCGGAACACGGTGAAGGCGTCGGGCACCTGTGGGCGGTTCCCGCCACCGGTTCGGGCGACATGACGGGCAAACACGTCTGGACCCGGGGCGGTGAAGACTTCCACCGCACCATCTCGACCGTGGCCATCTCGGACGGCATCGTCTATGCCGCCGATTTGTCGGGTTTCCTGTACGCCCTCGATGCCGAAACCGGCCAACTGCATTGGATCCACGACGTCCAGGCCGCGATCTGGGGTTCCCCGTTCGCTGCCGACGGCAAGGTCTATCTCGGGGACGAAGACGGCGACGTGGTGGTGATGCGCGCCGGCAAGACCAAAGAAGTGCTCTTCGAGGGCAACCTCGGCGCCAGCATCATGACGACGCCGGTGGCCAAGGACGGCATCCTCTACGTGATGGCCCGCAACACCCTCTTCGCCTTCAAGGAAGGCGCGAAGCCGGCCGCGGAGGCGCCCAAGCCGTGAAGCGGGCGACCCCGGAACAGATTTCGACCGCGCGCGAGGCCCTCGATGCCCATGTGCGGGCGATGGTCGCCTGGCACTTTTCGCCCGAGACCGGCTGCCCGTTTTGGCTCGATTACGCGTCGAAGCTCGACTTCGACCCGCGCGAGGTCATTCACGGCTACGGGGACCTGGCGAAACTCGGCCACTTCGAGGACGAATGGCTGCGCGGCGGCCCGGTGCGCCGCTGGGTGCCCAAAGGCCTCGCGGACCAGCCGGTGGCGGTGTTCGAAACCGGCGGCACCACGGGCATTCCGAAGAGCCGGATCAACATCGAGGACTTCCGGATCGACTACGAGATGTACTCGGAGACGCTGTCGGACGAGACGTTCCCGAAGGGCGCCGACTGGCTGATGCTGGGCCCCACCGGGCCGCGGCGCCTGCGCCTCGCCATCGAGCACCTGGCCCAGGTGCGCGGCGGCATCGCCTTCCACGTCGATCTCGATCCGCGCTGGGTCAATCGGCTGATCAAGGACGGGCGGTTCCGGGAGCTCGAGGCGTACAAAGACCACGTCGTCGAGCAGGGCCTCAAGATCCTGAAGGCCCACGACATCCGCTGCGTGTTCACGACCCCGAAGTTGCTCGAGGCCCTCTCGGCCAAGATCTCGCTGCCGAAGTACGGCGTGACGGGGATCTTCTGCGGCGGCACCGAGATGAACGCCCAGTTCCACCGCTTTGCTCGGGAGGAATTGGTGCCCGGCATCGACTTCGTGCCGACCTACGGCAACACGCTGATGGGCCTCGCCTGTTCGCGGCCCTTCGACCCGGAGCATCCGGACTACACGATCGCCTACTATCCGCCGGCGCCGCGTGCGGTCTTCGAGATCGTCGACCCGGCGGATCCGTCGCGAGTTGTCGACTACGGCCAAACCGGCCGGGTGATGTTGACTACCCTGACCCGCGAGTTCTTCATGCCGCGGTTCCTGGAGCGCGACGAGGGTGAGCGCGAGCCGCCCATCGCGCCCTATCCGTGGGACGGCGTTTCAGGTCTGCGCCTGTATTCGCCCCTCCAGGAATCCGTCGTCGTCGGCGTCTACTAGAAACGGGGGACTGGATGTCGCACGTGCCCCATTTGCCGCTCCTGCGGGCCGGCCGGCCCTACCGGAGTCTCACCACGGTGACCTTACCGGACGTGCGCACGGGCGTGCCGGTGGTCGAGGTCAGCCAAGCCCACGCCGGGCTCGTGGCGCGGGATCTCGCTGCCATGCCGGACCGCCGCGCCGGCCTCGAGGCTCTGTCGACGGATGAACTGTTAGCGATCTCCCGGCGCGCAGGGGAGCTCTTCGCCCATGGCACGTTGCCGCTTGGCGAAGGCGAGCAGACCGCCGAGGATTACCTGGCTCAGCTCGCCTCGACGACCGGTTTGCCGGTCGCCCTCGGGCGCGCCAACCTGGAGAAGATCCGCTTCGTGCTGGCCGAGATGGAGACGGTGATCGCCGGGCTGACCCGGGGCCTGCCCCGGGAGGTGCTCGACCACGGGTACGGCAGTCTCGGAGGCCGGCCGGTGGCCTTTCGGCGCACCACGGATGTCCTCGGGGCGATCCTGCCGTCGAACTCTCCCGGCGTGCACGCCCTGTGGTTACCGGCCTTTGCCCTGCGCATTCCGCTCGCCTTGAAGGCCGGCCGGCAGGAGCCGTGGACGCCCTACCGGGTGATCCAGGCGTTCCTGGCCGCGGGCGCGCCACCGGAAGCCTTTTCGTTTCTGCCCGGGGACCACTCGGCGTCGACCGAGATCCTGCTCAAGGCCGGCCGTTCGTTGCTCTTCGGTGATGCCGGCACGGTCGGACCGTGGCGAGGCGACCCGCGCATCGAAATCCACGGTCCGGGTTGGAGCAAGGTGGTGCTCGGTCCGGACGCGGCGCCCCGGTGGCGCGATCACCTCGACCTGCTCGCTTCCTCGGTGGCGGAAAACGGTGGCCGCTCCTGCGTCAACGCCTCCGGTATCTGGACGCCGAGTCACGCCGACGAGCTCGCCCGCGGCCTCGCCGAGCGCCTGGCGACGATCGATGGTCGCGCGCTCGACGATCCACAGGCACGGCTCGCGGCCTTTCCGAATCGCGCCGGGGCGGAACGGATCTCGAAGCACCTCGACGCCCAGATGAGCGGCGCCGTGGACGTGTCGGCCCAGGTGCGCGGGCCGGAGCGCGTGGTCGAGGCCGGCGGCTGCTGGTTCCTGCGCCCCACCGTCGTGCGCTGCCCGGCGGACCATCCGCTGGCGCGAACCGAGCTGCTGTTCCCCTTCGTGTCGGTGGTCGAGGTTCCGCGGGCCGAATTGGTGCGCGGGATCGGCAGCTCGCTCGTGGTCACGGCGTTGACCGCGGACGCCGAATTGCGGCGGGAGTTTCTCGCCTCCGAGCACGTCGAGCGGCTCAACCTGGCCCCCATCGCCACCTGCCGGGTGTCCTGGGACCAGCCCCACGAGGGCAACCTGTTCGAATTGTTGTACCGCCAGCGGGCGTTTGCGGCGCCGGTGGCGGAGGAGGCTGCTTGAGCCCGTCCGTACTTTCCACGCCGAGCACTCTGGCTCCCTGGGAGGCCCAAGTCGGTGCGATCCGGGTCCGTTTCGGCTCCGGGCGTCTCGCCGAGATCGGGGAGCTGGTGCGTTCGCACGGGGCTCGGTCGGTGTTTCTGGTCACCGACCCGGGGGTCGCCGCCGCCGGGCATCCGGCTCGCGCGGTGGCGGCCCTCGAGGCCGCCGGGGTGGCCGTGCGGCAGTTTTCCGCCGTCGGCGAGAACCCGACGACGGCGACCATCGATGCCGCCACCGAGATTGCTCGGGCCGGGGCGGTGGACCTCCTGATCGGACTCGGCGGCGGCAGCGCTCTCGACACCGCCAAGGGCGTCAACTTCTTGCTCACCCAGGGCGGTTCCATGGAGGACTACTGGGGCTACGGCAAGGGCACGAAGCCGTTCCTGCCGTCCGTGGGCGTGCCGACGACCGCGGGAACCGGCAGCGAAGCCCAGTCCTACGCCCTCGTGAGCCAGGTGGAAACCCACCGCAAAATGGCTTGCGGGGACGCCGGGGTGCGCTTCCGGGACGTCATCCTGGACCCGGAGCTGGTGGTCACGGCACCCCGCCGGGTGATCGCCCTGACCGCTCTCGACGCCTTGTCCCACAGTGTCGAGAGTTTCGTTTCGACGCGCCGCAACCCGGTGTCGGAGCTGTTCGCCGCGGAGGCTTGGCGAAGGCTTTCCGGGGCCTTCGAGGCGGGGCTCGAGGAACCCGGCGACGTCGCGCCGCGGGGTGAGCTGCTGTTGGGCGCTCACCTGGCGGGGGCGGCCATCGAGGCCTCCATGTTGGGGGCTGCTCATGCGCTGGCCAACCCCCTGACTGCCGCCTTCGGGGTCGTGCACGGTGCTGCCGTGGCGGTCATGTTGCCGGCGGTGGTGCGGTGGAACGCGGTGGAGGTCGAAAGCCTCTACCGCGAGCTCGAGCCCGGAGGCGGCGAGGCCGTGGCCCGGCGCTTGGAGGATTTTCGGCGCTTGGGGGGCCTGCCCGAGCGTCTGGCGGACCTGGGGTTGCCCCAGGAGGCCCTGCCCGAGCTCGCGGCCGATGCCACCCGCGAGTGGACCGGCACGTTCAATCCGCGTCCGCTGACCGAGGCCGATTTCCTGAGGTTGTATGAAGCGGCGTACTGAGGGGCTGGTGCTGGGGCTCGGATTTGCGGCGGCTCTCCTCGCCGCTCGTCCGGCCGGCGCGGAGTGGACGAGCTTTCGTGGCGACGCCGCCCTGACCGGGGTCGCCACGTCGAGCCTGCCGGCCGCGCTCGCGCCGCGCTGGACGTTCGAAGCCGGTGCGGGTTTCGAAGGTGCCGCGGCGATCATCGGGGATCGCGTCTACGCCGGGTCCCTCGATGGTCACCTCTACGCGCTCGAGCTGGCCACCGGCAAGCTGCTGTGGAAGTACGCCGCGGGCTCGCCGATCAAAGCGCCGGCCGGGGTGCGCGGCGACACCGTCTACGTCGGCGACGAAAAGGGCATCTTCCACGCCGTGGCGACGAAGAGCGGCGAACGCCGGTTCACCGTCACCACCGGCGGCGAGATCTTCTCCGGGGCCGCGTTCGCTCCCGGCGGCAAGGTCATCTTCGGCTCCTACGACGGTGCGCTGTACGCCGTGTCCGAGAAAGATGGCGCCCTCGTCTGGAAAGTCGAGACCGACAACTACGTGCACGCCACGCCGGCCTTGGTCGGCAACGATCTCTACTTCGCCGGTTGCGACGGCTACCTGCGCCGGGTCTCCGTGGCCGACGGGAAAGAGACCCTGAAGGTGCGTCTGGGCTCGAACGTCGCCGCGAGCGCCGCCATCCGCGACGGCCGCGCCTACGTCGGCACCTTCGACAACCAGGTGGTGGCGGTGGATCTCGCCAAGGGTGAAGTCCTGTGGCGCTACGAGCGCGTCACGCGCCAGTTCCCGTACTACTCGTCCGCGGCTTTGACCGGGTCCGCGGTGATCGTCGGCGGGCGCGACAAGGCTTTGCGGGCGCTCGATCCCAAGACCGGCGCCGAACGTTGGCTGTACGAAACCACCGGCCGCGTCGAAGCCTCCCCGGTGGTGGTGGGCGACCGCGTTTTCGCCGCCAGCCAAGGCGGCACGATCTTCGCCCTGGAAGTCGCCAGCGGCCGGGAAGTGTGGAAGTTCGACGCCGGCGGCTCGGTCACGGCCTCGCCCGCCGTCGGAGGAGGATTTCTGGTGATCGGAACCGATGACGGCGTGCTGTACGGGTTCGGAGAGAGGCTTTCCCCATGACCACTTCCACCGAGCCGGAAATCGGCTCCGTTTTCGTTTCCAACTATCCGCCGTACTCGATCTGGAATGCGGAGGATGTGTCCGCGGCCCGGTCTGCGCTGGCCTCACCGCCGCGGCCGGACACCCCGCTGGGGCTCTACCTGCACATCCCGTTCTGCCGGAAGCGCTGTAAATTCTGCTACTTCCGGGTCTACACCGACAAGAACTTCGACGAGATCGGGAGTTACCTGGACGCCCTCGCCACCGAGGTCGAGACCGCGGCTCGGCAACCGGCGCTGGCCGGGCGCAAGCCACGCTTCGTGTACTTCGGGGGCGGCACGCCGTCCTACGTCAGCGTCAAGCAGCTCGAGGTCCTGGTCGACCGCGTCAAGGCCGTGCTGCCCTGGGACGCTGCCGAAGAGGTCACCTTCGAGTGCGAACCGGGCACGTTGACCGAAAGCAAGGTCCAGAAGATCCGCGAGATCGGCGTCACCCGCCTGTCGCTCGGGATCGAGAACTTCGACGACGAAATCCTGCGCGAAAACGGCCGCGCCCATCTCTCGGGCGAGATCGACCGCTGTATGCCGTGGATTCGGGCGGCGAACTTCGACCAACTGAACGTCGATTTGATCGCCGGCATGGTCGGCGAGCGCTGGGAGAGCTGGCGCGAGACCGTCCGCAAGACGATCGAGCTCGACCCCTCGAGCGTGACGATCTACCAGCTCGAGCTGCCCTGGAATGCCCGGTACTCGAAGGAGCTCCAGGACGGCACTCTCGACGTGCCGCTCGCCGATTGGGACCAAAAACGTGCCTGGCACCAGTACGCCATCGAGCAGCTGGCCGCCGCCGGTTATGAGATCTCCTCGGCTTACACCATGGTCAAACCGGTTCCGGGTCGGGAAGGTGCCAGCCGATTCGTGTACCGCGACAACGTTTGGCGCGGTTGCGACCTGCTCGGCACCGGCGTGGCGTCTTTCTCCCACCTCTCCGGCGTGCACTTCCAGAACGCCGACGGCTGGGGGGAGTATGTCGCCCGTGCGACGGCCGGGGAGCTGCCCTTGGCTCGCGCCCACGTCACGACGCCGCGCGAGCGGTTCATCCGGGAGTTCATCCTGCAGCTGAAGCTCGGCCGGGTGTCCGCCGGGGCCTTCGTGACCAAGTTCGGGCTCGATCCGCGGGTCGAGTTCGCGCCGACGCTGGCCGCCCTCGCGGAGCGCGGCTTCGTCCGTGTCGACGGCGATGTCGTCGGCGTCACGCCCGCGGGCCTGCTGCGGGTGGACCTGCTGTTACCCGAATTCTACGACCCCGAGTTTCGGGGCGCTCGTTACACCTGAGGGGAGGATCGAATCATGTTCGTCCGTCTGTTCACCCTCGCTGCGGCTTGCAGCTTGGCCGGCTCCGTCGGGGCCGCCGATTGGCCCCACTACCGGGGACCTGCCCAGGATGGCCGGTCGTCGGAGACGATCGCCAAGGCTTGGCCGGCCTCCGGGCCCAAGGTCCTGTGGCGTCAGCCCCTGGGCCAGGGTTACTCGGGGATCTCGGTGGTCGCCGGCAAGGCTTACACGCTGTACGGTTCCGGCGCCGACGAGCTGGTCCTGGCGCTCGACGCCATCAGCGGCAAGACCCTGTGGAAGACCCGCCTCGATGCCAATCGGGCCGACGACATGGGGGGCGGTCCGCGTTCGACGCCCACGGTCGCCGGGGACCGGGTCTACGTGCTCGGCGCCAAGGGCAAGCTCGCCGCCCTCGAGGCCGCCACCGGCAAGATCCTGTGGTCGGTCGATCTGGTCGCGACCTACGGCGCCCGCATTCCCCAGTGGGGCGTTTCGGTGTCGCCGATCGTCGAGGGCGAGTTGCTCTTGGTCGACGTCGGGGGCAAAGAGTCCCACTCCGTGATGGGCTTCGAGAAGGCCACGGGCAAAATGCGTTGGGCTTCCCAAACGGGCGAGCCGGGTTATTCGGTGCCGCTCGTGACCGAGCTCGCAGGGACGCGCCAAGCGCTGTTTTTCACCGGCAGCGGCCTGGTTTCGGTCGATCCCGCCACCGGCAAGTTCTTCTGGCGGGTGCCCTGGAAGACCGACTACAACGTCAACGCCGCCATGCCGGTCATCGTGCCGCCGGACAAGGTGTTCATCTCTTCGGCCTACGACACCGGGGCTGGGTTCTACCAGATCACCAAGGACGGTAGCGGCTGGAAGACCACCGAGATCTGGAAGAGCCGGGGCATGCAGAACCACTTCAACAGTTCGGTACTGGTCGACGGCCACCTCTACGGCTTCGACCGCAGCCGCCTGAAGTGCATTCGCGTCGCCGACGGCCAGGAACGGTGGAACCAGTCGGGCTTCAACCGCGGCTCGCTGTTGTACGTCGACGGCCATTTGCTGGTGCTCGGCGAACGCGGCGAGCTGGCCCTGGTCAAAGCCAACCCGGACTCCTACCAGGAGATCGGCAAGACCAAGGTCTTCCCCGACGGCGACAAGACCTGGACGATGCCGACGCTCGCGGGCGGCCGGCTCTACGTCCGCAGCGAGGCGCAGCTCGTCGCCCTCGATCTCCAGAATCCTTGAACCTCGAACCCCTATCCCCGTATCTCGTTCCGACGCCGAGGATCGGCGTGCCGGCGGTAGACAAGGAGTGAGCGTGTCCAAGAAGTGGCTGTCCTGTTCTCTCGTGTTGACGTTCTGCGGCTTGCCCGCCTTCGCCCAGGAGGCCGCCGAAGCCGCCGAGCCGCCGGTGGCCACGACCGAAGAGCGCCTCGAAGTCGTCGAGAGCCTGCCCTACGTGCCGACGACGAACACGATCGCCACCAAGTTGCCCGTGCCCCTCGCCTGGACGCCGGCCAACGTCGGCTTGATCTCGGAGCGGCGCATCGAGGAGTCGGCGGCCCGTTCTCTCGAAGACGTGCTCTCGGCGGTCTCCGGCCTCCATGCCGAAAGTGGCGCCGGGGTGTTCGACTTCTTCGTCGTGCGCGGCTTCGACTCGCTTTCCGGGGCTCAACTCCTGATCGACGGCGCACCGGAGCCCGAGAGCACCTTCTACCAGCTCTACAACGTCGAACGCGTCGAGGTGCTCAAGGGGCCGGGCGGCTTCCTCTACGGCGCGAACCCGCTGGCCGGTGCGGTCAACCTGGTGCGCCGCCAGCCCGAGCCGGGCAGTTTCGCCACCGTCGGGGTGCGCGGAGCCTCGTTCGACACCAACGAGCTGACCTTCGACGGCAACTTCGGTACCGCGGACGGCAGCCGGTCGTTCCGCCTGAACGGCCTCTTCCGTCAGGGTGACGCCTACCGCGACGACCTCGAGAGTGAGGTCACCCTGGTCAACCCGTCCTTCGCCTTCCGGCCCAGCGACCGGCTGACGGTGAACGTCAACCTCGAAGCCGGCACCAGCGAGTTCACTCCCGACGCCGGTTTACCGGTGGTCGGTGACATCGACCGCGACAACCTGCCGCGGCGGCGCTCCTACCGGGCGGCGAATGACTTCTCGGAGCAGGATCTGCTGCGCGCCCAGGTGGACGTCGAGTACCGGTTCTCCGACTCGCTCCAACTGCGCAACAAGCTCTACCACCGCGGCCTCGACTGGCAAACCCGGGGCACGCTCCTGGTTGGCGTCACCGCCATCGCGCCGCTGACTCTGGCCGTGACTCGTACCAGCACGGTGCTCGACGACGAACAGCAAACCCTCGGCAACCAGCTCGAGCTCGTTTGGCAGGGCCGGACCGGCAGCGTCGAGCACCACCTGTTGGCCGGGGTCGAAGCCTCGCGGGCGACCGACGAGTACGCGCTGACGGCCGCGCTGATCAGCCCCGTGCTGGTGGCGAACCCGGCCATCGAGTTCCCGTTCGCCCAGCCGATCTTCGCCAGTGCCGGGGACAACGAAACCCGCGTCTTGGCCCCCTACGTGATCGATCAGATGAAGCTGTCCGAGCGTTTCCAGGTTCTGGTTGGCGCCCGCTGGGACGAAATCGACTTCAGCGACGATCTGACCGGCACGGACCGCAACGACGGCGAGCTGTCGCCGATGGTCGGGGCGGTGTGGCAGGCGCACCCGAGCCTGGCTCTGTACGGCAACTGGAGCGAGAGCTTCTCCCCGGCATCGCCGCGCGTGGTGGGACCCCGCGACCCCGAGACGAGCACCCAGACCGAGCTCGGCCTGCGTCACACCGCGCCCGGCGGTCGCTTCCGAGCCACCCTGGCCGGCTACCGGCTGGAGCGCGAGAACATCGCCATTCCCGACGACAACGGCTTCACCGAGCAGGCCGGGGACCAGCGTTCGGAAGGGATCGAGTTCGAGGCCGAGGGCAACTTCGGCCACGGCCTGCGCGCCTTCTTGACCTATGCCTGGAACGATTCGGAGCTGACCCGCTTCCGCGAGGCGGTCCAAGTGCCGTTCCCGCCCTTCCTGTTCGTCTTCGATCGTTCGGGCAATCGCCCGGCCTTCACGCCCGAGCACCTCGCCAGCCTGTGGTTGTCCCAGCGCCTCGGCTCCTGGACGCTCGCGGCGGGGGCTCGTCACGTCGGCGAACGGTTCGCGGCCGAAGACAACGGACTCGAGTTCGATGCCTACACGCTGGTGTCGCTCTCGGTGTTGCACGATTGGCGGCAGTTCCGCTTCAGCGTGAATCTCGACAATGTGACCGACGAGCAGTACGAGCTCCGGGGCTTCGGCTCGTCGGCTTTCATCCCCGGTGATCCCTTCACCATCTCGGTCGGCGCCCAGTACCGCTGGGCAGGAGGTTCGTGACCATGGTGGAATCTGCGACGGCACGGCCCACTCAAGATCGTTACGATGCCGTGATCGCCGGCGGTGGGCCCGCCGGTGCCGCGGCGGCCACGGTGCTCGCCCAGCGCGGGCACCGGGTGCTGCTGGTCGAGCGCACGGCAGGGCCGACCTTCAAGATCGGCGAGTCTCTGATGCCGGTGACCTACTGGACGCTCCAGCGTCTAGGGGTCCTCGCGGCGATGAAAGCAAGCCGCTTTCCGAAGAAGTACAGCGTGCAGTTCTACACCCGCGAGGGGCGTCCCACGATGCCCTTCTACTTCCACGAAACCGATCCCCACGAAAGTTCCCAGACGTGGCAGGTGCTGCGCAGCGAGTTCGATCAACTCCTGCTCGACAACGCGGCCGAGCACGGCGTCGAGGTGTGCCGCGGGCTGGGGGTCAAAAACGTACTGTTCGACGACGCCGATCACGTGCGCGGGCTGGCCCTCGACCAAGGCCACGAGGTGGCGACCCGAGCCTTCGTCGATGCCACCGGGCAGAACGCGTTACTCGCGCGCCGGCTGGGCCTGATGAGCATTGAGCCGCACCTGCGGAACGCGTCGTTCTTCACCCATTTCGAAGGCGCCGTGCGGGACCCGGGCAAGGACGAGGGCGCGACTCTCGTCCTGCACACCGAGGAAGCGCGCTCGTGGTTCTGGTACATCCCGCTGCCGGACAACCGGGTCAGCGTCGGGGTGGTGGGGCCGGTGGATTACCTGGTGACCGGTCGCAAGGGCACGCCGCAGGAGATCTTCGAGCAGGAGCTGGCGCGCTGCCCGGCGCTCCAGCCGCGCATCGCCGACGCCTGCCAGGTGTTCCCGATGAAGGCCCTGCGGGATTTTTCCTACAAGGCCACACGCTCGGCCGGGGACGGCTGGGTGCTCGCCGGGGACGCCCTGGGGTTCATCGACCCGATCTACTCGTCCGGCGTCTTCCTGGCGCTGCAATCGGGGGAGTGGGTGGGCGATGCGGTGGCCGAGGGCCTCGAGGCCGGGGATCTGTCCGCGGCCCGGCTTTCGGAGCCCGGCACGCGTTTGATCGAAGGGGTCGAGGCCATGCGCCGCCTGGTGTATGCCTTTTACGATCCGGACTTCAGCTTCTCGATGTTCTTGAAGCAGTTCCCCGAAGTGCGCGGCGAGCTGATCGACATGCTGGTCGGCAACGTCTTCCGGAAGCCCATCCACAACGTCCTCGCGGCGCTGTCCGAGGCCACCGACCGCGTCCCCGAGGCCTGGGCCTCGTGAAGCGCCGTGGCCTGGTGCCGGTCCTCCTCCTGGGTGCCCTGACCCTGGCCCACTTCGACTTCGGCCTGGCCGACGAGCTCCCCAGTCTCGCCGGCCTTCCCGGCCCCCTCCTTTGGCACGGCGGCTTCTGCCTCGTAGCCGCGGGGGTGTTCTGGGTGCTGGCGGGAGGGAGAGGAGTGGAAGGCTCTTGAGTCAACAACCGCATTCGGCCGTTGCCGAGCCGATCGAAAGAATCGCTAAGGCCTGGGCGGCGGAGCTTCGACGACGCAGGGAAGTGCTTCGATCCGGCGCAGTAACGGCAGTCCCTTGGTCCGAGGCCCGCGAGCGGTTGTCTAAGCTATGACCCTTCTCGTCCTCGGCGGCTACTTCGCTCTGCTGCTGGCCATCGGCCTGTTCGCCCAACGGGCTTCTCGTGGCTCGGGGGAGGACTGGTTCACGGCGTCGCGGTCCTTGGGGCCGTTCGTCCTCCTGATGACGCTCTTCGGCACGCACATGACGTCGTTTTCGCTGCTGGGGGCCTCGGGCGAGGCCTACCACCGCGGCGTTGGGGTGTTCGCGTTGCTCGCGGCGACCTCGGCGCTCGTGGTGCCGGCGGTGTTCCAATACGTCGGCTTGCCGGTCTGGCGGCTCGGGCGGCAACACGGCTATGTGACGCAGGTCCAGTACTTCCGGGATCGGTGGGGCTCGAGTTCCCTGGGGACGGGGATCTTCGTGGCCCTCGTCGTCCTGCTCGTGCCGTACCTCATGATCGGCATCAAGGGCGGGGGGCTGACGATCGTCGAAGCCTCCGGCGGCTCCGTGCCCGAATGGCTGGGCAGCCTGCTCGTGTGCCTCGTGGTGCTCGCCTACGTTTCGGCTGGCGGCTTACGCGGCACGGCTTGGGCCAACACGTTCCAGACGATCTTCTTCGTCACCCTGGGGTTTCTCGCCTTCTTGGTCGTGATGCGCGGCCTGGGTGGCCTCGGGCCGGCCCTCGCGACCGTGGCCGAAACGAAACCCGAGCTGCTGCAGGGGCGTTCGATCCCGTTTCTCGAACAGCTGTCTTACTTGGCCATCCCGTTGTCCGTGGGCATGTTCCCCCACATCTTCCTGCTTTGGCTGACCGCCAAGAAGGCGGAGACGTTCCGGCCGACGATTTACCTCTACCCGCTGTGCATCGCGGTGGTGTGGATTCCCTCGGTGCTGGTCGGCGTGGTCGGGGCCGGAGCGGTTCCGGGTCTCGTCGGTGCAGCGTCGAACAACATTTTGCCGCGCTTGGTGGCGATGCACTCGGGCGAGCTGATGACCGGCCTACTGGCCGCCGGGGTGCTCGCCGCGGGTTCGCTCGACTCCCAGATCCTCGCCCTGTCCTCGATGTTCACCCTCGACATCGTGGGCCGTCGCCGTTCGTTGTCCGATCGTGCCCAGCTGTGGTGGGGGCGGGTTTTCGTCTTCGCCCTCCTGGCGGTGTCCTACCTGTGCTCGCTACAGGCCAACCGCAGCCTGTTCAAGCTCGGCGTGTGGTCCTTCACCGGCTTCGCGGCGCTCTTCCCGTTGCTGGTGGCCGCCTTGTACTGGCGGCGCAGCAACGCCACCGGCGCCTGGGCGTCGCTGCTCACGGCCGGTGGTTTGTTCGCTTTTTTCTTCCAGCGCGGCTTCGCCAACCCGACCTACACGGTGGGTGGTACGGGCCTGTTGCCGGTGGCGGTGATCCTGCCCGCGGCGGCGCTGGCGATGGTGGTGGGAACCTGGTGGGGTGAGAAGAGGTGAAGATCGCCTACATCGCCGCCGGGGCCGCGGGCATGTACTGCGGCTCCTGCATCCACGACAACACCGCCGCCGTGGCGCTGCGCCGCCTTGGCCACGACGTCGTGCTGATCCCCACCTACCCGCCGCTGCGCACGGACGAGGAGGATATTTCCATCGACCGCGTCTTCTACGGCGCGGTCAACGTCTTCTTGCAGCAGAAGAGCCGCTTGGCGCGGCGCCTGCCGAAGCCTCTGCATTGGCTGCTCGATCGCCCGGCATTGCTCCACTGGGTGTCGCGCTTCGCAGGCTCGACCGACGCTTCCGAGCTGGGCGACCTGACCCTGAGCGTGCTCCAGGGCGAAAACGGCCCGCAGCAGCGGGAGCTGGCGGCCCTCTGCGATTGGCTCGAGCACGACTTCCGGCCGGACGTGGTGCACATCACCAACTCGCTGTTCCTGGGCATGGTGCGCGAGCTGCGTCGCCGGTTGCGGGTGCCCGTGGTGGTGGCGTTTCAGGGCGAGGACTTGTTTCTCGACGGGCTGACCCCCGTCTGGCAGCAGCGGGTGGTGGCGGAAATGCGCGCCCGCGCCGGGGAGGTCGATGCCTTCGTGGCCCCGAGCCGGGTGTATGCCGAGAAAATGGCCGACCTGGTCGGCGTGCCCGCGACCAAAGTCCACGTGATCCCGCTTGGCCTGAACCTGGCCGGCCACGAGTCTACGCAGCCTCCAACGGCCCGAGGTCCCGGGGTGACGATCGGGTTCCTCTCCCGCCTCTGTCCCGAAAAAGGGCTGCACCTGCTGGTCGACGCCTTCCTGCGCCTCGCCCGCGAGCCGGGCGGCGAGGACTTGCACCTGGCCGTCGCCGGCTGGCTCGGCGAACGGGATCGCCCGTTTTTCGAAGCGCAACGGCAGAAACTCGCCGCCGCCGGCCTGCTCGACCGCTTCCGGCATGCGGGCGAGGTGGATCTCGCCGGCAAAGTGGGCTTTCTCGAAAGCCTCGATGTCTTCTCGGTGCCCTCGGTGTACCGCGAATCGAAGGGCCTGCCGATGCTCGAGGCTCTCGCCCACGGCGTCCCCGTCGTGGTGCCCGATCACGGCTCCCTACCCGAGATGATCACCGCCACCGGCGGCGGCCTGCTGGTGGTCCCGGAATCCGTCGACAGTCTGACCGCGGGCCTGCGCCGCCTGATCCAAGACCCGGACCTCCGCCACCGCCTGGGCGCCGCGGGTCGAGAAGCTGTTCAGAGAGACTGGAGCGACGATCGGATGGCGGAGCGGCTGGTGGGGGTGTACGAGGGGATTCAGCCGCTATCCGAAAGGTAGGAGCCGCATGCGGATGCGGTCCTCGGCGATCACGGAAAAGTGGCCCTGCCAGTCTTGCCGGCTGGTCAGCGCGGCGAAAGCACGCTCGTTGTCGCTGTTGGGGTCGCGGCCTGATAGGCGGAGCAACACGATTCCTGCCGCAGAAGGCAGGCGGTACCTGAAGGCCAATTCACCGAAGTCTTTATCGAAGGTCAGAAGGACCAGCTCGTCGGCCGCGGCCCAGGCCAGGACCTGATCGTCGGGCATCGAGGGATGCTGTTCTCGAACCGCGTAGACCGTCCAACCGTGGCGCCGAAGGGCCCGGAGCAGGGGGCCGGGGAAGTTCTCGTCGGCCAGGACCCGCATCGTCAAGCCGGTATCGCGTAGACCCGTTCCGAGCGAAGGGCGTCCCCGGCGTAGGCCAGACAAGCCTGGATGTCTTCCAGAGAGAGAAACTCGTACTGCTCAATGACATCCTCGGCTCGATAGCCCCGAGCAAGGAGGTCGATGACGAATTCCACGGCGATTCTCGTGCCGCGAATGACCGGTTTGCCGAGGAGAATCTCCGTGTCTAGGGTGATCCGATCGTGCCAGTCCATGGCGTGATGGTACCCGATCGTGCATCCGCCAGGAACCGCTCGCCTGCTGGTAGGCTCACCCTCCATGACCAACCCCCACATCCAGGTCCGATCCCTCACCCGCACTT
Source organism: Thermoanaerobaculia bacterium (assembly GCA_033762835.1). Lineage (GTDB taxonomy): Bacteria > Acidobacteriota > Thermoanaerobaculia > Multivoradales > DATKCC01 > JANRLG01. The sequence goes on from JANRLG010000251.1 coordinate 45,480, forward strand.
ACTCCCTCGGCCCTGAACAGGTCGCGGTGCTTCGCGATCTCGACCTCGACCTCGTTGCCGGCGAGGCGCTGGCGGTGATTGGACCCTCGGGCAGCGGGAAGAGCACGTTGCTGCACATCTTGGGTACGCTCGATCGTCCGAGCTCGGGTTCGGTCACGATCGGCGGTCTCGACCCGTTCACCTTGCCGGAGCCCGAGTTGGCGCGCTTTCGGAACCGGGAAGTGGGCTTCGTGTTCCAGGACCACCATTTGCTGCCCCAGTACACCGCGCTCGAAAACGTGCTGATTCCGACCTTGCCGTTCCGTCGGAAGGGGGAGGATCCGGAGCCTTGGGCGCGCGAGCTGCTGGGGCGGGTGGGCCTGGAGAAGCGGCTGGCGCATCGGCCGGCGGAGTTGTCGGGCGGGGAGCGGCAGCGGGTGGCGGTGGCGCGAGCGTTGATCCACCGGCCCCGCTTGCTGCTCGCCGACGAGCCCACGGGCAATCTCGACGAAGCCGCGGCCACGGGCGTGGCAGATCTGCTCTTCGAGCTCCAGCGGGAGCTCGGCGCCGTGCTGGTGCTCGTCACCCACAGCCTCGAGTTGGCGGCTCGATTCCCCCGGCGTTGTCGATTGGCGAGCGGACGATGCGTCGCAGCCTGAGCTTCTACTGGCGCTCTCACCTCGCCCTGGCCCTCGCCGCGGCAACCACGACGGCGGTGCTGACCGGTGCCCTGGTGATGGGCGACTCGGTGCGCGGCAGTTTGCGGGCGCTGGCCCTCGAGCGGCTCGGGCGGATCGAGTCCGCCCTGGTCTCGCCGCGGGCTTTGCGTCGAGAACTCGCCTCCGAGCTGGGCGCCGACGTGGTGCCGGCGTACCTGTCCCCGGGGTCGGTCGAACACGCGGCAACCGGGGCGCGGGCGGCGCGGGTGTCGATCGTGGGGGTCGACGACGGCTTCGGCACTCTGTTTCCGAGCGAAACGCTGGACTTCACCCGCCGCGAAGGGCAGATCGCGCCCTCCGTGGTACTCAACGAATCGCTGGCCCGCGAGCTCGGGGCGGCGGTCGGGCACGAGTTGTTACTGCGCCTGCCGCGGCCGGCGGAGATCCCGCGCGAGACGTTGGTGGGCCGCGCCGAGGCCGACGAGACCCTGGCGACGCTGCGACTGGCCGTCACGGCCATCGTCGCCGACCGTGGCCTCGGCGCCTTCAGCCTGGCCCCCGCCGGGCCGGTGCCGCGCAACGCCTTCGTCGAGCTGCCGCGCCTGGCGCGGGCTCTCGGCGCTACGGGGCGGGCCAATGCCTTCTTGTCCCCGAGTGCCGGGGCCGCAGCCCTGAACGAGAGTCTGGCCGCGCGGGTGACGGCGGACGATCTCGGTTTGATCGTCCGCACAGGGGTCGGGGCCACCGCCGTCGAGAGCCGCCAGATGGTCGTCGGGCCGGAGCTTCAGGTGGGGCTCGAGGATGCGGCGCGGGATCTCGGCTTCACCACTCGGCCGGTGTTGACCTACCTCGCCAACGAGATGCGGGTGGGGGAGCGGCGCCTGCCGTATTCGACGGTGGCGGGATTGGACCTCGCAGAATCGGCCGACACGGATGTCGGCCGCGACGCGAAAATATTTCTCAATGCCTGGGCCGCCGAGGACCTTGCCGCGAACATCGGCGACTCGTTGACCCTGACCTACTTCGAGGTCGGCCCGCGGGACGAACTGCGGACGCGCGAGGCGGTTTTCACCGTCGCCGGCATCGTGCCGGTCGAGGGGATCGCCGCCGATCGCACCTTGACGCCGGACTTCCCCGGCGTCTCCGGGGCCGACGACATGAGCGATTGGGACCCGTCCTTCCCGGTCGATTTGAGCCGAATCCGCCCGCGGGATGAAGAGTACTGGGATCTCCACGGCGCTACGCCGAAGGCCTTCGTCCCCTACGAAACCGCCCGCGAGCTTTGGCAGAGCCGCTTCGGCGCGGCGACGTCGTTGCGACTGACCCAACCTCCCGAGTCGCGGCCGACCTCCGTGTCGGCCGATTCTTCGATCTCGCCCCTCGCCTCCCAACTCTCCCGACGTCTCTCCCCCAGCCTCGCTGGCCTCACCTTCCGCCCCGTGCGCGCGGAGGCCGAACGCGCCGCGACCGGGGCCACGGACTTTGCCGGCTTGTTTCTCGGCTTCAGCTTCTTCCTGATTGGCGCGGCGGCGCTTCTCGCCGGGCTGCTCTTCCGGCTGGCGGTCGAGCGCCGCGCCAAGGAAGCGGGGTTACTGCTGGCCGTCGGGTTCCCCTTGCGCCAGGTGCGCCGCCGCTTCCTGAGCGAGGGTTTCCTCGTCGCGGGAGTCGGGGTGCTGCTCGGGCTGCCCGCCGCCGTGGGTTACGCGGGGTTGCTCGTGCGTGGTCTTTCGACCTGGTGGCGCGGTGCCATCGGGGAAACCCGCCTCGGCCTCGATGTCGTTCCCGGGACCTTGGCCCTGGGCGCCGTCTGCGCACTCCTGGTCGTGGGTTTCGCCATCTGGCGGGCTTTGGCTCGGCTTTCCCGGGTGCGGGTGCCGGCGCTCCTGGCCGGTGCCGGCGGCGACGACGAAACTGGCCGCGACGCCCGCCGAGCCCGCCGCGTGGCCCTCGTGGCCGGTCTCGTGGCCGTGGGGTCGGCGGTGGCCGCGGCGTTCGTGCCGCCCGAGGCCCAGCCCGGCATGGCCTTCGGGACCGGAGCCGCGGCCCTGGTGGCGGGGTTGGCGGGTTTTCTCGCCGCTCTGCGCGGCGGACGGGCGCGCCGGGCCAACGCCCTCGGGCGCGCCTCGGGGCTGCGCGCACTGGTGACCCTCGGCCAACGGGCCGCCCAGCGGCGGCCGGGTCGCTCCCTGGCGGCGGTGGCCCTGGTGGCCGCGGCGGTGTTCGTGCTGGTGGCGGTGGCGGCGAACCGCGGTGGCGGCGCCGTGGACCCGGACGACCGCGGCTCGGGTACCGGCGGCTTCCGCCTGCTCGCCGAGTCCGCGGTGCCGCTTCTGGTCGATCTGGGCACGCCCGCGGGCCGTGCCGAGCTCGGTCTCGGCACCGAAGTCGAGGGTCTGATGGCGGGGGTCGAAGTCGTGCCGCTGCGCCTACAACCAGGGGAAGACGCGAGCTGCCTGAACCTCTTCCAGCCCGGACAGCCGCGGGTGCTCGGAGTGCCCCGACAGCTCGTCGAACGCGGCGGCTTCGGCTTCCAGGCGACCACGGTACCGGCGGAAAATCCTTGGTCGCTGCTCGGTACCGGGGCGGACCCGAAAGTGGCAGCCTTCGGGGACGCCCACTCGGTGCAGTGGATTCTCCACTCCGGCCTGGGCAAAACCGTAAACCTCCCGGATGGCCGCGGCGAGCCCGCGGAGCTCGAGCTCGTGGGGCTGCTGGCCCGCAGCGTGTTCCAAAGTGAGTTGCTGGTGGCGGAGGCGGACTTCGAGCGCCTGTTTCCGGACCGCTCAGGCTACTCGGTGTTCTTGATCCGTGTGCCCGCCGAGCGCGCCGCGGTGTTGTCGACGGCGCTCGAAAACGGCCTCGGGCGCTTCGGGTTCGACGTCACGACGACAGAACAAAAGCTCGCGGAGTTCAAGGCCGTCGAGGACACCTATCTCTCCACCTTCGCCACGCTCGGGGGCCTCGGTCTGCTCCTCGGCACCCTCGGCCTCGGAGTCGTCTTGTCCCAGAGCATTCTCGAACGCCGGGGCGAACTCGCCGCGCTCCGCGCCTTCGGCTTCCCGCGCCGGCGGCTGGCCGCGGCGGTGGTGGTCGAGAACCTGGTGCTCGTCGTCTTCGGCCTCGCCCTCGGCACCGGCGCTGGCCTTCTGGCGGTGGCCCCCCACCTGCTGTCCCACGGCAGCGCCATCGACTGGGTCACGCTCGTCGGGACCCTCGCCGTTGTCCTGCTCGTCGGCCTCGTGGCCTCGGTCGAAGCCGTGCGCCGGGCCTTGCGGGTGGAGTTGCTGCCGGCGCTGCGCGAACGGTAACGGCCGGCCGCGGGCCGGCTAGCGGCTCTCGGCGAGGTACCCCTGAACGAGGATCAAGCCGAGGCTGGGGTTCGAAACTTCATCGAAAGTGGCTTGGACGAGCTCGGCGCAGAGGATCGCCGACGGGGCGATGACGAAGCCCGCAGTCAGGCTCTCGGCCGTGCCGTACCGGCCCATCGGCGCCTCGGTGCGCACCTCGATGCCCGACGACTCGAAGACCGGTACCCGCAAGTTGTTGGCCTGCAAACCCATGCGCAGGCGGAGCACGCTACCCACCTGCAAATCCGGCCCGAAGGCCTCCCACTGCACGTCGGTAGCGATGAACACCTTGCCCCGCGGCGCGCGGAATGGCTTGTCGTCGAGGGTGCCGTCGGGGAACAGGCGACGGAGGTGGCGAGCGGGCAACGAACACGGCGACCCCTCCGGATCACCCATCACGAGCATCACGTGGTCGCTGGCTGGAACCCCCAGGTGGGTGGCGGCCTGGGCCGCGGGGACGCCGAGCGCGAGGCCGAGGAAAACGAGAGACACAGTTCTCGAAAGTCGCATTGGCACTACCTTTCTGCCGCTACAGCCGCGGCGTGAAACCCGAGATTGCTTACGGGCGGGTGCCCCGCAACGTTGCGCGGTGGAGAAGCGGGGGTGGGATGTCAGGTGCGGGACTCCGGGAGCGAAGGCCTAGGGCGTGGGGAGAACCTACCCGGCTACCCAAGGAGAAACCCGTGAGAAGCAAGAAGACCCTGGCAACGCTCGTCGCCTTGTCCCTCGGATTCGCCACCGCCGCCACCGCCCAGAACAACGTCCTCGTCAACGGCGACTTCGAGCTGAACCCGCCGCCAAAGTTCGGCAACAACGTCGATTTCTCGATTTTCCCTTGGGTGTTGGGAGCCGGGGATCAGTCCAATGTCGTCAAGGTCGACGGCCCAGGTGGCTACGACTACGGCAGTAACGGACCGGAATCCGACGCCAGCGCGGCGGGTCCTCGGAGAGTGCGGCACTACCTCGACATCGTCGGGCAAAATGAGTTCTACCAGAGCTTCTCACCCCAGTGCTCGGGGTCGGTCGTTTTCGGCGCCTCGTTCTCCACCCGTGCCAATGACCCCGGCATGGCTACCGTGAGTCTCTACGAGGGCGTCGGAAGCGGGGGGACCCTGGTGGCCTCGAACCAGGTGAGCCTTCTGGGAGGCAATTCGCGGACGGACGCCTGGCGCCAAGTGACCTTTTCGGCCCCCGTCGAGGCGCTCGAGACTTACTCGTTGGTGATCTTTATGGAGAACGAGCTGAACGTGGACAATGTGTTCGCCCGCTTCGTGGAGCGTTGCGATCCGCCGGACCCGTGTTGCCCGCCTTGGAACTCCGCGCTTCTCGAGTCGATGCTCTTCTACGAGAGCGGCGGCGGCGCCATCGGATCGAGCTACACCTTGAAGTTCCGGCCGAGCGACCCCTGGAAGGGTCAAATGCAGGCGTATCTCGACTATCTACACACGCGGAACGCGCTCATCACCGACCTGAATCTCGCCTTCCGTCTCCACGATGCCGGCCCTGGAACGAACCCGAGCGCGTCGGGTCCGCAGGTGGGGATGACGTACTTCACCTGGTTCCTGGAAGGTGGGAACGGTGCCATCAACGGCTCCAGTAACTTCTTCACCCTCGGTGGCGAGTCGATGCAGGTCAACCGCTGGTATCGCGTCGAAACCGGGATCTTCCTGAACGACCGGTTGACCTTCTTTCCTGCAGCCTGCGCCGAGAACCGGATCTTCGTCCGGATTCAGGTGCGCCGCTCGGCCGCCGCGGCCCCTGCCCGAGCGCAGGTCGAATTCCTGCTACCCGATGGGAGCGTCGTGACCCGGAAGCTGGAGGCCGAGTTCCGCTGACACCACGCCCGGAGAATCGCGGGAGCGTCCGTCTCTTCCTAGGACGCTCGCGGGAGCGATACATCCGACACCCTGACGGCTTACCCTGCCGTCAGCTCCTTACGATTCAGCGGGGCGGCTCACGGGAGCCCCCCGCCTTTTTTGTGCCGCCTCAGGTATCGAAGCAGAAGTAGATGGTGCGGTTGCAGGTGAGAAGCACCCCGGGGCAGACGTTACAGGCGCCCGCGAAGTTGGTTCCGCAGGTGAGCACCGCGCCGCTCGAGCACGTGACCCGGCAGGCGTTGCCCGTCAAGGGATAGGTGCAGGTAGCCGTGGCGATCGGCTTTTCGAACAGCTCCGCCAAGGGCGGAAGTTCGACCGCGGCGGGCACGGCCGGGGGGACGGAAGCGGCAGTCAGGCTGAGCGTCAGAAGCAAAGCAGTGATCATGTCCGTCATCCTCTTGCGTCTCGGCATCCGCGTACTTGCGGGCGCTCTCTGCTTTGGTGCTCGCGGGCGGAGTTCCGGGACGAAGCCGGCCGGCCTCACACCCCGAAGTACTTCGCCTCCGGGTGCTGGAACACCAACGCCGACACGCTGGCCTCGGGGTCCATCATGTCGCCCTCGGTCAGCTCGACGCCGATGTCGGCGGGGCGCAGGGCGGCGAAGAGGGCTCGTTGGCCTTCGAGATCAGGGCACGCGGGGTAGCCGAAGCTGTAGCGTTTGCCGCGGTAGCGGGCGGAGAACAGCTGCTGGGCGGTGAGCTCCGGCGGATCGGGGAAACCCCAGTCGGCGCGGAGCTTGCGGTGCAGCCACTCGGCGCTGGCCTCGGCGGTTTCGAGGGCGAGGGCAGCGTACGCGTGGCTGCGCAGGTACTCGCCGCGGTGCTTCAAGTCTTCGACCACCTCGCGGGTGCCCGGGCCGAAACTGACGACGAACAGTGCCACGTGGTCGCCGTCGAGCAACCAGTCGGTCAAGCACCGGCGCTCACCGCCGGGCTGCCGGGGCAAGCGCCACTCGGCGGCGACGGCCCGCGAGCCGGGCTCGCGTAACACGAGCCTCTCGCCGTCGGCCTCCGCGGGGTAGAAGCGCCACACGGCGCGGGCGGCGGCGCCGTTCGAACGCATCAGCTCCTGCATCTCCTCGATCACCGCCTCGAGCTTCCGGAAGCGCTCATCGCCCGCCTCAGCCAGCTTCGAAATCGAGCCGGTGAGCCCCAGGTGTTTGGCGTACAGCATTTGCGGGTTGACCAGTGGCCAGACCTCGTCGAGCGGCAGCAGGGCCGTGTGGCGCTCGAGATCCGGCGGTTTCGGTACCGGCAGGTCCCGCCGCACCGGAGCGGGGGCTCCGGGGAGCGGATTTTCGGGCTCGGCGGCGTCCGCGGCCTCGGTCACCAAGCGGGCCATCTCCGTGCGGACCTCGGCGTCGAGCGCCCGCCGCGCCTCCGGGTCACACAGCCGCTCGACCAAGGCGAGCCCGGCCATGGCGTCGTTGGCATAGGTGCACAGGCCCTCGCCGTAGGCCGGGGCGATGCGTTTGTGGGTGAACTTCCGGGTCAGCGCCGCGCCGCCCACGAGCACGGGGATGGCGATGCCCGCGGCGCGCAGGTCCTCGGCCGTCGTCACCATCTGCTGGGCGCTTTTGACCAGGAGCCCGGACAGCCCCACGACGTCCGGCGCGTGCTCGCGGACGGCCTGGACGAGCGTCTCGCTGGGGACCTTGATCCCCAGGTTCACTACCTCGAAGCCGTTGTTGGCGAGGATGATCTCGACCAGGTTCTTGCCGATGTCGTGGACGTCGCCCTTGACCGTGGCGAGGATCACCTTGCCCCGCGAGCTGCCTTCCGCCCGGGTCATCTTGGGTTCGAGGTAGGACACGGCGCGTTTCATCACCTCGGCGCTCTGAAGCACCTCGGCCACGATCAGCTGGTTGTCGTTGAATAACCGGCCGACCTCCGCCATGCCGGCCATGAGCGGCCCGTTGATGACGGCCAGCGGGTCCGGCCAGCGGGGATCGGCCAGGGCCGCTTCGAGGTCGTCTTCGAGGCCGATCTTGGTGCCCTCGACGATCGAGCGCGCGAGCCGCTCGTCGACCGGCAAACTCTCCCGCGTGGGCTTCGTGCTCGCCGAGACGGCGCGCTCGCGGAAATGGGCGGTGAAGGCCTCGACCGCCTGCTGACCGGCCGCGGCGTCGCCCAGGGCCAACTCGAGCCGGGCCTCGGACAGGCGGCGCTCGTCCTCCGGGATCTCGGCGTAGCGGGCCAGCTTCTCGGTGTTGACGATGGCGGCGTCGAGCCCAGCTTTCGTCGCGTGGTAGAGGAAGACCGAGTTGAGCACCTCACGTCCGGCCGCAGGTAGGCCGAAGGAAACGTTCGACACGCCCAGGATGGTCTTAGTGTCCGGGAACTCGCGTTTCAGCATCCGGACGCCCGCGATCGTGGCACCGGCCGAACCCAGGTAGTTCTCGTCGCCGGTGCCGCAGGGGAAGACCAGGGCGTCCCACCAAATGTCCTCGGGCGCCACGCCGAGCTCGCCGGTGAGCAGCTCGTAGCTGCGCCGGGCGACCTCGAGCTTGCGCTCCACGGTGACCGCCATGCCCTGTTCGTCGATCAGGCCGACCACGAGGGCGGCGCCGAAGCGTTTCGCCAGGGGTACGACCTTCTCGAAGCGTTCGCGGCCGTCCTCGAGGTTGATCGAGTTGAGGATCGCCTTGCCCTGGCACCAGGTGAGGGCGCGCGCCATGACTCGAGCGTCCGTCGAATCGATCATCAGGGGGACTTTGACCAGCCGCGTGACCTTGTCGAGGAAGGCCTCGATGTCGCCCAGCTCGTCGCGATCCGGGTCCTGCAAGCAGACATCGATGACCTGGGCGCCGGCCTTCACCTGGGCGCGGCCCACCTCGGCGGCGGCTTCCCACTGACCTTCCGTCACCAGCTTCTTGAACGCCCGGCTACCCAGCACGTTGGTGCGCTCGCCGACCAGCAGCGGCCGGTTCTCCGGCGTCAGCTCGACGGCTTCGAGGCCGGAGACCCAGGCGCGGGAACTCGGGGGCACGAAGCGCGGCCGGCGGCCCGCCGCCAGAGCGACGAGTTCTTCGATGTGTCCGGCGTGGGTGCCGCAGCAGCCGCCCACGACGTTCAGCCAGCCGTGGTCCAAGAACCGGCCGAGCACCTCGGCGACGTGATGCGGGCTTTCGGTGTAGTGGCCGTCTTCGTTCGGTAGCCCGGCGTTCGGCACGCAGGCTACCCGCGTGCGGGCGAGTTCGCTGAGCGTGCGAACGTGGTCGGTCATGAGCTCGGGCCCGGTGGCGCAGTTGAGGCCGAGGTAGAGCAGGTCGCGGTGATTGAGGGAGACCGCCAGGGCCTCGGCGTCCTGGCCCGCGAGCATGGTGCCGGTGGGTTCGATGGTCGCCGACACCGCCACCGGCAAGTTCCAGCCGGCCTGGGCGAAGGCCTCGTCGAGCCCGAGCAGCGCGGCTTTGATGTTGCGGGTGTCCTGGCAGGTTTCGACCAGCAGGTAGTCGGCGCCGCCCGCCATCAAACCCAGGGCCTGGACGCGGAAGTGCTCGATCAGGTCTTCGAAGGTGACACCGCCGGTGACCGAGATGGCCTTGGTCGTTGGGCCGATGGAGCCGGCCACGAAGCGCAGCCGGCCGGGGGTGTCGAACTCCGCGCAGGCCTGCCGCGCGATCTTGGCGGCCAGCCGGTTGATCTCGAAGGCCTGGTCGGCGAGGTCGTATTCGGCGAGCACGAGGGGGGTCGCGCCGAAGGTGTTGGTTTCGACGATGTCGCAGCCGGCGGCCAGGTAGAGGCGGGAGACGTCGCCCACGACGTCCGGCCGGGTGAAGACGAGGTTTTCGTTGCAGCCCTCGAGTTCCGGTCCGCCGAAGTCCTCGGCGGTCAGGTTGCGGCCCTGGAGGGCCGTTCCGGTGGCGCCGTCGAGCACGAGGACGCGTTCGTCGAGGGCCGCGAGCAACGCCGCTTGGCGCGCCGCGCGGTCGGCCGGTTCCGGAGCAATGGGGACATCGATGTGAAGAGCCAAGGCACGCCTCCCGAGTCTGTCGGTCGGGGCGCGCCGAAAAACCACAAAGCCCGCCCCGTGAACGATCACGAGCGCGGGCTTTGGCACCGCCGGACATCGGTTTGCCGCGCCGTCGCGGCCACATCGTCGGCAAGTTTCGCCGACAGGGCACCTTGGGTGTCCGCCCCAGGTTGCCGCGCCCCGCGTCGTTCCCGCGGAGCCGCTCGTGATGCTGGGGCAAGAGTATTCGCGGTGAGGTCGGGGAGTCAATCGGGATGGTTGCGAGCGTCTGTAGATTCGGCTATGGTCACCTACTGTCCGTTAACAACTTTTGTCGCTTGAGAGGAGGATCACCATGAAGATCCGTTTCGTGTCCCTGGCCTTGCTGGCTGGTCTCGCACTCGTTCTGGCTCCCGCGGGCTTCGCGGCTGTGAAGAAGGCTCCGAAGACCGAGGCGCCGGCTCAGGCCAGGTTTGGGTCGGTTGGCAACGACCTGTTCTCGTTCCAGTGTGCCATCGACTGCGGCGATGGGCGTTGGTATTCGGCGGAGGTCGAGACACTGCGGGAGTGCGTCGAGGTGTGCCAGGTTCTGTGCGGCACGGAATGCTGGGTGGCGTACTGACAGGTGAGCCGGGGGGAGTTGCGGAGTGAAGCCTTGGCGGTGTGCGGGCTGACGCAAGAGAGTTAGGATGGCCTGCCATGAGTGAGGCAGGGAAAATCCTTCACGTCGGGACTGTCGCTCAGTTGGCCGACCTCGACCCTTTGCGTGTGCTGGATCTGACAACCGAGGGCGTCTGCCGGCAGATCTTCGAAACGCCGTTCATCGCCGTCGATACCGAGGGCGGCACCCGGGCTCACTTGTTCCAGGGGCCGCTCGAGCCGGTGCCGGGGCGGGGCGGCAGGAATGCCTTCGCCGGTCGTTTGCTGCCGGGTCTGAGCTTCTCGGACGGGTCTCCGGTGACCCTCGAAGAGGCCGCGGCAGCGGCCCGGGGCGGCCTGTTGCCTCTGGAGTCCGCAGTCGAGGTCCGAGTCGACGGCGACCGCCTAGTGTTCGAAGTCGGGCGTTCCCGCGGTTGGCTCGAACGCAGCTTGTCGAACTTGAAGTGCTGCCTCATCACCTCCCGGGGCAGCCGCTTGCTCGGCACCGGCCCGTTCCGGCAAGTCTCGGAAAACGGTGCCGCGGTCGTAGAGCTCGAACGCAATCCGCACTACCGAGGGACGGTCCGGCTCGACGGCGTGGTGTATCGCCAGTATCCGGCGGACTCCGACGGCAAACCGACGCGCCTCGTGGCGGCTCTCAAGTCCGGAGAGATCGATTTGACGCTGGACTTGACCCGGGTCGACCCCAGCCATCTCGCGGGCTTTCGCCAGCAGTTGGCGATGGGGTACTCGACCGCTCTGTTGTTCTTCAACACCCAGCGGGCACCTTTCGACGACGTGCGGGTTCGCCGCGCCGTGGCGCAAGCCATCGACCGCCTCCAGTTCACCCAGTTGTTCTACCAACGGGCCCTCGCTTTCGTGGCGTCGAGCCTGTTGCCGCCGGCTCTCGGGCGCTTCGCCGACGGCTTGGTGGCCAACCCCGCCGCCGCCCAGGCCGCCATCCGGGCGCTCGCCCCGGCGCGCCGAGAGCTCAAATTGCTCACCGTGTTGGCCCCCCGGCCCTACCTGCCGGACCCGCAGCGCGGCGCTCAGTTCCTGATCGAGCGGCTCGCCGGCCTGGGTTTCCAGGTCCAGACGATCGTGCCGCGGACGATCGAGGAGTTCAGCGACTTCCTGGTGCGCGCCGAGTACGATCTGGTCCTCGCCGGTTGGCAGCTCGAAACCCTCGATCCCGGCGAATTCCTCGAGGTCAGCCTGGCCTCGACGCTCATCCCCGACGGGGTGCGCGGCAATCGCGACAACAATCTCGGCCGGTACGCCTCCGCCGAGATGGACCAGGCGCTCCTGCGTTACCGGGACGACGCCTCCCGCTCGGCGCTCGAGGCCATCCTCCGCCTCGCCGCCCGCGACCTTCCCGTGTTGCCACTGCTGTACGGCGGCACTCTGCTCGTGCACTCCCCGGCGGTCAAGAGCGTGCGGATGATGGTCGAGGGCGCCCCCGTGCTCGCGGAGGCCGAGCTCACTCGCTGAGCCCGCCGTGTCGGACTCTGCTGCGACAGTGTCCGACACTCGTACCCCTTCCCCTTTTCCGGTGCTCCCGCACCGCATTTCCGGCCCTCTCGCGTTTCCGCGAGCCATGGCATAACGGTTGCTGAAGCGCTTCGCCGTTCCCTCCACGCAGCCCCGGGCGACGGCCCGACAAGGAGAGTCTCGTGAGCACTTTCAGCATCCATCCGCGCATCGGTGTCGCCCGCGTGGGCAACAGCCCGGACTCGTTCTACCTCGGACCGGAAACGACTGCCGGCCTGCCGATCGAGTGCAACCCCGACGGCAGCCCGGTCGTCGTCGGCGGCAAACCGCAACCGGTCACCCAGTACAAGGACTCGATCGGCGCCATTCGCCGTCAAGCCGCCCAGTTCAAGATCTTCGAGCAGCTCCCCGACGGTAGCCACCACGAGGTCACGATCGGTGAAGCGGGCATCACCGGCATCACGTGGACGGTGCATCTCGCCAACAAGAAGCCGATCTGGTTCACCTTTTCGGAGCTGACCGGGGATCTCGAGTTCGGCGACTGGAACAGCTACGAGAACCAACACGTGCCGCTCAACAACGGCGATACCAAGGACCCGGCGGAGCGCAAGCAGCTGATGATCGACCCCGGGCCGCGCTCGGTGGCCAACCCCGGCGAGCGCCAGGAGTTCTCCCGTTGGACGAAGCCCCCGGGCTACAAGAACTTCGCTTTTCCGCCCACCAGCCTGAACCCGCCGATCAACAGCCTCGGCACGCTGCTCATGGACCCGCAAGGTCGTCTGCTCGTGCTCGGCGGCTACGGCCACTCGGCAGGAACCAGCACGCTGACCAATTTCCGCGGCGCCAGCGGCTGGTGGGACGACGTTTCGGACGGCTTCGTGCTCGCCACCCTGACGATGAACGACGGCCGCAAGATCGACCTCGAGCCGGCCTGGGTGATCGTCGGCAGCCCCAAGTACGCCCCCGAGCTGGTCAACATCGTGACCCTCGACGACACGATCTTCGACATCGCGGTGCGCTTCCAGCACTACGAGCCCGAGCTGTTCGATCTCAAGAAGTGGCCGGGCAAGCCTAGTGGGTACGACCCCTTCGCCGGCTTCAACCCGGACTATCGGCCGAGCTTCGGCCGCGACATCGCGCCGATTCTCGACCGCCCGGCGGGTTACCGCTGGGTGGCTCAGACGCCTTCCATGATCGACTTCTCGCGGCCCAACTTCGATGCCTCGAATCCGTCGAAGAAGTTCCGCAAGCTCCGGGAGCGTTACTTCAGCTTCTTCCGGGTGCCGGTGCCGCCGCAGAGTTACCAGTACATCAACGAGGTGCCGAACGGCCCCAACACCTTGGCGAGCGCCGAGGGGGTGCCGCTCATGCCGCTCCAGTCGGGAGACAACTCGGTCACCAACACGCTGATCTACAAGTTCCTGACGTTGACGCCGACCCAGTACTTCTTCTTCCACCAGTGGGCCATCGGCAATTTCGACCCCGGCACGGCGCCGCCGCGCGAACACGGTGGCGTGCTCGATCTCGATCGCCAGGTGCTCGGTAATCTCGTCGGTGGGCCGTTTTCGCCGGGCATCGAGACCACCTGGATCATGCGCAATGCGCTCGTCTACTCGAAGCCCTACAACGTCGCCATCGCGCACTGGTCGGGGAGCAACCAGGAGCTCGAGAAGTTCTACGAACAGAACGGTTTGTCGCTCACCAGCGACCCTCAGAACGGCGACGCCACGGAACCCGGGGACCTGACCAAGCGCATGGCGATTCCGTGGCAGGCGGACTTCTTCGACTGCACGGTGCAGACGCCCAACGCCGTCAACCCGATCGTCAACCAGAGCCCGGCGGATGACGGTGTGCAGGTGCCGCCCTCGTTCTACGTCTACTGGTGGCCGCCCCAGAGCCCGATGCACGTGGTGGCGGGCAGCATGAACCCCGGGGATCAGGTGCTCGACGGGTACATTACGGCCCAGCCAGGCATGCTCGCGGGATCGAACGGCATTAACGTCAATATCCAGTCCCAGGGCGGCTTTGCCATCACGGCGGCGGGCCAACCGGTAACCTACGCCCGGGGCATCAACAGCTTCGGGCAGATGGTCGCGGCTTGGGCGGATCTCGGGTTCATCTTGAACCAAGGTCCGAAGGACTACCCGTTCTTCACCGAGCAGCAGCGCAACACCACGTTCCTGGCCCAGGGCGCGGGGCTCGGCAGCAAATGAGCACCGCGGCGATCGACGTGCTGGTCGTGGGCGGCGGGCCGGCGGGGCTCGCCGTCGCCCTCGGGCTACGCCGCCAGGGCGAGCTCTCGGTCGCCGTGGTGGAGAAGTCCGAGTACGACGCACCTCGGGTGGGAGAGACCCTCTCGCCCGGGGCGCGTCCCCTGCTCGCAGCCTTGGGTGTCTGGGAAGACTTCGCGGCGGCGGACCACCTGCCGGCCTACGGCACGGCGGCAGCTTGGGGCTCGCCGGAGCTCGCCGGCCGCGATTTTTTGATGACGCCTTTCGGCACCGGTTGGAACCTCGATCGCCGGGCCTTCGATGCGCTCCTGGCAGAAGCCGCAGCGACCCACGGAGCCCAACTCGAACGCGGTGTCCACGTCACCGGCTGCGAGCCCGCGGGCCCCGCAAGCCAGGCTTGGCGGGTCGACGTCGAGGGTGCGAACCCGCGGACGTTCCAGGCGCGCTTCCTGGTCGACGCCACTGGGCGCAGTGCCCGGTTCGCTCGCCGGCTGGGCGCCGAGCTGCATTTTCTCGATCATCAGGTGGCGATCGTGGGGACGCTCGCTTTGCCCGCCGACTCGACCGTCGAGAGTGCCACGGTGGTCGAGGCCTTCGAAGGCGGCTGGTGTTACTCGGTGCGGGTGCCCGGCCCGGCGCTCGTGGTGGCGCTCCTGACCGATGGCGACCTCGCCCGCGGTCAGGGCTTGGCGGACGCCGCCCGTTGGCTCGACACCTTGTCGGCCCTGCCGCACACCGGCAAGCGCCTCGCCGCCGGGCGCCTCACCGGCCCCCTGCGCACCGTGGCGGCCCATTCGGCGCGCCTCGATCGCCCCAGCGGCCCCGGTTGGATTGCCGTCGGCGACGCCGCCGCGAGTCACGATCCGCTCTCCGGCAGCGGCATCGTGCGCGCCCTCGATTCCGGCCTGCGGGCCGCGCGGGCAGTTCACGAACAGCTCGCACGGGGCCGTTCGGAGAGTCTGGCGGAGTACGACCAGTACCTCGCCGCCGCCTTCGAGCGCTACGCCGAGACCCGCGCGTCCTACTTCCGACGTGAAACCCGGTGGCCCGAGGCTCCCTACTGGAGCCGCCGCCAGCCGCGGCTGACGCTCGATCCCAGAAAGCCCCTGGTGGCCGTGCCGGACGCCCGCTTGCCCACCCGCCCGGCGGATCTGCTGGGTGTCGACATCGGCTTCCTGCTTGCCCGCGCCCACCAAGAGCGCTCCGCCCACGAGCTCGTGGCCGAACACCGCCAACGCGGGCAAGCCGGGGACTTGCCGGTGGTCTTGGCGCTCCAGTGGATGGTGGAGGTGGGAGCGCTGCGGCCGGGGTGAGCTGCAGTTCCCAGAAGTCGACGAAGGTCGGCGGAGGGCTCTTGTTTCCTCCGGCCGATGGCCTGACAACGCCCTGAGGAAGGACATCAACGACACCAACGACGAGAACGACGTCCCCGCCCGAGCGATCCCGGCGGGTCGTTCCTGTCGTTTTTGTCCTAGGCGTCCTTATCCTTCTCCCTCCTCGCACCCCAACGCCGCCCGCTCCGCCCGAACCGTCTCGGCATCCGTCGCTTCGCCCGCCAACCGTAGGTAGCGCGCGAAGCCGTCGCAGGCGAGGGCGGGGCGCTCCAGGGTGACGTTGCGGCGGGCTTCGTCGCGGATCACGGGGGCGAGGCGTGCGGCGAAGTTGGGGGAGTCCGTGCGGGGGTCTGCTGGGAGGGTCCCTTGTTGGGCGACTTCGGCCTGGGCGTTGGCCTTCCGCTCGGCGAGGCGGGGGTGGCTGCCGAAGAAGAAGGTCTCGGTGGCGCCGGCTTCGCCGTGGTCGTCAGCGAGGATCTCGTAGACCCGGGGCGCCTCGCGGACGTCGTACCCGGCGGCGCGCAGTTTGTGGAAGCCGCCGCGGTCGGCCTCGTGTTCGAGTTCGCGGCCGTAGCCGTTGACGGCGGCGATGAAGGCCAGTTCGAGGCCGAGGGTGACGATCAGGTCACCGAAGAGATCCACCGCCGCGGCGCGACCCCAGTGGCCGTCGGCCAGCTCATCGGCCTCGACGGCTGCCAGCACCACGGCGGCGGCCACCGCGGCCACGGTCAGGCCCACCTCCCGGTTGTGGGCGGCGCGCCGGTGGCGCAGCATGTGGCGATGCTCGACGTGGGTCATCTCGTGGCCGAGCACGGTTGCCAGCTGGTCCTCGTTGTCGAGCCGGGCGAGCAGGCCGGTGTGGATGAAGATCGCGCCGTCGGGGTAGGCGAAGGCGTTCAGCGTCGGGTCGTCGAGCACGTAAACGCGGTAACGCAGCTCGCGGTTGGCGGCCATGCCCGGCGGCGTCAGCCCGGCCACCAC
>JANRLG010000252.1:0-5926 GCA_033762835.1 Thermoanaerobaculia bacterium
ACACCTCGGTCGCCGGTGGTCTGTTCAACCCGACCGCCCAGGCCTACATCACCACCGTGATGGATGCCAACGGCCGCTTCTCCGTCGGCTTCGATGCGATGAGCCTCGATACCGCCTGCGACACGATCGACGACGGCATCACTCTCATCCCGTAACCGCGGCTGAGATCTGAGTGACTTACGACCGGGTGGGTCGGCAACGACCCACCCGGTTCTTTCAGAGCCCAGCCGCCCGTCGTGCGGTGTCGCGTGGAAATCCAGGCGGCAGCGCAGGGCGGGTTGCCCGCACCCGACTCGATTGTTCTAGCTAGATTCAGGGGATCCGCAGTGGACGTGTCTGGCGAGTAAGTCTCACCTACCGGTCTCCCAGCCAGCCGCCCAAGTCGTTGAACGAGGAGGAATCCTACCGATGCACTCAAAGACCTACCTACGCACTTTGGCCGCCGGCCTGACGCTTTCTCTGGCCGCCTTCTCGGCAGATCGTGCCTTCGCTCAGGCTTCCTGCATCGACGGGAACACCGCGAGCGCTGCCCCAACTACGTTGTGGGGCGCCTTGCAACCTGGTTTGTCCGGAGGGATCCCGGACCCACGCGACTCTTCAAATTACACCGGGCAGCAGTTGCCGAATTTCCGGTATCCCCTCTTCTCGTCGCTCGATGTCGAGAACGGCTACGTCTTCGTCAGCTACTCCTTCGGTCTTCAGATTTGGGATGCCCGCGGCTCGAACGACGGGGATCCGCTGTTCTTAGCCTCTCGCGATGGCTTCCGGTGCAATGAATGGCTCGACTGGCCGACGCCGTGCAACAGCGCGGGTGAAGCACGCTGGGTCGTCTGGGACGTCGATGCGCCCGCCGGCAAGGACGACATCGTCGTCACGGGTGGCGAGAACAAAGCGTCGGTGGCGATTTGGGACACGTCGAACAAAGGCAACCCGGTCGCCAAGTACCAAGACAGCGAGAGCACCGACGTGCGCGCGGTTTACGCCGCGACCATCAACGGTCGCGACTACGCCTTCACCAGCGGTTCCGGAATCCACAACATCGGTGGCGTGTCGGTGTACGACATGACCACGGCCAAGAACCTCTCGACGCCGTGCCTCGACACTCACCCGTCCCACGGCTGCGGCGTCTGGCAGGGCCGCTTCGGTAGCTCGAACGCTTCCTTCTACATGGATGGCTTCCGGCGCACCGACGGCAAACACTTCCTGGCGGTCTCGTCGGGCACCTCGGTCCGTGGCTTGGAGCTGTGGGACATTTCGAATCCGACCAGTGCTGTGAACCTCCATGCGTCCGGCGGCCGGTTCCTGTCGACGACCCAGGTCCACGGTGTGGCGACCTGGGAGCGGGGAGGATCAAGTTATCTCGCGGCGTGGGTCTTTTCCGCGGCCGCCAATCAGTTCGTGGCGAATATCTACAACATCACCAGCTGCCTGTCCGGCGGTTGTACGGAACTACCGGCGCCCACGCAGCTGCATTCGGTCGGGCCGATCGGTACCGCCTACTACTTCGTGACCTACTCGGAAGGTAACGGCACCCCTTACCTCTACTTCGGTCACGACGGTAAATGCCTCACAGGCCTCCAAAAGGAATGGGTCTACGACGTCAGCTCGGTGGGCAACGCGGTGGAAATCTCTCCGGATACCACCATCACCGTCAGCACTCAGACCGAGCCGGCGACCCAGGTGGATTACTGGAGCTACGCCTACGCCAACAACCCGAACGGTTTCAGCCAGGTCATGCCGCGGGTGGGCAAGTTCTTCGGTAACACCTTCTATCGTGCTGCCTGGACGCTGTTCGACACGCACCGGCGAGTGAACGTCGCGCCGGCGGTCACGGTCGCGGGTCCCACGACGGGCTACGACGGTGCCGCCGCGAATTTCACCGCCACGGCGCTCAACTGCACGCCCAACCCGACGGGCTGGACGTGGACGGCCACTGGCGGGGGAACGGGGGGCGGGTCGTCCGCCACCGCGGCCATCACCTGGGCGACTCCAGGGAACTACATGGTCACCGCCACCAATTCGGCCTGTGCCAACGCCAGCGGAACGGCCAACATCCAAATCTTGGCGTCTGCCCCGGCGGCTTCGGGTGTCGTTGCGAGCCCGAGCACTGCGCCGGTGTGCACCCCGATCACCTTCACGGCGCAGAACGTGACCGGCCGGCCGCCTCTGGCTTACGCCTGGCAGGTCCAGCAGTCCGGCGATGACCTGCCCGGCGCTACCGGCACGACGAATCCCTTCGTTTGGAACACCTCGGGTGTCCTGCCCGGAACCTACGAAGGCCAGGTCACGATCACCGGTGTCGGTACTCCGGCCGTCGTGCTCGGGAGCGTCACGCTGACCGCCCTGCCGACGCTGCCGTCTCCGGGCGCCTTTACTCCTACCAACGATGCCTTCACGGCGGGAACGGTGCAGTTCCACGTCAACGCGCCCGGCGCCACCGAATGGAACTGGGATTTCGGCTCCGGTCCGACGGGCTGGGTCTCGGACCCCGTGACCGGCCCCAATCCGATCCACACCTACACCACGACCGGGCAGCGCTCGGTCACGGTCCAGGTCCGCAACTGTCAAGCCCCGACGCCGATCGCCAGCGCGGCGCTCACCGTCAACATCACGCAGATCGCACCGCTGGTGGCCCAGTTCTCAGCCCAGGGTTGCAGCTTCGGGATCTGTGCGTTCAACACCGGAGCGACGGTCGCGTTCACCAACGGCTCCAGCGGCACCGACGGCACCTCCCAGTACTTCTACGACTGGGCGCACACCGGGTCGGACTCCGGGTCCTGCGTCTTCGGCTCGGGATCCAGCCAGCCCACGACGTCGCGGGTGTTCACTACGGCTGGCACTTACACGCCCTGCCTCAAGGTAACGCGCGGCGCTGAGTCCGCCGTCTACGTGCACACGCCGTCGATCATCATCGCTACGAGTGGTGGCGGTGGAGGGGGCGGCGGCGGAGGAGGAGGTGGCGGCACGCCGTCGATTTCGGTCTCCGGCGCTAGCAGCGGAACGCCGAACCAGACCTTGACGTTCAATGCGTCCGCCTCCAACTGTTCCCCGGCTTCTACCGGCTGGACCTGGAACGTGGGCGGCGGAACCGCCACCGGCGCGACCAACACCAGCTCGATTCAGATCAGCTGGTCGTCCACCGGCACCAAGAGCATCAATGCTCGGAACTCGGCCTGCTCATCCGCGGTCGGCACCAAGTCGGTGTCGATTTCGGAATCCGGCGGTGGTGGCGGTGGTGGCGGCGGCGGTTCGCTGACGGCGAACTTCACCTTCTCGCCGACGAACCCGGCGGCCAATCAAGAGGTGACGTTCACGAACTCGTCTTCCGGAACGATCATCGCCTACTCCTGGACCTTCCCGGGGAACGTGATCAAGAGTGGCACCCAGGTCACGCACACGTTCCCGGCCGACGGTACCTACTCGGTCCGGCTGGACGTGCTGGGCTGCGCCGGCGTTGGTTGCCCGTCCGCGACGGTCACCAAGCAGGTCGTGGTCGGCTCGGGTGGCGGTGGCGGTGGTGGCGGCGGGGGAGGTACCCCCCCGACTGCCAGCTACACCTCGCCGGCCTGCACCCTGGCCGGTTGCACGGGCACGGCGGGTCAGGCGATCAGCTTCACCTCGACGTCCACGGGGGCGACGACGTTCAGCTGGAACTTCGGGGACAACACCTCGAGCGCCAGCGCCAACCCGTCCCACACCTTCGCTCAAGCGGGGACCTACACGGTCACCTTGACGGTGGGCAACGGCACGCAGACGGCTGCCACCTCGAAGGTGTTCACCATCGTCGCCCCGGTGACGCCCGAGAGCCGGGCCGTTCTGCTGCCCTGGATCGCCCAGACGACCGGCGCACTCGACCAGACCAGCGACCTCTACGTCTACAACCCGGGCGCCCAGTCCATGGACGTGATCATCCGCTTCCTGAAGCGCGGCATTCCCGAGCCGTCGCCGCCGGAGGTCCGCCAGCAGATAGCCCCCGGAGCCACGTTGTACTTGGCGGACGTCGTCGGAGATCTCTTCGATCGCGCCAACTTGGCCGGCTTCCTGTTCATCGAGCCCCAGGGGAATGGAACCACCAAACCCGTGGTGACCTCCTTCAACCGGACGTTCCAGGACGACGGCCGGGTCTTCGGCCAAGTCGTCACCGGCGTCGAGCTCCCGGCGGCCTCCGCCTCGACGGTGCCGGCCATTCAGCACTTGGTCGGTCTCAACGACAACAACGACCGTAGCGCCTACTTCGGGGTCTCGAATCCCAACAACTCCGGCGCCAACTACAAGCTGAAGTTGTTCGACCGCGACGGCAATCAGCTCGCGGAGACGGTCGACCCCCTGGCAATCTCGGCCAACGGCCAGAAGCAGTTCCAAGTCGAGGAAATCCGCAGTCGCTTCGGTGTTGAAGACCAAGACGACTACCGGGTGCAGGTCGAGACCACCGTCGGCGGACCGCTCTTCCCGTATGGCGCGAACCTGCGGTTGACCTCGAGTGATCCGGCGTTCGTGCAGCCCGGCAAGACCGGCAAGTCGGAAGTCTTCCTGGTCGGGGCCTTGTCGGCCCAAGGGCTGAACAACAGCCTGTTCAAGACCGATGTCGTGATGACCAACACCTCCACGAGCGAGAGCCTGACGGAGCTCACCTTCACCAGCGTCGGAGCCAGTTCGGTACCCAGCGACACAGTGAGCATCACGCTGCAGCCCGGGGAAACCCGCCGCGTCGAAGACATCCTCAATGCCGAGTGGGGCCTGTCGAACGTCATCGGCGTCTTGCGGGTGTTGTCCGACAACACGACGCAGGTCTACCCGGTGGTCCAGGGAGAGACCTACGACGCCGCTCGGACCGACGAACGGTACGGCCAGTTCATGCCCGCACTGACCGTGGACGACGCGGCCAGCACCACGAAGTCCCGCAGCCTGGTCGGTCTCCGCCAGGACGGTGAGAACCGCACGACCCTCTGGTTGTTCAACCCGACCAACCAGAATGCCCAGTACTCGCTGCGCTACCGGGCTTTGGACGGCACGGAGCTCGGTAGCACTGCCGGCCTGTCGCTCGGCCCCGGCAAGATGCGCCAGATCTCACCCTCGCAGCATCCGTTCCCAGGGGGTGTGGTGGCTGGAGCGGGCTTCACCGTCGAAGTCACGGTGCAGTCCGGTCGGGTGTTGGCCGCGGCCCAGGTGGTCAACGCGGACAACGATCCGGCCTACATCACCGGTCAGTGAACAACCCTGACGAGGGGAGCGCGATGCTCCCCTCGTCTGCCGTTCGCCGCAGTGAGGATGCCGTCGTGAACCCCCTTCACTCCACGCTGCCGGCTTGCCGGAGGAGGAGATCCCCGTGATCTCGAAGTCGTCGGCCTCGTACTCGGTGCTTGCCCTCATCCTGTTGGTTGCCAGCTCGGCGCCGCCGTCACACGCCCAGTCGTGCATCGACGGCAACATCGCCTCGGCCGCGCCGGCGGGATTGTGGGGAGCGCTTCAACCCGGGGTCTCCGGTGTGATTCCGCCGGCCCGCGACTCTACCGATTACACCGGCCAGCAGCCGACGAACTTCCGCTATCCGCAGTGGAGCTCGCTGGACGTCGAAAATGGCTGGGTCTTCACCAGCTACTCCTACGGCATGCAGGTTTGGGATGCCCGCGGGACCCAGGCCTTGGACCCCATTCTGACCGGCTCCCGGGACGGTTTCCGCTGCGGCGAATGGTTGGACTGGCCGGTGCCCTGCAACTCGACCGGCGAAGCCCGGTGGGTGATCTGGGACATCGACGCTCCGCCCGGCAAGGACAATGTCGTGGCGGCCTTCGGCGATCCTCCGGCAAGTCTGTCGATCTGGAACACCACGACCAAGGCGTCTCCCGCGGCGAAGTACCAAGACATCGCCACGTATTACAAAGCCGGTTGGGTAACGACGATCAACAGCCGAGACTACGCCTTCGCG
>JANRLG010000253.1:0-26197 GCA_033762835.1 Thermoanaerobaculia bacterium
GGGGGCACGGCCCAGCGCATCGAGGCCCGCTTGGCGACGATGTCGCTGCCGCCCGGCACCACGGTGGGCCTCGCAGGCCAGGTCGAAGAGGCGCGGGCGACCCAACGCCGTCTGGGTATCGCCTCCGCGGTGTCGCTCGCCCTCGTGTTCTTCCTGCTGCTGCTCGCCTTGGGCTCCGTGCGCGAGGTCACGATCGTGCTCGCCACCCTGCCGCTCGCCTTCGCGGGTGGCCTGTTCTCCCTCGCGCTCGCGGGCGAGAGTTGGAACGCCAGCTCGATCGTGGGCGTCATCGGACTCTTCGGCGTGGCGGTGCAGAACAGCCTCGTGCTGATCACCCAGACCAAGGGCTTCCTGGGCCAGGGCTTACCGCTCGAAGCTGCCGTCCGCGAAGCCTCCCTCGGTCGCGTGCGGCCGAAGCTGATGACCGCCGGAGCGGCGATCCTCGGCCTCACCCCCATGCTCTTCGGCCTCGGCGGCTCCGAGCTCGAGCGCCCCCTGGCGGTTGTCATGGTGGGAGGCCTTGTCACCTCGACGCTCTTCACGCTGCTGGTCTTGCCCGCCGTTTATGCCCGCTTCGGCGGCCGACGCGAGGAGGCGAAACCGTGAGTGCTCCCCTCTCGTTCCGCATTGAAGGCATGGACTGCGCCGAAGAGGTGGCCGTCCTCAAACGAGCCGTGGGACCGATCGTCGGCGGCGAGGAACGCTTGGGCTTCGACGTGCTCGCCGGCCGCATGACCGTGCCCGCCGAGGCGAACGCCGAGCGGGTCCAGGCGGCCGTGGCGGCGACCGGCATGAAAGCCGAACCCTGGCAAGTGGCCGGAGCGACGGGAGAGGCTCGGCGCGCTCGGCTCCGGGCCACCGCCCTGTCCGGCGGGGCGATGGTGGCGGGCTTCGCCGTGCAGGTCGCGGTGAATGGCTTGGATGGCACCCTGCACGGGGAGGCGGCCGTTCCGCCGGCCGCGCAGGCCCTCCATGCGGTCGCCATCGTGGCGGGAAGCTGGTTCGTGGTGCCCAAGGCATGGGCCGCGGCGCGTGCCCTTCGGCCCGACATGAATCTGCTGATGACGCTGGCGGTGATCGGGGCGGTCGGCATCGGAGAGTGGCTCGAGGCCGCCACCGTCGCCTTCCTCTTTGCTCTGTCGCTCGCGCTCGAGGCGTGGAGCGTCGGGCGCGCCCGGCGCGCGGTCGAAGCGCTGCTCTCCCTGGCTCCACCGGTGGTGCGGGTACGGCGACCGGACGGCTCCGAGCAGGAGATCGCGGTCTCGGAGGCGACCGTAGGGACTCGCTTCCGGGTGCGCCCGGGGGAGCGCCTGGCGCTCGACGGTCGCGTCGTCAGCGGGGTATCGGACCTCGATCAAGCGCCGATTACCGGCGAGAGCGTACCGGTCGACAAGGCCGTGGGCGACGAGGTGTTCGCCGGTTCGATCAATGGCCGCGGCGCGCTCGAGATCGAGGCCACGAAGCCGCCCGGGGACACCACTTTGGCGCGGATTCTCCGCCGCGTCGAGGAGGCGCGCTCCCGTCGCTCCCCCGCGGAACGTTGGGTGGAGCGCTTTGCCCGCGTTTACACGCCAGTGGTTTTCCTGGCCGCGCTGGCGGTCGCCGTCGCCTCGCCGCTGCTCGCGGGTCTGACCTGGAGCGAAGCGTTGTACCGGGCCCTCGCCCTCCTGGTGATCGCGTGCCCCTGTGCCCTGGTCGTGGCGACGCCGGTGGCGGTGGTGGCTTCGCTCGCCGCCGCGGCGCGCCACGGCATCCTGCTCAAGGGCGGCGAAGCGGTCGAGCTGCCGGCGAAGCTGGTCACGGTGGCGATGGACAAGACCGGCACCCTGACCCGCGGCCGGCCCAAGGTCGTCGAGATCGTACCGCTCGCGGAGCACGACGAACGGGAGCTGCTCGAGCGGGTCGCCGCTCTCGAAGCGACCAGCGAACACCCGCTCGCCCGCGCGGTTCGCGAGTACGCGGCCGAACGAGGAGTCACCGTCGCACCGGCCGAGAACTTCACCATCCTGCCCGGCCGAGGAGCTCACGGCTGGATCGGTGGCCGGCGGTACTGGCTCGGCTCGCATCGATATCTTGAAGAAACGGGTCAGGAGACACCCGAGATCCACGCCCGCATCGAGGCGCTCTCGGCTTCCGGTCGCACGATCGTGGTCGTGGGCAACGACGACCACGTCTGTGGCCTCCTGGCCCTGGCCGACGAGATCCGGCCCGAGGCGGCAAGCGCTGTGCGGGCTCTGCATGCGGCGGGAGTGCGGAACCTGGTGATGCTGACGGGCGACCACCGGCCCACGGCGGACGTCGTCGCCCGCGAAGTCGGCATCGACGAGGTGCGTAGCGAGCTTCTGCCCGAGGACAAGCTCCGCATCATCGAAGAACTCCTCACGCGCGACGGCGCGGTGGCGATGATCGGTGATGGTGTCAACGACGCGCCGGCGCTCGCCCGCGCGACCCTCGGCGTCGCCATGGGCGGCACCGGCACCGACGCGGCCATCGAGTCGGCCGACGTGGCTCTCCTATCTGACGATTTGGGAAAACTCGCCTGGCTGATCCGCCATTCGCGACGGACACTGGCAATCTTGCGCGCCAACGTCGTTTTCGCTCTAGCCGTCAAGGCGGTTTTCCTCGCCCTCGCATTGGCGGGAAAGACCAGTCTGTGGCTCGCCATCGCCGCGGACACCGGCGCGACGCTGCTGGTCATCGCCAATGCGCTGCGACTGCTGCGAGGGGAACGCTGAGAGCGTGGGGTGGACACGAGACCAGCCGAGGAGTATCTTCAGAACGCCTATGACGGATCGCCGCCGCGCCCTCGCCTTCGTGCTTGCCGCAGCCCTACTGCTGCCTGGGCTCGTGGTCGGTCTTGCGGTGTGCCCGATGTTGGAGTGCCCAGCGATGACGGCCGCCGGCCACGACTGCTGCCCACCAGACGGGGCCGAAATCGCGGCGGCGTGCTGTCGGCAGAGCTTCGAGGCCTCGACTCCGCCCTCGAACCCGCCCGAGCGGTTCGGTGCGCTGGACGTTGCGGCCGGCCTTGGCCCGGTGTTGGCCTTGCCGGTGCCCGCGCCGGTTTTTGAGGCTCGCGTCCTCGCGGCGAAGCCGCCCCGCCCACTCGATTCCCTCGCTTTAACCTGCCTCCTCCGCATTTGATGCCCCCTCGCGCCTGAACGGACCGCCGCCACTCCCGACGTGGCGGCCATGCCCTCGTTCACGCCCGAGGAGGACGTCATGATCGGATGGGTTTCCGCATTCTCGCTGGCCTTGGCGCTGGCGCATCCTTTTTCGCCTCGGCCCGAGGCTGACCTCGAGCACCTCGTCGCCGAGGCCCTAGCCCGCGCACCGGTGCTGCAGGCGGCCCGTGCCCGGGTGGCCGCACGGGGTGAGCTCGAGGCTCCCGCCACCGCGTTGCCCGACCCGATGGTCGAATCCGTCGTCCGGAACGTCGGCTTTTCGCCGACCCTGGGCGACGACGAGGACGCCATGCTCGGCATCGAGGCTCGACAGGTACTTCCTTACCCTGGAAAGCGGGCGGCGGCCCGCTCCGTCGCCGTGGCGGAAACGGCCGAAGCCGCGGCCGCCGTGGCGGAGCTCGAGCGCTCAGTGGCGGCGGAAGTGGCCACACTGTACGGCCGGCTGTACGCCCTCGATCGCGAAGCTGAAACCCTGGTTGCCGCCCGCGAGTTGGTCGACCTGCTCGAACAAGTCGCCCTCGGTCGCTATGCGACGGGCGAAGGTGACCAGGAGGGCGTGCTCAAAATCCAAATTCAGGCGCAGCGGGTCAGCGAGCGTCTCGGCGACCTCGAGAACGAACGCCACGCCACCGTGGCCGCCCTGAACCGTTGGCTGGACCGCCCCGGCGATGCGCCCCTGGCCCCGGTCGAGACTCTGCCCGCGGTTGCGGCCGTAGGCCCCGACGCCGAGCTTTTGGCGTTGTCCGGCTCCACCGAGGTGGCTCGTGCGGGCGCGACGGTACGCCTCGCCCAGCGCCGGGTCGAGCAAGCCCGGCTCGGCCTGAAGCCCGACTTCTCGGCCGGTGCGGGCTTCGCCTCCCGGGGCGGGTTCGACCCGATTCTCGAGGTTAGCTTTGGGGTCGAGTGGCCCCTGTGGCGACGCCAGAAGCAGCTTCCCCACCTGCACGCGGCCGAGCTCGAGCTCGAGGCGGCCCGCCGCCAACAAGCCGACGCCGAGGCGATGGTTCGCGCCGAGGCCGCGCACTGGCGCTCCGCCTGGACCAACGCCGACCGCCAAGCCGAGCGTTACCGGGAGGGCATCCTGCCCCAGACCAGCGCCGCCGTGGACGCCGCGCGGGCGTCCTATCTGGTCGGCCGCGGCGACTTCTCGACCGTGATCGAGGACTTCAACCTCTGGCTCGAGGCCCGTGTCGCCCTCGCCCGGCGCGAGGCCGAACGCTTCACCGCCCGCGCCCAGTTCGATCGGCTGGCCGGTCCCGGACCCATCGCTCCCAGTCGAGAGGAGTTTCCATGAATCGCTCGCAGCTCGCTTCGTCTCTCGGCCGCCCCGTGCTCCTCGGGGTCCTCGGGATCGCCTTGTTCTTCGCCGGTTGCGGCGGAGAACCGAAAGACGCCAGCGCCCGCTGGTATTGCCCCATGCATCCGACCTACACGTCGGACCGGCCCGGCGATTGTCCCGTCTGTACGATGCGACTCGTCCCTCTCGAAACGGGCGAGCGCTCGGCCGGGTCGCCGGAAGATGCAGAACCCCTGTTCTACCGCCACCCGATGAACCCCACCGTCACCTCGCCGGTGCCCGCCAAGGACGAAATGGGCATGGACTACGTGCCGGTCTTTCCGAACGAAGCCGAGGCCGCGCCGAGCCCGGTGCCCGGTCTCGCCCGAGTGGCGGCGAACGAAGCCGGCCTCCACCTCGCCGGGGTACGTACCGAGCCGGCTCGCCGCGAGCGGCTGGAACGAACGACCCGGACGGTCGGTTTGGTCACCGCCGACGAGCGCCGCGTCCGCCACGTCCACACCAAGATCGCCGGCTGGGTCGAGAAGCTTCACGTCAACTTCACCGGTCAGGAGGTGCGTGCCGGGCAGCCGATCCTGGCGCTCTACTCCCCAGAGCTCCTCGCTTCCCAGGAGGAGTACCTGCGGGCGCGCCGGGCGGCGGCCCGCTTCGCCACCTCGAGCCTCCCCGAGGTACAGCGCGGCGCAGCGGACCTCGTAGCGGCGGCGCGCCAGCGACTGGAGCTCTACGACGTGCCGGCGAGTTTCTTGGCAACCCTCGAGCAAACGGGGCAAGCGCAACGGGCGGTGACCCTCCGAGCCCCCGCGTCCGGTTTTGTGAGCGCCAAGCAAGTCCTCGAGGGCATGGCGGTCGAACCCGGCATGGAGCTATTCACCCTGACCGACCTTTCCCACGTTTGGGTGGAGGCGGACTTTTACGAGAGCGAGGCGCCCTTCTTGCGCGTCGGCCAGCGGGGCGAGGTCCAATCGCCCTACGAGCCCGGCCTCGCCGTCGCCGGCCCGATCACCTTCATCGCCCCCACCCTGGCGCCGGAGACCCGCACCCTCGGCGTCCGCCTCGAGCTCTCGAACACCGACGGCCGCCTGAAGCCCGGCATGTACGTCGACGTCACCGTCCCGCTATCGAGCGACGAGGGAGTGACCGTGCCCGAGGACGCGGTGATCGAATCGGGACTACGGCAGGTGGTCTTCGTGGAGATCGGCCCGGGGTCCTTCGAGCCGCGCGAGGTCCGCGTCACCCTGCGGGGCTCCGGCCGGGCGCTCCTCGCCACGGGGGTCCGCGAGGGCGAGCGGTTGGCGACCCGCGCCAACTTCCTGCTCGACGCCGACTCCAAGCTGCGAGCCGCCTTGACCGACCTCGAGAAGGCGCCCCCGGCAGCGGGGCACGTTCACTGACTCTGCCCCAAGGGAACGAGGACCGTCATGATCCAGCGCATCATTCGTTTCTCGGCTGAGAACCGGTTCCTGGTCCTGGGCGCCGTGGCGGCCTTCGTGGCGGTGGCCGGCTTCACCCTCGGACAGATTCTGCTCGACGCCCTGCCCGACCTGTCGGACACCCAGGTCATCGTCTACTCCCGCTGGGATCGCTCCCCGGACATCCTCGAGGACCAGGTTACCTACCCGATTATCGCGACGCTCCTGGGCGCGCCCAAGGTCAAAGCGATCCGCGGGTTCTCCGATTTCGGCTTCTCCTACGTCTACGTGATCTTCGAGGATGGTACCGACCTCTACTGGGCGCGCTCGCGGGTACTCGAGTACCTGTCGAAGATAGAAGCGCGGCTGCCGGAGGGCGTCCGTACCGAGCTCGGACCGGACGCCACCGGCGTCGGCTGGGTCTACCAGTACGCGCTGGTCGACCGGGAAGGGCGGCACTCTCTCGACGAGCTGCGCTCCTACCAGGACTGGACCCTGCGGTACGCCCTCCAATCTGTGCCCGGTGTGGCCGAGGTGGCCGCGATCGGGGGCTACCAGCGCCAGTACCAGATCACCGTCGATCCCAATCGGCTGGCGGCTTTCGGGCTTCCTCTCGACACCATCGTCGAGGCCGTGCGGCGTTCCAACAACGAGGTCGGCGGGCGCCTGCTCGAGCTCTCGGGCCGTGAGTTCATGGTCCGGGGCCGGGGTTATGCGCAGAGCGCGGCGGACTTCGAGCAGGTGGTGGTCAAGGTCGGGCCGGGTGGGGTGCCGGTGCTGCTCCGCGACGTGGCCCGGGTGGCGCTCGGTCCGGATCTGCGCCGCGGGGTTGCGGACCTGGACGGCACGGGCGATACCGTCGGCGGCATCGTCGTCATGCGCCACGGCGAGAACGCCCTCGCCGTCATCCGCCGCGTCGAAGCCAAACTCGACGAGCTGCGGAGTTCGCTGCCGGCGGGAGTCGAGTTGGTAACCACTTACGACCGGTCGACGCTCATCGAGCGCGCCATCGGGACGTTGAAGCACGAGCTGGTGATCGAGATGATCATCGTCTCGCTGGTGATCCTGCTGTTCCTCTGGCACCTCCCCTCGGCCGTAGTCCCGATCCTGACCATTCCGATTTCCGTGCTGCTTGCGTTCATCCCCCTTCACTTTCTGGGCTTCACCGTCAACGTCATGTCCCTGGCCGGGATCGCCATCTCGATCGGCGTGCTCGTCGACGGGGCGATCGTCGAGGTCGAAAACGCCTACAACAAGATTCACCACTGGCTCGAGTCGGGACGCCAGGGTTCCTTCTTCGAGATCCGCCTCGCGGCGTTGCAGGAGGTCGGC
Organism: Thermoanaerobaculia bacterium; assembly: GCA_033762835.1. GTDB lineage: Bacteria > Acidobacteriota > Thermoanaerobaculia > Multivoradales > DATKCC01 > JANRLG01. The sequence continues at coordinate 7,227 of JANRLG010000253.1, forward strand.
CCCTCGGTGTTCTTCTCGCTGCTGGTGATCGCGGTGGCATTCCTGCCGGTGTTCGTCCTGGTCGACCAGGAAGGGCGGCTGTTCAAGCCCCTGGCCGTGTCGAAGAACCTCGCCATGGCGATCGCCGCGCTCCTCGCGATCACCCTCGACCCGGCCCTGCGCATGCTGTTCGCCCGCATCGAGCCGTTCCGCTTCCGGCCCCGCTGGCTGGCCCGGCTCGCGACCGCTGCCGCCGTGGGGACGTACCACGCCGAGGAGCGCCACCCGATCAGCCGCGCCCTGTTCCGGGCCTATGAACCGGCCTGCCGCTTCGTGCTGCACCATCCGCGGAAGACCCTCGCCGCGGCCCTCGGCCTGGTAGCCCTTTCCATTCCGGCCTACTTCTCCCTCGGCACCGAGTTCATGCCGCCTTTGAACGAGGGGACTCTGCTCTACATGCCCACGACCCTGCCGGGCGTCTCGGTGGCTCAGGCCCAGGAGCTCCTGATCGCCCAGGACCGCGTGCTGCGTTCCTTCCCCGAGGTCGAGAGGGTGTTTGGCAAGGCGGGCCGGGCCGACACCTCCACCGACCCGGCGCCGTTCTCGATGGTCGAGACCACGGTGGTGCTCAAGCCGAGCGACCAGTGGCGACCGAAGGCTCGCTGGTATTCGGGCTGGCCGGAATGGACGAAGGCCGCGTTTCGGCCTTTCTGGCCGGACCGTCTCTCATGGAACGAGCTGGTCGACGAGATGGACCGCGCGCTCCAAGCCCCGGGTGTCACCAACGCCTGGACGATGCCGATCAAGGCGCGTATCGACATGCTCTCGACGGGCGTGCGGACGCCCCTCGGCATCAAGATCCTCGGTTCCGACCTGGCCGAGATCGAGCGGCTCGGCACCGAAATCGAGAAGGCCGTGCGTACCGTGCCGGGTACCCGTTCGGTTTACGCCGAGCGGGTTGCGGGCGGGTACTTTCTCGACCTCGTGCCGCGGCGCGACCAGCTCGCCCGTTACGGCCTGTCGATCGACGACTTGCAACAGGTCCTGCTGACCGCGATCGGGGGCGAAACCGTCACCACCACGATCGAGGGGCGCGCCCGCTATCCCGTCAACGTGCGCTACCCCCGCGAGCTGCGCGACGACCCCGAGCGGCTCGCTCGGGTGCTGGTGGCCACCCCGACCCAGGTCCCAAATCAGGTGCAGGTGCCCCTCGGCCAGCTGGCCGACATCCGGCTGGTGCAAGGCCCGTCGATGCTGCGCGACGAGAACGGCTTCCTCGCGGGATACGTCTACGTCGATCTCGCGGCGCGCGACATCGGCCGCTACGTCGAGGACGCCAAACGTGCCGTCGCGGCGGCGGTCACGCTGCCCGCGGGCTACTCGCTGACCTGGAGTGGCCAGTACGAGAACATGATCCGCGTCCGCGAGCGGCTGAAGGTCGTGGTGCCGATCACCCTGCTGCTGATCTTCGCCCTGCTCTACGCCAACACCCGCTCGGCCATCAAGTCGGGGATCGTGATGCTCGCCGTGCCCTTCTCGGCCATCGGGGCGATCTGGCTGTTCTGGCTGCTCGATTACAACGTCTCGATCGCCGCCTGGGTGGGGATGATTGCGCTCCTCGGTCTCGACGCCGAGACCGGCGTCTTCATGTTGCTTTTCCTCGATCTGTCCTGGGACGACGCCAAGGCCCGGGGACGGTTACGCGACGTGAACGAAGCCGACGAAGCGATCGTCCACGGCGCGGTCAAACGCGTCCGGCCGAAAATGATGACCGTGGCCGCAGCTTTCATGGGCCTGCTGCCGATCCTGTGGTCAACCTCGGCCGGCTCCGACGTCATGAAACGCATCGCCGCGCCCATGATCGGCGGCCTCGTCACGTCCTTCGCCCTCGAGCTGCTTGTGTATCCGGCGATTTACAAGCTGTGGCGGGGCCGGGAGCTGCGGCAACCGAAGGGTCCCGCGGCCCGCGCCATCGCCCCGGTCGGAGCCTAGAGACGACCCATCTCCAACGCCCCGGCCGCCCCTCGGTGTCCTTGAAAGGAGCCTCAGTATGTCCAGAAATTCCATCCTCGCACTCATCCTCGTACTGGTCGGCGGGGCCGGGGCGCTCTCGGCTCCGGCCGACGGTCCAGGGCTTCGCCACCGGGCATTCATGGCCGGCAGCGTTCTCGAATCAACCGGAGCGGAGATCTATCTGTGTATTGGCACCTCCGAAGGCGCCGAGGTGGGCCAGGTGCTCGAAGTCGTCCGAGTGACTCGAGACCTGGGCTCTAACCCGAAGCACGGCCTGCGATTCAAGCACCGCAAGGTCGGCACCGTGCGCATCGATTCCATCGTCGACGAACATTTCGCCAAGGCCACCGTGGTCGGGGGCGAAGGCGAGAAAGGAGACATCGTTCGTCTGAGTGACTCGCGGGACCGCGAGGCGCATCCTTGAGGCCGGAGCGGTGACCTGGGTTTTGGCCTTGGGCGCAGAAAGCTCCCCGCGCATCTGGGAATGGAGGGGGAGTAGACCACACCACGTGCACGCCCCGGGAGCCGGGCCGCCGGTGCGCAACCTACACCCTCGGTGCAGTTGCAGGCACCGTCACCCATTGAAGGGTACTACTACCCGTCCGGCTGGATGGGAGACGGCGAAATGAGAGGAAAGCATATTCAGCTCGACGATCAGTGGCGAGGGAACCCACATTCAGCTCCGTCGTGCATACGGATTGCCTACCAACCAGGCGCGAAAGGGTGGGCCGGGGTGTATTGGCAATACCCTGATGGCAACTGGGGCGCCAAGCCGGGTCGCAAGATCGAGGGGGCGAGCCGGTTGAGTTTCTGGGTCCGTGGCGAAAAGGGATCGAAGCTGGCGGAGACTTCCGGCTCCTTGTTGCGGGTGTGGAGCAAGTCCACAACTTCGACCTGACTCATCATCAGGGGCCGATCGTTCTTCGCACGTGGGGCGACGTCTACATCGACAACGTGAGAGTAGCCACACTCTCGGACTGCCATTACGGCCCGATCGGACCAACCTCTGACGTTTCGCCGGAGCCCAGGCCATCCATCGTCCGAGCAGATCGAGTGGCTCTCTTGTGGCGGGGCCGGGGTCCTTTCGGTAATGAGCGACGGGGTGTCGTCGGCGACCTTGGCTTTGAACGGAGCGACGATCCTGCGGCCATCGGACTTCCGGCCGAACGCTTCGAGCTACACGATTCCTATCGAGCTCGAAGAGGGTTCCAACGTGGTCGAGGTCGAAGTGAGGGGGAAGCCCGGTTCGGGGTTGACTCTCTCCATTTCGAGTAGCCAGTAGGTATCCGGCCACCTGCCACGACCCCGCGGTTGATCCCGCCGTGCCGTGCCGGGGTTGCCGACAACGCCCCGGGCCAGCACGAAAACGGCGTGTTGTTCCAGGTCTGCTATCGGCTGCGGCTGGCGGAAGTGACAGCCGACGCTCTGCCCGAGCCACGACCAGCCGGCACGGCTCCGAGCTTCTTCCGACCTCGAATCCCCCTACCTGACGGACCGAAAACCAGAACGGGGCCGTCGATTTCCGCGAGGCCCCGGACTCGGCCGAAGCCATGACCGCGATTGAAGCGTAAACTGAGGTCCACGAGACCTCCCATGAACGATGAAACGAAGCCCGCCGCCGCTTCCGAACGCAGGCCCGTGCCGAGCGCCGAGCTCGTGATCTACGCCACTGGAGTCGGGCGTCGGCCGTTGCCGGCCAAGGACGAGGTGGTGGTCGGGCGTGGCGTTGAGTGCGATGTCGTACTGGCGGACCCGAGCGTCTCTCGGCGCCACTGTCGCCTGCGCCGGGCGTCTGGTGGGTGGTGGCTCGAAGATCTCGGGAGCCAATCCGGAACGCGGGTTTCAGGCGAGCCCATCACGGCTCCGGTGGCTTTGGAGAACGGCACCTGGTTTGAGCTCGGTGACAGCCACATTCAGTTCGCCGCGGTGATGGAGAATACCGGGGTTCCGTGCCCGGCCCTCTCCGGCGACCCGCGACGCGACGCATTCTTGCTGGCTGAGCTGGCGAGGGCCGGTGAGAGCTTTGCCCGCGCGGAGACTCACGACGAGATCCTCGTCGCGGTGATCGATCACGCCCTGCGGGTGGTCGGCGCGGAGCGAGGTGTGATCTTCCTCGCTGGCGAGGGTGATTCGCTGGCGGCAGCCGTGGCGCGGGACACGGGCGGCCGGGAGCTGGCACTCGACGAGCTCCTGACTCGCAGCCTGCCGCGCCGCGCCCTCGCTTCCAACCAGCCCGTGGTGGTTGCCGACACCGAGAGCCAAGAGCCGCTCGGAGAGTGGCCGGAGAGTCTCCTGGCCGGTGGCCGCCGCTCGGTCGTCTGCCTGCCGATCCCCGCCGCTCGGGGCGCCGTGATCGGCCTCGATTCCGCGCGACCCGTGCCGAGTTTCGGTGCTGGCGAGCTGGCGATTCTCTCGACGCTGGCCCTTCACGCGGGGCTCGCCCTCGATCGCGCCGTCGAAGCTGCGAGGGCGGCCGAAACCCGCCGGCATCTCGAGCGCGAGAATGCCCGACTGCGGGTGAGTCTGGGGGTCGCACCGCTCGGCACCAGCCCGGCCTTCGTCCGCGCTCTCGACCAGATCCGGCGTTTGGCGCCGTCGAACGCCACGGTGTGCTTGACGGGGGAGACCGGCACCGGCAAGGAGGTGCTCGCCCGCTACCTGCATCGCTCGAGCCCCCGGGCGGAGCGCCCGTTCGTGGTGGTGGATTGCGGGGCGTTGCCCGCGAGTTTGATCGAGAGCGAGCTTTTCGGGCACGAGCGCGGCGCCTTCACGGGCGCCGCCCAGGCGCGCTCTGGGCGGCTCCGGGAGGCGGCGGGCGGGACCGTGTTCCTGGACGAGATCGGCGAGCTTCCCCTCGAGCTGCAACCGCGCCTCCTGCGTTTTCTCCAGGAGCGCACCGTCCAGCCGATCGGAGGTCGCGCGACGGCGGTCGACGTACGGGTGATCTGCGCCACCCACCGCGATCTCGAAGAGCAGGTGGCTCGCGGCGAGCTACGCCAGGACCTCTACTTCCGGTTGGCGGTGGTCAGCGTGGTGGTGCCACCTCTGCGCGAGCGGGGCGAGGACGTGCTGGTGCTTGCCGAGGCGGTGCTCAGAGCTCAGGGCGGAGAGTCGAGCCCCGCTCGGCTCGGTCACGACGCGCGGCGCGCGCTTCTCGAGCACCCCTGGCCGGGCAATGTCCGGGAGCTCGAGCATCGGGTGCAGCGGGCCTTGTGGCTGGCCCCGTGCGCCTACGTGACGGCGGCCGACCTGGGGCTCGCCGAGGCCTCAACAGCGAGTCCACTGGCGCCGGACGACGCCTTGCCGAGCTTGCCCGAGGCCCGCGCCCTGGCCAACGACCGCTTCGAGCGCCGATATCTCGAGGAAGTGCTGCGGCGCACCCGGGGCTCGGTGAGCGAGGCCGCCCGCCACGCGGGGGTTTCCCGGCAGCTGATCCACACCCTCCTGCAGCGGCACCAGATCGACCGTGCTCGCTTCCGTTAGGGCGGCTTCCCCGCGGTCTCGACGAATCCGACTTGCCGCTCGAGGGCGACGAAGCGCGGCGCGCCGCGCAAGTCGTCGAGTAGCGGGTCGACCCGCAGGAACAACATCCAGACGCCGGCTTCGATCCGCGCCCGTTCGAGCTCGGCGAGGGCCGCCTCCCGCCGACCCAGGGCCAGCTCGAGACGCGCCCGGTGGAACGCTGGGGCTGGGGGGGCGAGGGCGGGACGAAGCGCCTCCGCTTCGATCCGGCGACCCGCGCGGGCCAAGGCCACCCCCAGCTCGCCCAGATGACGGGAGTCCTCGGGATGCCCCGCGACCACTCGCTCGAGCCTCGGGATCGCCGCCGCGGGTCGACCCCGGGCGATCTCGACGACGGCACGAAAACCCTCGGCCGGAAGGAAGTCGGGGTCGAGGGAGAGCACCTCGTCGAGTTGGGCAGCGGCCTCGTCCCACCGTCGTGCGTTGGTCAACGCCCAGCCGTAGACCGCGCCGACGATCTTCGAGAGGGGATCGAGGTTCTCGGCCTGACGAATCTGCTCGAGCGCCTCGACGTGGCGACCGGAGCGGCTCAACAGCTCGGCGTACCACTGGTGGGCGGTGGCGTAGCCCGGGTTGAGCTCGATGGCGCGGCGGTAGGCGCGTTCGGCGCCTGGCCAGTCCCAGGAGTGCTCGAGCAGCAGCAGGCCGAGAGTGGCATGGCCCTCGGCCGAGGCAGGATCGAGAGCCAGCGCCTTCTGGGCCGCCGCCAGCGCTCGTGGATAGGCCACGGACGGCGCGATGCCGCCGTAAGGAGGCAAGAGTAAGTAACAGTCGGCGATGCCGACGTGGGCCGGAGCCCAGCTCGGAGCCAGGGTTGCCGCCCGCTCGAACTCGACGAGGGCCGCCCGCACGCCGGCCTCGGTGCGTTCGTTCCACAAGGCTCGCCCGCGCAAATGGGCCTCGACGGCTTCGGCGGGAACCGGCGGAACGGCGTGGGCGAGGCGGGCGCGGTCGGTCTCCGACAGCTCGGCGCGCAGCGCGCTGCCGATGGCCTGGGCGACGTCCCGCTCGAGCGCCAGCAGATCCCCGAGATCCTCCTCGAAGCGCCCGCTCCAGCGGGTGGTGTCGGTGCGCAAGTCGACCAGCCGTACGGTGACCTGGACCGTCGGGCCCGCCCGGACGACAGCGCCTTCGACCAGAGCGTCGACCCCCAGCTCGCGAGCCATTCGGGCCGGCGGCCGACCGCTAGCGCTCAGATGAAGCGCGGATGTGCGGGAGATCACGCGCAGATCGCGGAGCTGGGCGAGATCGAACAACACGGCCTCGGCCAAGCCACTGGCCAGGTAGCCTTGGTCGCCGGCGGCCGAAAGGTCCTCGAACGGGACCACCGCCAAGGAGTGGATGGCGGCACCCGGGGACCCCGGGGCGCGGCTGACGACGACCGCCACCAGGGCGGCCAGCGCGAGGAGGCCCGCCGCCCAGGCCCGGCGCCGCCTGCCGCGCCGCGGGCGGTTGCCTTCGAGCCAGCCCTCGACCTCCGCAGCCAGGACCGCCGCACTCGGGGTTCGATCGGCACGGGCGGGTGCGAGGGCACGGGCCGCGATGGCCTCGAGGTCGTCACCCTGCGGCGAGCGCCGCCCGGGGCGCGGGCGCTCTCCGTGGATCAGCTCGTGGAGCATCACCCCCAACGAATAGACATCCGAGCGCGCGTCGAGGCCGCCGGCCGCCAGTCCCGGTTCCCGGGCCTCGGGGCTCATGTAGGCCGGTGTCCCCACGACGGTGGGCGGCGCCTCCTCGGTCCCGGGCTCCCGCAGGGCGCGGGCGACACCGAAGTCGATGATCTTCGGCACCGCGCGACCCAGCACCTCCCGCACCAGCACGTTGCCCGGCTTCAGATCGCGATGGAGGAAGCCGTGTTCGTGGGCGAAGTGGACGGCCCGACAGACCGCCGTGAACAGCTCCAGGCGCTGGGGCAGACCGAGCTTCCGCTCCTCGCAGTAGCGGTTCACGGGCGGCCCGGCGATGTACTCGAGGGTGTACCAGAGTTGGCCGCCGGCGGTCGAACCGGCGGCGAAGATCTGGGCGATGTTCGGGTGGCCGAGCGCGGCGAGGGCGCGGCGCTCGGCCTCGAACCGCTGGGCGAGGTCGCTGTCGGAGGCCTCCACGGCCCCACGGATCACCTTCAACGCCACCTGGCGCCGGAGCGGCTCCCCCTCCTCCACGAGGTAGACCGTGCCCATGCCCCCTTCCCCGAGCCGACCAAGAACGCGAAAGCCCGCCAGGGAGGCCGGCAACGCCGTGCAAGCCGGCTCCCGAGTTTCGTCGGTAGCACGGTTCGCGCGGCGGCCCGCGGGTTCGGTGGGATCGGTGCTCCGCATGCCAGGGTGCCGGTGGACCCCGGCATCCTAGCAAGTGTGCTGGACCCGTTCAGGCGAGCACGAGAGACGCCGCGCCGCGGGGCCACTGCAACCGAAGGAACACCCCGGAGAGCAGATTGCCGGCGAAGTCCACCGCCACGACGGCGACGCGGCCGAATTCGATGCCATCGATGACGACGTTGACGAGCGCCTTCACCACCGCGGGCGAGTCACCGGTGACATTGGCCACGAAGTTCGTGGCGTACTTCTTCTGATTCGGCACGCCGGCGAAACCCAAGGCGGCGAGCGAGGTGTGGATCGCGGTCAGGAACAACCCGTAAAACGTGAGGTAGAACGGGAACACCGCCTTCGAGGTGGCCCGGAGGGCCGGGGATGCGCGTAGCCAGGCGACCCCGAGGACGATCGGCGCCAGCCCGAGCAGGAGCACAAGGGTGTCCTCCACGGAAAGGCTGTTGTTGGGGGCGAGCATCACGGCGAGCACGGCTTTGATTCCCCAAAGGGCCACGCCCATCCCGAGATTCACCGCTCCGACGACGGTGCCGCCCCCCCCCGAGAAGATGGCCGTGTCGTTGAGGCCTTCCGTAATCGCCCGCAGCAGGAACCCCATGGCGAGGGCGATCGTCCCCCACGCCGGCAGCGTGAAGGGAGAGAACGCCGCCGTCCCCGCGGGAATCGGGGCCTGGCCGTAGACGGCCTTGTAGAGGATGGTGGTCGGCACCGCGACCAGAAAGGCGCCCAACTCCACGAGAGTCAGCGGGCGCTTGGTGAGAGCCTGGAAGAGGTCCGCCACGAAGGGGATCGGGATCGGTGAGGTCAGGGTCGTGAGGACCGCGTCGATGAGGTCGCGGAGAAGTTGGAGGAAGCCTTCGATCAACAAGTCCGCGGCACTCATGACCAGCACCGCGAGGTCCGCGATGGCACCGAGCAGGTCGTTGGCGGCGAGGGCCGCGAAATTGGGGAAGTTGCGCAGCAGGCGTCCGAGGTTCTGGAGCACGCCCTGGAAGCGGCGTTCGAGATCCTGGGTCGCAGGGTTCGCCGCCAGCATCGAACGAGCGGACTCACCGAACGACGAGAGACGCAGGAGCAAGTCGTCGGCGTTCGGCAAGCCGAGGACCGTACCGTCCGCCTCCGGCGCGCCCCCCGTCATGGCCCGCTCCATCAACCAGTTGATTTGAACGCTCGAATCCTGCCCGCCGGCGGCGAACGGGTTCTCCGACGCCGAGCCGCGGGTGCCGGACGCGAAGGTGTCGCCGCCCTGGCTCATGACCTGGCCGAAGAGGCTCTGGATGTCCTTCTCGCGGGCTTGGAAGAAGGCGCGGATGTCCATGGCGCCGTTCGCGATCTGCTGGTCGATGGCGGTGCGGAAGGTCTCGATGGCGCCCGTGATCGCGTTCGCCACGGCGCCCTGGGTGCGCAGGATGTCGTTCCACTGGAAGAGAAAACTCAGCCACTCGATGACCCGCTCGGCGAGGTTGACCACGCGTTGGAAGATCGCCCGCGCGACGTCGACGGCGTCGTCGATGGTGTTCACGACGAACATGTAGAAGCCGTCCGCCACCTGGCAGAGGAAGGTCACGGCGTCCGCGGCCCACATGGTCACCAGCCGAGTCAACCGCTTCGCGCCGTTCACGACATCGCGGACGAACTCCTTGAAGCGGCCGAGCAGGTTCAAGCCGGCGAGGGAGGCCTGAGCCGCGGTGATCAACTCGGTGTCCGATCCCGTAAAGGTCAGATCGTCGCCGAAATCGAGAGACCAGTGAAGGATGTCGTTCGGGCTGACCCCCCGGCTCGGGGGCGCGGAGAACAGCGCGAGCGGGCCGCCGGCGAGGAAGAGCGACGTCATCCTCGCGTTCTGCGGCACCCGGCCGATCGTGTTCCGGACGGCGCTCGAGATCGCGGTGCGATTCTGCTCGTCCTGGAACTTGGCGGGCAGAAGCGGCAGGCCGTCGTACCCCTTGGCGGCGTCGGGGGCGAGACCTGCCGGCTGCACGTTCGACAGGATGTTGAGCACTTCATAGTCGGGCACGGTGCCGAAGTCGGGCACCGCCGCCGTGCGGGCGAAGAGGAACGGCGACCGGATCTGGTCTCCGGAGTAGGTCACGGAAACCAGTCCCATCGCGTTCGCGGTGAAGGAGGGTGCTCCTTCCGGTTGCGTGGGCAGGGTCACGGTCTGGCCGTCGCCGGTGACCGCCAGGGGCTCGCTGGCCCAGAGCTGAAGTTTGTCCCCGGGCGCCGGGGTGCCGTTGCCATCGGCCAAGGAGAACTGGGTCCGGAAGGTCGGTCGCGTCGGCGTGGCGCCGGCGGCCAGATCGTAGTCTTCCACCATCATTTTGGTGCGGGCGCGCAGGCGGTCGAGAGAGTCGAGGGGGCTTCCCGGAATGGCGGCGTGAGGCATGGTCGGTCCTCCTGGCCCGAAGGCCGGTCGTGGGGTCAGAGCGAGTTGAGATCGAAGGCGAAGACGAATCCCCCACCACCCACGGCGAGGACCCAGGCCGCCGCGAACTGCCGGCGGTTGAAGCGGGTCGGCCCGGCGGTCGAGAGCCGGCTCAAGATCGTGAAGGAGAACTGCGGATCGGTTCCGATCGGCAGCGCGATCAGGGTGCCGGCCGCGAACGGCGAGCCGGCCGGCGTGTTGCCGACCAGAAACGCGCGGCCCTCGCCTTCGTCGTTGAAGTAGGCGATCGGCACCGAGGGCGGCTGGAGAGACACGGGGACAGGGGTGGAACTCGGGCCCCGACCGTTCTGGACGAGGAATTCTCCGGCCGGCGTCGTCCAGCAGAACGTGGGCTCGTTCGGATTTTCGTTCAAGCCGAGGATCACGGCGACGGGAGCCTCGAAGGCTCCGGGGCGGGCATCCGGAAACTCGAGCACGAAACGATCCGGCGACTGGCCGAGATTGGCCAACTCGAAGCCGAACAGCGTGCGGATGGGGGGAAAGTTCGGCAGCCCGATCGGATCGAGCCCCGCGAAGAAAACCCGGCCCGCCGTCACCACCGGAAGCGTCGTGACCCGGTTGAGGGAGCTTGGCGAGCGGAAGTGGGCGACTCCGTCGCGGGGGCTCAGCCCGGCGATCGAAACGCCGTTCGAGGTCTCCGCCCGGTCGATAGTCACGAACACCACGCCGTTCGGAAACTGGCGAGCCGGTTGCGCAGTGGCCGACACCAACAGGTTGACCTCCGCGCCCCCGAACGGGCGGACCGACCACGCCGTCTGGCCGTCTGAGGCGCGGATTCCGAGCACCGTCACCCCGTCGGTCACGAAGACCATGGCGGGAAAGCTGCCATCCGACGCCGCCGGCAGATAGGCCGCCGGCGGCAGCAACCGGCCGTTCGGGTTTGGGTCGATCGTCTTCTGCCACTGGGGCGCACCCGTCGCCAGGTCGACGGCGTAGAGGATGCCTACGGAGGCGACGAACACCTGACCCTCACCGAGGGTCAGCCGGGGCGGCTCGAGCCCGGCGCCGAGCAAGCCGGCATCGGGCGCGAAAAACGTCCACTGGAGATCCTGAAGCGTCCGCGAGAACGAGCGGACTTCGTTCAAGGCAACCAGGATGGAATCGTCCGGTGCCACCTGGACCTCCGGCACCATCAGACTGAAGGGGGACAGCGGCAGTTGGAAGACCTCGGCCATCGGACTCTCCTTTCGAGCCCGCAGCCATCGCAGGAGCAGTGCCAAGATCCGCCCCGGGTTCCGGTCGCCACCCGGAAGCCCATTTCTACGAAAGGTTTCCGTCGGTCTGGCCGACGAACCCGAGGGCCTCCGACGGGCGCCAGGTGTCAAGCGTGGGTTGACGATCGCGGTCCGTAGCCATGCCGGATGTCAGGCGCTGCTTGACAGCCGTCGTGCCACGACCTGAAGAGAATCGTCCGGCTTCCGTACGGCCAGGTATGCGGGCTGAAGGGGCCTGCCGTAAGCTCCCTGGGATGCCGACGATCCCCCTGGAAGCCGTCGAGCTCGAGAGCGGATTCGCAGAGGAAAGGGACCTTGACACGGCTACATCGAACCCGTCTCGGACGGCCACCCGGTCGGCGGGCAGCGCACCGACGGGCTTCACGATCTCGGGAACGAAACCTGGACAGAGGCGAAGCCGACCGTAGCCGCCGCCCCGACGCCCAGTGCCACGAGTATTTGTGAGCGCTGGGCTCCTTGCCTGGGAGGCCCCTGGAGCCCCAACCGGCTCGAGGCGTGAACCGATCGAAACCCGAGGGCACCGCGGCGATCCGGAAGGCGCTCAGGGGCCGCTCCCCGGATCACCCTGGCGTCGGGCTCGGGCTCTCCTGCGGCCGGAGACGACGTGGAACCCGATGACCACGGGCAAGGTAAATCCGAGGCCGAGGTGAGCCAGGGCAACGCCGGAGCGCAGCGATTCGGGGCCACAGGAGTAGAGCCCCCAACCGGTAACGACCAAGGCGAGGTTCCAGGCCAACGTCGCGACGCCCGATCGGCGACTACGCCGGGCCCGCCCGGGTCTGCACCCGGTTGCCCCCGATGCCGCGAATGACGAAGCCGCCGAGACCGAGCCGGGTCGGGTCCCCGGTGACGTCGATACCCGGTTCGAAACGCAGCAGATCCCGCGCGTCGCCAGCGTTCTGGCGCTCGATCTCGGCGCGGTCGATGCGCCCGACGGTACCCGCCACGTCTGCCACCTGGGTCGGCGAGGCGGTCGCCGAAACCGTCACGGTCTCGACGTAGGTCGGCAGGGCTTCGGTCGGTTCGGCGGCAGTCGTCTGGGCCGTGGCGGAAGCGGCCAAAAGGCTTGTCGAGAGGGTGACGAGCGCGAGAACGGCGTCCGCGGAAGACGCTGGAGGGCCTTGAGGGCTCTCATGTATCCTTCCTCCGATTGGCACGGCCCCACCATGAGGTCGTACCGGTCCCGGCGGCTCGGGAGGAACCTTCGCGGGGAGATCCCGAGCCGTCGCTGTTTGGGAGCCTGATCCCTTCTTGAGATCAAGTCTCAATTAACGAGAGATATGGTGCCGATCTAGTCCTCTTTGTGTCAACCGGAAGCTCCGACCATCCGTCGCTCCGTTTTCATAGACCGATCTGAGCCGCCACTTCGCCCCATTCCTGAGTACAATCGAAAACAAGACAGCCGCGAACACGGAAGGTCTCGGACACGATCGGCGTGTGCTTCGGGGCTACTCTCGGACTACGACGAGCCAGAGGAGGCGACATGAAAGACATCGAGGCTCTCCAGCGCGCTCTCAAGAATCTGTGGCCAGAGCTGCCGCCGAAGGAGCGCGCGAAGCTCGACGCACAGGCGGCACGGGGACATGCCTTCCTGCTGTCCGTCCGCGCGGGAACGCGGATCAGGAAGACGCCCCCGGTCCCGCGCGAGCTACTGCTCGTGCACAGCCTGCTCCACGACGATCCGGACGGACTGCTGGCGGAGGCCTTGGCGCCCTCGTCGTCGAAGACCTACGTGGGAGCGGATGGCCAGGTGTACTTCGGTGGCGTCGACTTCGACTCGACCGATCCTCACTGGGCCTACTGCCTCTGGGCCTGGTGGGAGACCGGGCCCACGGTGCCCTTCGTCGCCACACCACTCGTCGCCCCGATTCCGGACCAGGCGACGCTGGCGATCCTCGGCGACTGGGGTGGCAACAACGCTCCGGCCCAACAGGTCGCGGCCGCGGCGAAAGCCCTCGACCCCACCTTCTACGTGCACCTGGGGGACGTCTACTACGCCGGCACGAACCAGGATGGGGTCGTCGAGCGAAACTATCAAAAGACGAACTTTCTCGATCCCTGGCCCGGTCCGGCGAGGCGATCCTTCAACCTGAACTCGAACCACGACATGTACGCCCACGCGCGCGGATACTATGGAGCCCTGGCGTCTCCGGCGTTCTCCGCGCAGCGGGGCTGCAGCTTCTTCGCCCTGTTCAATGCGGGCTTTCGATTCGTCGGACTCGACACGGCCTTCTTCGATCCCGACCAGAGCGGCTCCGGATTCATGACCGGCACGCTCGACCCCAAACAGCAGCAGTTTCTCGGGGCGCAGGCCGCCGAGGCCGCCCGAGCGGGACAACAGCTCGTGCTTCTCACCCATCACAATGGGCTCTCGATGGACGGCGAAACGAAGCTTCCCCTCTGGAATCAGGTCGCCGCTCAGCTCACGCCACTCGCCGGAGGACAAGTCCTGTGGTACTACGGCCACGAGCACATCGGCGCGGTCTACGCGCCCCAGCGCGCGGGCCAGGTGACCATTCTTCCGAGATGCTGTGGCCACGGCTGCATCCCCTGGGGTATCCCTTCGAATCTCCAAGGCAAGAGCCAGGTCCTGTGGTTCGAGGACGAGGTGCTAAAGCCGGGCCCCAACTACTTCTTGACCAACGGCTTCGCGGCCCTGGCGGTGAACGGCTCGGCGATCCGGGAGGCGTTCTTCGACCAGAACGGCACTCCTCACTGGAGGAACTGACGACGGGGCCCGGACTGATCGGTGCGAGGGGAGAGCGGTGGGGAACCATGCCTTCTCTCCGCCAGAGCTCGACGGCCGTCGCTCAGCCCCAGTAGCCTGGCGATGAGAGAGGACGGGTGACCAGCTCGTCGCTCCCCGCCGTGGCGAGCCGGTAGTGGAGGGCGCGGGTCGGCCGCGCCGTGGAAGGTCGTGAAGGCTTCAGCAGTATGATCGGAAACTGCGACCCAGCCCGCGGCGCCGAGAGGAGGTTCACGATGCCCGTCTGCGCGAAGTGTCATCTCGATCCTTGCCAGTGCGAGCCGCCCGACCCGAACACACCGGACACCTGGCCACCGGCGAATCCGCTTCCGCCGACGGAACCGGTGACGACGACGAAGCCGAAGTAGCGTCCCGCCGGCGGAGTCGGAGGCGGTCATGCGTGCCTTGCAGATCGTCCGTTTGGGGCGCGAGAAGCTGCGCTCTTCGTTGCTCGTCCTAGTCGCCACGCTCCTCGGGATGGGCGTCGCCGTGTTTGCGTTGCGGCCACTGGAGGCGCCCGAAAGCTCGAATCTCTTCGGCGGGGAGATCTCGCCGGGGACCGACGCCCGGGTTCGCATCGACGTGCGGGCCGTTGGAGGCTCCGATTTCCTGGATGAGGTCCAAACGACCGCCCGACTCGTGGCGCTGGACAGCGGCTTTCGAGAGAGGCTGGGGACCCTGGAAAAGTGTGGGCTCCACGTCGAGGTCGCGCAGGGTTGGACCGCGGAAGAATCGTCGGACAGCTCCATGGAGTTTGAACCAGCGCTCATAGTCTCTGGCGGCGACGAGCTTGGCCGCGGGTGCTTCGGGGCGGTGGGCAACACTCGAGTGGAGTACAACGAAGCCGTGGCGCCAGCGACCAGGGTGTCGCGATACTGGTACCCCTTTGATCGTCTTGTCTATCGGGTCCGTGTTGGGACCCGGTACCACTGGTTTCAAGAGGGCAGCTACCTCTTCTCCGACTGGAAATTTGCGACGCCGGAGTTGCATTTCACCGCGCCGGGATGGAGCATCCGATACAGCGAATCACCGGTGAGCCGCATTCAGACAACAATTCCTCAGCTGGGAGGCGGGCAGTTGGTTCGATTCGCACCGGGAGCCGCCGTCGCCCAGGCCGAGCTGACGCGTCCGTTGGCGGTCAAGCTGTCGGTAGTGCTGTTCCTCCTGGTTCTGATCGTGGCCGTGGTGTCGATCACGCAGGTCGAAACCTTCGGCGACAGCCTCCAAGTGGCCATGGCGGTTTCGGTGCTCCTGTGGACTTCGCGGGAGGCGCTCGTGCCCGGCGATCCCAAGATGTTCCTCGCGCTCGACGTGATCTTCCTGGGACTCGGGCTCCTCGTGTTGGGCAACCTTCTGCTGGTGAGATGGCGGCATGGCGCCAGGCTCGAGTCCGCGGACGGGATCGAGGTCAACACGCTGGCCGGAGAGGCCCCACCGGGGCCGCCGCTAGTTCTGGTGTCGGGTTCGGCGGTGGTTCACCGTCCGAGCTGCCCGCGGCTGAAGCGCATCGGAGTCCAGCGGCAAACCGAGGTTCCGAGGGTGCCCCGAGGGCTCCGGCCGTGCCGTATTTGCGAGCCGCCGGTAAACTCCGACGGCCGAGCTTTCGCGGGCAAGAGCTAGCGCTTAGAATCGGCCTGCCGATGTCCGAGGGAGCGACGCAATGCCAACCGAATTCGCGGAGTGGGGCGGCCACTGTGATCGGTGCCAACGACCGTCGCTCTTTCGGTCGACCCGAGACCGGCCGAGTCACGTCCTTCACGCTCTCTTGACCTTCCTCACCTTTGGTCTCTGGCTCTTCCCTTGGATCGCGGTGAGTGCGGGCTCCGGGAAGCAATCCCCCTGGCGCTGTACGCAGTGCGGATGGGAGCATCCCGACTAGACCCCGCCGCCCGCGCGCGTGGCCCACGGTGCGCCACCCTGACACACCGGATTTCCCCCTTCTTGACAACCGCTCGCAGACTCGGGCGGCATGGTGGCCCGCCGCCTAATCCTTCGCCCGCTTCGCCTCGCTCCTCTCGTCGGGCTCGCCCTGGCGACGGCCGCCATCTGGTTGTCGTGCTTCCGGCTGAACCTCTCGCCCTCCCTGCCTTCCGGTCTCTACTTCCTGGTCCCCGCCTTCTTCTCGCGCCCGCTCGAGCGCGGTGACCTGGCTCTCGCCTGTCCCCCGGCTGGCGTGGCCGCCGTGGCGCATGCCCGCGACTACTCCGGCTTCGGCCTCTGCCCGGGTTTCGTTCCCGAGATTCTGAAGCCCGTCGGCGCGCTGCCCGGTGACCGGGTGGCCGTGCGCAACGGGTTCGTCTGGATCGACGGTGCTCGCGCCCCGGCCGCCTTGGTGCTCGACCACGACTCGCTCGGCCGGCCGCTCACTCCGTTCTCCCTCCTCGAAAGTGAAGTCCCCGCCGATTCGATCTTCCTCCTCTCGACCCACTCCCCACGCTCCTGGGACAGCCGCAACTACGGTCCGGTTCCCTTCGTCGCCATTCGCGCCCGGGCCGTGCCGCTCTGGAGGTTCGGCCGATGAGGCACCGAGCCCTCGCCATCCTCCTCGCCCTTGTCGTCGGGCTGCCGGCCGGCCTCTCGGTCGCCGCGGCGCTCGTCTTCGAACAGCTCGGCCGAAGGCCCGATCTCGTCCCGACTTTCTCGATGGGCCCCGTGGCCGTCTTCTCGCCGGAGCTCGGTGCGCGGCTCTTGCCGTTCCTCGTCCGTGGCCACGAAGTCTCCCTCGTGCTTCAGGGCTTTGCCGTGGCGGTGGTGGTGCCCGCGGGCCTCGCGGCCCTGGCCGCGGCCGCGACGCGCGGGAAGGCTCGGGGCGGAGCAGCAGCCGAGACGGCCCATGGCTCAGCCCGCTGGGCGACGGCCGCCGACCTCCGCCGCGCCGATCTCTTCTCGAAACAAGGAGTCGTCCTCGGCCGCTGGCCGAATCTCCCGGGCCTGCTGTCGCGGCGGATCGTGGACGGCTCGGACCATCACATCATGCTCGTCATGCCTCCCGGCGCCGGCAAGACGACGGGGCCGATCCTTTCGACGCTCGCCACGCACCGCGCCTCGAGCTTCGTGCTCGATCCGAAGGGCGAGCTCTTCGAAACCTACGTCGGGTGGCGCAAGACGATGGGCCACCGGGTGATCCGCTTCGCCCCGACGCTCGGAGTCGGCCACCGCTGGAACCCGCTCGACGAAATCGAGCGCGGTCCGGGGCACGTGGCCCAGGTGACGGAGCTCGCCAGGAACCTCATCAGCTATCCCGCCTCGACGACCGAGGATGGCCATTGGATCGCCGGCGCTCGCTCGCTCTTCGTCCTCTTGACCCTCCACGTGATCTACGCCGAGACGCTGCCGACCACCCTCGCCGCCGCGCGCGAGCTGCTAAACACCGTCCAGCCCGACGAACTCTTCGGCCCGGAACTTCTCCCGCACCGAGACCCTCACCGGCAACTGCAGCGTGCTCGTGGCCACCGCCACCCAGCAGGCCGAGACGCGGACGCTGCTGTCCAAGCTCGCCGGCGAGGCGACGGTCCGCTACGAGAAGGTCTCGCGGGGCGCAGCGGCGGCCTCGCCGGGCGGAGGAACACCACGCACGGTTGGAACGAGGTGAAACGGCCGTTGCTGACGGAAGGCGAAGTCGGGCAGTTACCGCCGGATCGCGTCCTGATTCTGAAGCGCGGCTGGCCGCCGGTGCTCGCGCGGGTGGGGCGTTGGTGGCAGTTGTGAGGCGGGTTTCGCAGGGGCTGGCTTCTACTCAAGAACATGGAGGTTCGACCATGGAATGCCGAACATCTTCGACTCTGACGGTTCTCGCGGTCGGCCTCCTGCCGGCTCCGCGCCTTTTCGAGGTGGTCCTCCAGGCGAACGGTGTCGTCATGCCCTCGGAACTTCGCTCCGGGCTTTCGATCGCTTCGGCCGCACTTCTAGTTGCGGCGCTGACTCTCGGCAACGCCGTGATCGCCCGGGCGGTACTGCGATGTCGACACCGCGGCCTCGCGTGGTCCTGGCTGGCGACTCTTGCCTTCCAGTCGGCGCTGCTCGTGCCGTCGTTCGTAGCCGCGCTCGCAGGAGGCAACGTGGGCAGTGTGCTCGAGACCCCAGCTCTGCGCTGGATCTGGTCGTTCGGTCTAGGAGTCACCCTGCTGGGTGTCCCTGCTTTCGCCGTAATCGCGGAGCAGATCGCCGGAGAGCCCCCTTGCCGTTGTCCACACTGCGGTTGGCGAGGCGACTCCCCGCCGGCTCTGGCTGGGCACCTGCGTGCTTGCGCTGCTCGGCGGTCGAGTAGCCTCGTTGTTGCCCAAGACGGATAGGACTGGCCCTGTCGAGCTGAAGCCACCGGCGGCGGTGCAGTGCGCGAGGCCCTTGCCGGAATCATGAACTGGAGTTCGTCCAACTAAGTGCAGACCCACAGTCCCGGCAAACAACGCAAGAGGTCTGCATTGGAGGAAAACGATGGACTCCATCGGGCCGTGTCCGAGATGCGGAAGAACCGAAGGCACCTACTACCGGTGTAAGAGCTGCGGTCACAAGGGGTGTTTCAAAGGCTCGCCGTTGTTAGGAGCCTCAGGCTGCTGGAAAGGAAGCTCCTGCCCACAGTGTGGCGAGTCCAACTCCTATGAAGCCATGGCCTACCTCAGCGAGCGTTGAGCCCGGACAGAGTCTTAGGATATTTGGACTATTTAGGTCAACTCCGGCAACGTCAGCCGCATTGCGTGCCAGTC
>JANRLG010000254.1:0-27838 GCA_033762835.1 Thermoanaerobaculia bacterium
CGGTGCCGGTGGCCCCGGTGGTGCGCGGGGACTTCGCCCGCTGGGTGCCCGCCGAGGGGGTCTTGCGGGCCGCCCAGTCGGTGCCGCTGTCGATTCCGGACGAGGTGCCGGATCGACTCCGGATCGCCTGGATCGCTCCCGAGGGTGCGCGCGTCGCGGCCGGTGACGTCGTATTGCGCTTCGACCCGTCCGAACTCGAACGGAAGCTCGACGACTCGGGGTCGGACCTCGAGAGCAACCGCTTGCGGGTGGCCAAGGAACGCACCGAGACCGCCGCAACCTTGGCCAATCTCGATCGCGACGCGGCCAGTGCCGAAAGTGAGCTGGCCCACGCCGAGAACTTCGCGAGCAAGGACGAGATGATTTTCTCCCGCAACGAGATCCTGGAAGCCGCGATCGACCGCGAGCTGTCCGAGGCCCGCCTGGCCAACACGCGCTCCGCGCGGAGTCGCGAAGAGCGCGTCCATCGCACGGACCTCGAGCTGCTCTCGATCGACCGCCGGGAGATCGAGGCCGAGTTGGACCGCGCGCGCCGAGGGGTCGAAGCCCTGACGGTGCGCGCCCCGATCGCCGGTCTCCTGGTCTACCGGCGCGACTGGCGCGGTGAGCCGCCGCGGGTGGGGGAGGACGCCTGGCCGGGGCAACCCCTGGCCGAAATCCCGAACCTCGCCACCATGGAGGTCGAGGCCTACGTCCTCGAGGCGGATGCCGGGGGACTCGCCAAGGGCAAGGCCGCCCGGGTGAGCCTGGAGGCGGCTCCGGACCAAACCTGGACGGCCAAGGTCGCCACCTTGGACAACCTGGCCAAACCCCGATTCCGAAACTCGCCGGTGCAGTACTTCGCCTTGTCGTTGGTCTTCGACGGCGACCCGCCCGGCCTCAAGCCGGGCCAGCGGGTGAAAGTCGACCTGCTGCTGGAGGAATCTCCGAACGTGCTCCAGGTGCCCCGCCAAGCGGTGTTCGAGAAGGACGGTGCCTCGCTGGTGTACCGGCGCCAAGGCCGGAGCTTCGAGGCGGTGCCGGTGACCGTGGTGTCCTCCGGCATGGGGCGGGCGGTGGTCGAAGGTGCCCTCGAGGCCGGCGACGAGGTGGCCCTCGACGATCCGACACGACCGGCGGGAGCCGCTCCCCCCGAGCCGATGACCCCGAGCCCGCCTCCTGGTTCGTCGAGTGGCGGGGGCGGCGGGCGAATGGTGATCGTCGGAGGTGCGGCGTGACGGCGAACGAGGCGATCGGCAGCGCCCTCGGCAATTTGTCCGCCCACAAACTGCGCTCGGCCTTGACCATGCTCGGCATGATTTTCGGCGTCGGGGCGGTGATCGCCATGCTCTCGATCGGTGCCGGCGCCGAACGCCAGGCCCTGGCCATGATCGAGCAATTGGGTTTGCACAACGTCATCGTGCGCAGTCTCGATCTCGATCCCCAGGTGTTGCGCGAGGCGCGCAAGAAGTCCCTCGGGTTGTCCCCGCGGGATGCCGCGGCAATCGTGGACAGCGTACCGGGGGTCGAAATCGTGGCGCCGCGGGTGCGCCTGCAGCCGTACAAAGTCTTTTCCGCGCGTGGCAAGGCCGAAAACGCCGAGGTCCACGGCGTCTCCCACCGCCACGCCGAGCTGGCCCGGCTCGAGCTCGCCGAGGGCCGCTTCTTCGATGCTGCCGACGAATCCGCCCACGCCCAGGTCGCGATCCTCGGGGCCACGGCGCGCCGCGAGCTGTTCGGCTTCGGCCCGGCCCTGGGCGAACGCGTCAAGGTCGACGACGTCTGGTTGCAGGTGATCGGCGTCTTGAGCTCCGGGTTGGCGGCCGATGCCGCGATCGGTGGTGTCGCCGTGGGCTCGACCGATCGCGCCGTGTTGGTGCCGGTCTCGGCCGCGCTGCGCAAGTTCGAGCGCGATGTGCTCGATGCGCCCTACGACGAGATCGTGGTGAAGCTGGCCCCCGGGACCGACGCCAACCTCGCCTCCCGGGCCATCGCGGGGCTGGTCGATCGTCTCCACGCCGGGGCGCGCGACTACCAGATGGTGGTACCCGAGGCGCTGCTCGCCCAGAGCCGGCGCACCCAACGGCTGTTCAATCTGGTCATGGGCGCCATTGCAGGGATTTCGCTGCTCGTGGGCGGCATCGGCATCATGAACATCATGCTCGCAACCGTGCTCGAGCGCACGCGGGAGATCGGCGTACGCCGCGCCCTCGGGGCGCGCCAGAAGGACATTCGCTTCCAGTTTATGATCGAGTCCTTCACTCTGTCGGCGCTCGGTGGGCTTGTGGGCATCGTGGTCGGGGTGGCCATCGCCTGGGCCGTGGCGGCCTCGGCGGGGTGGGCGACGGAGGTCACGATCGGGGCGATTTTGCTCTCGACCGGCGTCGCCGTCACGGTCGGCCTGGTGTCCGGCATCTACCCGGCGGTGCGCGCGGCTCGGCTTGACCCCATCGAGGCGCTGCGCTACGAGTGAGGTCGGCGGGACAAGCCCGCCCCAGTCCGATCCCATATACTCCCGGCGCACCGATGATTCGCCTCGTGGCCTACGCCCCGGACGGAGTCCGCCGATTTCCCGTGCTGCGCTCCAAGATCCTCGTGGGCACCGACCCCACGTGCGACATCGTCTTGCCCTATCCGGGCGTGGCCCAGGAACATGCCCGCTTCACCTACGACGGCCACGAGCTGCGGGTCTTCGACTTGGGCAGCCGCAAGGGCGTGACGGTCTCGGGCCGACGGGTGCGGGAGTCGGCGCCCTTGGAGATCCTCGACGAAGTGCGCATCGGCGGCGTCACCCTGCTGGTCGAAGACGTCGTGGCCGATCCCGGCGATGTCGAGCTCCCGGCCGCAGTGCCGGCTCCACCGACGCCCGACATGGCGCCCGCCAAGTTGCTCGAACACCTCGCGCGCATCAGCCACTGGGTACTGGCGGATGCCGAGAGCCGCAGCACCCTCGAGTCTCTCGTCGATCGTCTGCTGCGGGACTTCGGCGGCGGCGCCCTGTTCCTGTTCGTCGGCCAGCTGGCGGACGCCGGGGTCAAATTCGTTGCTGCCAGCGAAGTGGAGTCCCTGGCCGCCGGGGAAGAGCTGCTTGACGCGGTGCGCGCACGGGTCGCGGCACAACCGGGCGGCGAGTCGCAGTTTTTCCCCGGCAGTTTGCGCGGCCGGCCGGCGTGGATCTTCCACCGTGGCTGGAGCGCGCTCGAGCGCCCCTACTTCATGATCGCGGCGTTGACCCGCTTCGACCCCGAGCCGTGGTCGCCGGTGCCCGGTTTGTTCGCCCTGGGCGACCTGTTGAGCCTCGGCCTCGTTCACCACGTCGGACGCTACGAACCGATTCTTCCCGGCAACCGCGGCAACGGCGAGCTGGTGCTCGATCCGCGCTTGGTGGTCGGGGAGTCCGAGGTCATGAAGCACGTCGTCGAGCGCCTGCGCGTCGCGGTCGAGACGGGCGTACACGTTTTGTTGCGCGGCGAGGCGGGGGTCGGCAAGGAACTTCTGGCGCGCTCGATCCACTTGTCCTCGGCGCGCCGCGGTGGGCCCTTCGTGGTGGCGAGCGCCGCGGGGGCCAATCCCACCCAGATCGAGGCGGACCTATTCGGCTCCGAGGTCGCCGGGCGCGGGGCCCCCGTGCGCCGCCTCGGCAAGCTGGTCGAAGCCGACGGCGGCACGTTGCTGCTCGACCACGTCGATCGCCTGCCCCTCGAGCTCCAGGACCGCCTGGTGCGCTTCCTGCGCAGTGGGGAAGTGGAGCCAGCGGGCAGCCGGGAGGTTCAGCACGCCGACGTGCGCTTGGTCGCGACCGCCGAACGTCCGCTCGAAACGGCGGTGGCCAAAGACGAGTTTCGTGTCGATCTCGCCTATCGGCTCGCCCGCTTCGCCATCGACGTACCGCCGCTGCGGGAGAGAAAAGGTGATCTGCCGCTTCTGATCCAGTCCTACGTCAATCGCTTCTGTCACGAGACCGGCAAACGGGTGGCGGGCATCACGACCAAGGCCCACGCCGCGTTGTTGACCTACGAGTATCCCGGCAACCTGGGCGAGCTCGAGAACGTCGCCCGCCAGATGGTCTACCTGTGCCCCCACGGCCAGCCCGTCGAGCCCCACCATCTGCCCGAGGTGGTGCGCGAGAGCCCCATCCAGTCGCTGGCCCGGGTCGAACCGGGTTCGGAGCTCGACCTCGACCGCCTGGTTTCGGCCTGCGAGTTGTCGGCGATCCGCGAGGCTCTGCGCCGGGTGGGCGGCAACAAGGCCCAGGCGGCCCGTTTGCTCGGCTTGTCGCGCAACGGCCTGGCGCTCAAGATGGAACGGCTGGGTCTGCACGCCTGAGAGCAGAGAGCGGCGTAGAATCGCCCTCTATGACCAGCACCACCCTCGCCCCGCCCCCGGTGCGCGCGCCGCGCGGCACCGAACTGTCCTGCCGTGGCTGGCTGCAGGAAGCCGCCCTGCGCATGTTGATGAACAACCTCGACCCGGAGGTCGCCGAGCATCCCGCGGAACTCGTCGTCTACGGCGGCACCGGCAAAGCCGCGCGGGACTGGCGGAGTTACCACGCGATCGTTGAGACCCTACGGCGCCTGGGGCCCGAGGAGACCCTGCTCGTGCAGTCGGGCAAGCCGGTCGCCGTCTTCCGCACCCACGCCGACGCTCCGCGTGTCCTGCTGGCCAATTCGATGCTCGTGCCGCACTGGGCCACGGCCGACGAATTTCGCCGGCTCGAAGGCCTCGGCCTCACGATGTACGGCCAGATGACCGCCGGATCGTGGATCTACATCGGCACCCAGGGCATTCTCCAGGGTACCTACGAGACTCTGGCGGAGTGTGCCCGCCAGCACTTTGGGGGCAGCCTGGCCGGGCGGCTTACGGTGACCGCCGGTTTGGGCGGCATGGGCGGCGCCCAGCCCCTGGCGGTGACCATGAACGACGGCGTCTGCTTGATCGCCGAGGTCGACCGCAGCCGTATCGAGCGCCGCCTCGAGACCCGCTACCTCGACCGCGTGGCTCCCGACCTCGAAAGCGGGATCCAGGCCGCCCTCGAAGCGCGGGACCGCCGGGAAGCGGTCTCGATCGCCGTCCACGCCAATGCCGTCGACCTGCTCGAGCGCCTCTTGGCCCTGGGCATCGTTCCCGATGCCCTGACCGATCAGACCTCTGCCCACGATGCGCTGGTGGGCTACGTGCCCCAGGGTCTCGATCTCGCCGCGGCGGCGGAGCTGCGGCAGCGGGACCCCGGCGAGTACGTGCGCCGCTCGACCGCCACCATGGTGCGCCACGTCGAGGCCATGCTGGCGCTCCAGGCCCGCGGTGCGGTCACCTTCGACTACGGCAACAACCTTCGCGGCCAGGCCCTGGCGGCCGGGGTGACCAACGCCTTCGACTTCCAGGGATTCGTGCCGCTGTTCATCCGCCCGTTGTTTTGTGCCGGCAAGGGGCCGTTCCGCTGGGCCGTGTTGTCGGGGGATCCCGAGGATCTGGCGGTGACCGACGCCGCGATCTTGGCGGAGTTCCCGGAGGACCGGGCCCTCGCGCGGTGGATCGAACTCGCCCGCGAGCGCGTCGCGTTCCAAGGTTTGCCCGCCCGCATCTGTTGGCTGGGTTACGGCGAGCGCGCCCGGGCCGGGCGGGTGTTCAACGAACTGGTGGCGTCCGGCAAGGTCAAAGCGCCGATCGTCATCGGCCGGGACCACCTCGATTGTGGCTCGGTGGCGTCGCCCAATCGGGAAACCGAGGGCATGCGCGACGGTTCCGACGCCATCGGGGATTGGCCCGTGCTGAACGCCTTGCTCAATGCCGTCAACGGCGCTACCTGGGTGTCCTTCCACCACGGCGGCGGCGTCGGCATCGGTTACTCGCTCCATGCCGGCATGGTGATCGTAGCCGACGGCACGCCGGAAGCGGCCCGCCGGCTCGAGCGCGTGCTCACGGGCGATCCGGGCATGGGGGTGGTCCGCCACGTCGACGCCGGTTATCCCGAGGCGATCGAGTTCGCCCGCCACCACGGGGTCGACGTTCCCATGCTCGACCCGTGAACGCGGCGAGCGGACGGCACGGCCTCGGCCGCGCGGCCTGGGGCGGCGGCCTCCTGGCGGCAGCCGCCTTCGCGCCCCTCGTTCCTGGGTTTGCCGGGGGCCTGTTGTTCGCCCTGGTGGCGACCACGGCCCTCGTCATCCTCCGTCCGGAGCGCTCCGTCCTGGTCCTGGCGCTCGGAGCGGTGCTGCTCGCGGCAGGTTTGCGGCTGTTTTCGGTACAGTCCGAGGCGCGCGGCGGCGATCTCGAAGCTCCCGCCGCGGAACCGGTTCGCCGCGCCCTCGCCGACGCTGCTGAGCAGCTCTGGCAGGAGCTCGAGGCCCAGGCCGAGGCGGCCGCGGCCCAGTTGCCCGCGGACCCGGAGTCCCCCGGTGTATTGCTCGAGACTTTTCGACGGCTCGGCGAGATGGCCGAGGAGCGGGACGGCACCACTTTTTTGTTGCTCGACGACGATGGGGAAGCCCAGGCCTGGGCGGGGGAGGGTTTGCTCCACGAACCCCGAGCCTCGAGTCTGAGCCAGCCGGGGCGGCATTTCGAGGCAGGCTTCGGTGCCGTCAGCTGGTTCGTCGTTCGTCCGGTCCCCTGGGGCGACGAGACCCGCCAACTGGTGGCGGGACGAAGCGTGCCGAACGACCGCTGGCCGTTTCCCGCTCCGGTCGGTGCGCCCAAGGTCGTCCGCTGGTCGTTGGTCGAGCCGACGGAGCCGCTGCCGGCGGAGACGAGTCGGCTGGCACCCACGGGCTCCGGCCCCGCCCTCGCCGTCGCCACGGTACCGCTCCCCGAGGTGTTTCCACGCTCCGTGCCGCCCTCCCGGGCCACCGGAGTGGCCTGGTGGGTCTTTGCCCTCGGCGCTGCCGCCGTGGCGGCCACTGCGGGGCGGCGCCGTCGCAGCGAGGAACGGCGCCACGCCCTGACCATGGCGCTGGCGGCCGGTGGTACGGCCCTCGCCGCCCTGGCTCTAGCGAAGGGTGCCCAGGTGCCCGTGGTCGCAATGTTCGTGGTCAGTGTCGCGGTCTTGGTCGCTGGGCTTCTGAGGGGCGAGCCCGTGGGCGTACGGCCATGGCGGCTCGGCGGAGTGCTCGCTTTCGGCGCCGGCGTGTCCGCAATCGCCGTCGGGATGGCCCGGTACTTCGCCCGGCTCGGCCCCGGGGCCGACCTGGGAGCCGACTTCGTCGTCGATGCCACCGGTGTGGTGCTGCGCGGCACCCTGTTGTTGTTCGTCGCCGGCGGACTGCTGTCTTTGGGCGCGGTGGCACCGCTGGCGCGGATTCGCGGCCGGGACGGCTGGTTCTGGCTGGCCGCCGCCCTGGCGCTCGCCGCGGGCGTCGCCGCGGACGGACCAGTGGCCCAGCCGTCGTTGCTGCTCGCCGCGGGCGCCGCGGCCGCCCTCGGACGTCCGGGGCGTCGCCTGACCGCGGCCTCGGGCCTCGGACTCGCCACGGTCTCGGCCCTGATCGCCGCCGCGGCCTACGAGGGCGCCTACCGAGGACGACTCGAGGAACGCATCGCTCGAGAGTTCTTGCCGCAGCTCGCTCGCTCGGAACCCGCGGCGCGCGAAGAGATTCGGGATGCGATGCAGCGCTTCCTTCAGGACCTCGATCTCGCCCACGTGAGCCCGCGAGATCCGGACGCGACCGAACCCCAAGACCTCGCCTTCTCCTTGTGGCGGCGTTCTCCCTTGGTGCGGGCCAACAGCTCTTCGGCCCTCGAGGTGGTCCCCGACCATGGCAGGCCCTCGCGCTTTTCCTTCGGGTTCGACCCCTGGGCGGAGGTCGTCCCCCTTGCCGCCGACGAGCCGCCAACGCCGGCCTTGGCCGGTGCACCACCGGTGGTCGGCGAGGAAGCCCTGCGCTACGACGGCACCCCGTGGGCCGTCGTGCGGTACTGGATCGTTCCCCGCCCTGGCTTCTCCTTGAATCTCCCGCTGCGCGTCGAGGCGGCCGAGATCGGCTTGCTGGGGGGGCGGCCGGGAGCCCACCGGCAGCCCGCCGGGTTGCCGCCGACGGTGGCCTACGCTTTGTTCGATCGGGACGGCCGTGTACTCGACGCCCCGTGGCACGAGATGCCCCCCCTGTCTCCGAGTCTGGCCCTGGGTGGGGCCGAACGGGTCGGCACTCCGGTGGGGCCGGCACGGGCGTGGAGTTGGTTCGAAGGTGACCGCGTGACGGTTCTGTACCTGCCGCTCCTGACCGTGGCGCGCGGGCTCGAACGGGTGGGGACCCATGCCGCGGGCAGTCTCGCGGCCGTGGGTTGGGTCGCGCTCCTGGCGCTGGTGGTGGCCTTGCCGCGCCAAGGCGTGCGCCGGTTCCTCGCCCAGGCCACTCGCTCCTACTCGAAGCGCATGATCGTGGTCTTCACCGGCTTGGTCCTGCTGCCGCTGCTCCTGCTCAGCCTGGTGATCCTCAAGAGCAGCGAGAACCGTTTGCTGCGCGCCCAGCGGGTGACCGGCGAAAACGCCCTCGCCGCCGCCCAGCGCATTCTCGAAGACCAACTCGCCGACGCCGGCCCGGGAATCAGCATCGCCGCGGTCATCGACAACTCGATCCTGCATTGGCTGTCTTCGGTGCTCGGTCAGGACGTCACCCTGTACTGGGGCAGCTCGCTGTACGCCTCGAGCAAACCGGAGCTCTTCGCCACGGGTCTGTTGCCCCGGCGGATCCCCGGCGAGATCTACGCCGGCCTGTCGCTGCTCGGCACCGAGGCGGGCGTGCGCACGGCCCGCGCGGGGGATACGACCTATCTCGAGCTCTACGCCCCGCTGCGTTTCCCCGGGGGTGAGTCCAGCGAGCAGGGCAAGCTCGCCTTGTCGATGCCGCTGCTCGCCCAACAGGCCGAGGTCCAGGCCGAGCTGGCGGCATCCCGGCGCCAGACTCTGCTGGTTTCGGCCGCTTTGTTCGGGTTGATCGTTGCCATCGGGACGTCCTTCGCCCGCCGCTTCAGCGGTCCGCTCGAGGATCTCGTGGCAGGGACGCGGCGGATCGCCGCCGGGGCCACCTCGCTCGAACGGCCGCCGCCGGCCGAACTCGAACTCGAAGCCCTGGCCACGGCCATCGACGACATGGCCGGCAAGATCGCCGACAGTCGCAATCGGCTCGAGCGGGAGAAGGCGGTTGTCCTGCGCATGGTCGAGAACATCACCTCCGGTGTGGTCTCGCTGGATCGCGAGCACCGGGTCCTCCTGCACAACCGCGTTGCCCAGGAGCTGTTGGGCACGGCGGTGGGGGAGCCCATCGGGGACGCCCTGGCCAAGGCCGAGCGGCTGGCTCCGATTGCCGCGTTTCTGGTGGCCTCGGCCGGGGGAGTGCCCCGCCGTTCGACGGTTCGGCTCGCCGGACCCGAGGGGGCGGGCGAGCGGGAATGGAGCTTGGTCTGGGTTCCGGTTCCCGGCTCGGGTGAACCCGCGGCACTCCTGGTGGTGGAAGACGCCACGGAGATCCTACGCGGTCAGCGCTTGGCGGCTTGGGCGGAGATGGCCCGGATCATCGCCCATGAGATCAAGAACCCGCTGACCCCGATCCGGCTGTCCACCGAGCACCTACGGCAGGTCTACCAACAAGATCGCGACGGCTTCGACCGCGTGTTCGACCGGTGCACGGCCAACATCCTCCGCGAGGTGGAGGAGCTCCGGCAGATCGCCATGGAGTTCTCCACCTACAGCTCGATTCCGCGCATCGAGCCGCAGCCCGCCGACTTGGTCGCGGCCGTCGAAGCGATTACCGAAGGCTACCGCACCTCCCACGCCGCCTCCGTCGAGGTCGTCTTCCACGCCGCCGTGCGGCCGCTCGAAGTCCGCTTTGACGCTCGTATGCTCGGCCGCTCGGTGCGTAACCTGATCGAAAACAGCTTGCGCGTGAGCCCCCCCGGCGGACGCGTCGAGGTCCGAGTAACGCCCGACGCCGACGGCGCGGCGATCGCGGTCGTCGACCAGGGCCCGGGCGTTTCCCCGGAGCTGTTGCCGCGGATCTTCGACCCTTACTTTTCCACCCACGATGCGGGCACCGGACTGGGCCTGCCCATCGCCCGCCGGATCGCCGAGGAACACGGGGGAACCGTGGTCGCCCGAAATCGCACTGGCGGAGGACTCGAGGTGACTATTAGGATTCCCTCGTCATGTTGACTTCAAAGCCGTTCACGCGTGCCCTGCCCCGTCTCGCCATCGCCCTCCTCGCCTTGAGTCTCGGAGCCTGTGGTGGCCCCGGAACCGCCGGCCGCCAGCGCACCCCGGGAGGCGCCCTCTGGGTACCCGCCGGAAGCAGCGCGGTCGCGGCCGAAGGCCTGCTGCAGCTGCGCGAGGCCGGTGTCCAGGAGCTGTTCCTCGAGTCGGGACGGTTCGCCGGAACCCCGGAGGCACCGCGGGTGGAACGGGTAGCCTGGCCCGACCTCCCGACCGGAACGACGATCTCCGTCGTGCTCCGCGGGGCTGCACCGCCCCCGGGCACGGATTTCGGCCTCGCGGCCCAGGCCCTGGTCGCGGAGGTGGAGGCCCTACGCCGCGACGCCGATGGGCGGCGCTGGTTGACCGTGGGTCTCCACCTGGAGTTGACGTCGAGCGCGGAGCCGGAGGCCGACGCTGCCCTGGGCGAGTTCCTGGAAGCGGTGCGTGATCGCCTCGACCCGGCGCAGTTCCTCTCACTCGGACTCGAAGCCGCCGACATCGCCCGCGACAGCCTCCTCGAAGCCGCCGAGCCGGTCGACTTCGTGGTGGCGTGGCTGTACGGTCAGCGTCTCGAGAGCCTCGACGAGGCCCAGGCGTGGGATCCGGATCGCGTCCTCGCCGACCTCGATCGGCTCGAGAAGGCCCAGCTCGATCACCTGCTCGGTCTCCGCACGGTGCCCCGCTTCGAGGTCGTCGGCAGCGACGGCCGGGCCCGGGATACGAGTAGTCGGGGTAGTCTGCGGGCGTTCGTCGATCGCGCGGAACTCGTCCGTCAGGCCGACGATGTCTTCTCGGGTGCGGGACGGGTGGTGTACACCTTTCGCGCCCGTCGCCCCGCCGAGGCCGCCGGCCTGTCGGCCCGGGCCGGGGAGGATTTCCGAGTGGTCCGCACCACACCGGGCGTCGTACAAGATCTGCTCAACCGTGTCAGCGCCCGAAACCCGCGTGGTTACTTGGGTCCCGTCATAGATCGCCTGGCGCGCGAGGGGGAGTCGCTGGCGCTCTCGCTTGACGACGTAGTTACAGCCTTTGGAAATGGTCCGGTGGCCCCGAAGCTAACCCCGCGCGTCGTGGTAAAGTCACGTCGTAGCGATACTTGGGTGCTTGAGGTCGTTCTTGAGAACGAGGGCAGACGGGACACCGATCTTGCTGCAACGGACTGGAATTTTCTTCAAATCCGCGTTGCAGGAGCTTACATCGGACGGGTCGTTCCGGGCAGCTTCAGCCGCTACCGGTTGTGGCTCAAGGAGCAAGAAGTCCGTGCCGGAATCGGTGCCTGGCGAGAGCCGGATGAAGTGAGGTTGTATACACCCCTGGTCGAAGGAGGAGACATGCTGCGTGCCGAGATCGAGGTTCGAACGCGTTCGTCGGCTCCTACGCTAACCCTCGGAGGCAGCTTCGTCCTGCCCGAGGGGCGTATCCTCGAACTGACGCCCTGGAGTGGCTCGCTCCAGCAGGTACCGCCACGGTGATTCGGGTGGGAGTGGACAAATCTAGACTTCCGTTGGTAACATAGAGATTCATCGATATGAACCCCGTGCACGATCCTGAAACTCAGCCCAACGTCGACTGGTCGCTTGAGGAGCTGTTGAGCTCACTCCAACGCCGGCTCGAACGCATCCTGTACCGCTACCAGATCCCCGCCGAGGATTCGGAAGACGTCCTTCAGGAAGCGGTCCTGACGCTGATCTACAAGCGCAAGAAGATTCGCGACCCCGAGGCGTGGCTGGTGGCGACTCTGCGGAACCGCTGCCTGATGTACTGGCGAAGCAAGCGGTCTCGTCTGTACGACGCCGTCGACACGACCATTCTGGAGTTGGTGGCGAAGCCGGGAACGACGCCCCAGGAGCAGCAGGAGCTCCAGGCCGACTTGGAGCGCGCCATCGCGGAGCTGCCCGAGCGTTGCCGATCCCTATTGCGCCTTCGTTACGGTCTCGGCTACAAGCCGGCCGAGGTCGCCGAAGCCATGGGCTACCAGGCGTCGAGTATCCGAAAGATCACCAGCCGGTGCCTGGCAGCCTTGACGCGGCAGTTGACCGCCTCGGGCTTCTACAAGGAACCGGCGGAAATCTGAAGCGGTACCTTTCCGAATGGGCGGAGGGAACAGCGGGGTCGTACCTGGACAAGGGACCGGTCGCGCTGTTACCCTTGAGAGTTAGACAAGAGGTCGAACTCGCGATGAGGACCGTGCACGGCATCGTCCCGGACAACACCGTCGAGAGGCTGCTCGCGCGCCTCAAGCCCCATCTCGTCCGCATTCTGGCCGAGTCGAAGGTGCCCAGCCAAGATGCGGAGGATCTCCTCCAAGAGACTCTGGTGGCTCTGCTTTTCAAGTGGAACAACATCCACAATCATGAGGCGTGGC
This sequence comes from Thermoanaerobaculia bacterium, assembly GCA_033762835.1. Lineage (GTDB taxonomy): Bacteria > Acidobacteriota > Thermoanaerobaculia > Multivoradales > DATKCC01 > JANRLG01. The sequence goes on from JANRLG010000254.1 coordinate 12,525, forward strand.
TTCTGACCACCCTGCGGAACCGCTGCAACAACTACCACCTGCGGCAAGACAAGGACCTCGACGAAGGGGTCCAAACGCCGCCCGATTCCGTGCAACCGCCGCAACAAGAAGTTGCCGAGGTTCGCCACGACTTCCAGCGGGTCTACGCTCGCTTGCCGCGTCGTCAGCGCCAGGTCATCCAACTACGTTACCGCGGGTTCCGCAACGACGAGGTCGCGGAGCAGTTGGGGCTCGAACCGGAAGGCGCCCGCCATCTCACGAACGTGACCCTCGCTTCGCTCACCCGCGAACTTCACCAAGCCGGCTTGGTCTTCTGAGCCGTCTCCAGGCCCTGGTGCCGGCGACCGGATTGCGCCGGGGTGGAATACCCCGAAAGAGGGCTTCTACGTCTACAGTAGTCCGAAGGAGTAAAACGAAGTTCCTTTCCTGGACAAATTTTCTCAGACGATGATACTGTCGGGGGGTGGAATCGAACCCACCGGCCTCTCGCTTCGCCTCGGATGCGGAGTTCGCCGAGTTCCTGGAAGAACTCCGGCCGAGGATTCAGTACCTCCTGCATCGGTATCGCATCCCGGCCCTTGAAGCCGAAGACCTCGTCCAGCAGGCTCTTCTCGCGATGCTCTACAAGGAAGATCGCATCCGGAATCGCGAAGCCTGGCTGCTCGGCGCGGTCAAGAACAAATGCCGGCTGTATTGGCGAAGCGAGAGCCGCCGCGTCTGTGACGCCGTGGACCTCGCGTTGCTCGAGTGGCTTTCGGGCGCCGAGCCGCCGTCTCAGGAGCGCGTCGGACTCCGCCGGGACCTCGAGGGCCTGATCGGCCAACTACCGGACCGCTGCCGCAACCTGTTGCGCCTACGGTTCGGCCTCGGTTACGAGTCGGAGGAGGTCGCCCAAGCGCTGGGCTACCGTCCCTCGAGCGTCCGCAAGGTCACCAACCGCTGCATCTCGGCTCTGGCCCAGGGTCTCAGGCAAGCCGCGGTGGGCACTCAGGTGCGGACACCCAAGAACAGGTATCCCGACCACAGAGCGAAGATGACGTTGGGTCCCCAGGCGGCCACCGCCGGTGGCAGGACGCCGGTCTCTCCCAACAGCTGAATGAAGAACAGGTAGACAACGAGAAAGCTCATTCCCAGCACGATCGACAGCCCGACGCCGTAGAGCGCCCCTTGCCGCCCGAGTCGGAACGCGAAGGGTAGGGCGACGAGAGCCATCACCAACGAGATGGCGGGGTAGGCGATCTTGTTTTGGAGTTCGACTTTCAGCTTCGTCGCCGTCTGTCCGCTGCGCTCTAAGTCCTCGATGTATTGGCGCAGCTCCCCGTAGGTCATCTGCTCGGGTTTGCGCACTTCGGTGCTGAAGAACTCGGGCCGCTCCGGGTACCTCGCTTTGACGACTCCGGGAAATGCCTGGAACTCGGTCTGGCGGTCCGCGACGAAACGCCGCTGCCAGCCGTGCTCGAAGTCCCACAGGCCATCCTGGTCATAGGTCGCGCGGTCGGCGAACAAGCGGCCGACCAGCTGCTTCTGGTCGTCGAACTCGAAAACTTGGAGCCGCTCGAGACTCTGCTTCTTCGGATCGTAGGACCGATAGTGGTAGATGTACCGGTCCTGCCCGAAGAGCCATTGCCGGTCCGCGCGACGCTGGGCGCGAACGGATTGGCGACCGCGGATTTCGTTCGCCAACTCGGTCATCCGCTCGTTGGCGGCCGGCAGGATCACGGACTGGAGATAGGCGGAAAAGCCGGTCACGGCCAGCGCACCACAAAGCGCCGGGACCGCTAAGCGGAATACGCTGATCCCGAGAGCCTTGGCCGCGGTCACTTCGTTGCTCCGGGAAAGCAGGGCGAAGGTGATCAGCGTCGTTACCAGAATGAGGATCGGGGCGATCCGGAAGAAGGCGTCCAGGGAAAGGTACTTGTAGTAGTCCAAGACGGCGCCGAGCGGTGGCGCCGCCTTCAGGATCTCGCTGGCCTTCTCGGTGAAGTCGGCGACCACGTACAGGAGTAGACCCGACGCGAGGGTCAACAGGAAGACCATGCCGAAGACCCGGGCAACGTACCGGTCGAGCAGGTTCGGGAAGGAGGGCCTCATGCGGGCGACCCGAATCACGATCTGGGTACCGGCTCCGCCCGAGGCGGCCGGTCGCGGCTCGCGCCGGCTTTCGTCACGGCGGCGGTGGGGAAGTGCAGCCCGTAGCCGCTGCACCCAGCTGCGGAGTTGAGAGGTCAGAAACCCGACCACGGGATCGGTGAATCGCGGCGGGAGCAGGGGCTGATCGTGGTTGCGCCGACGGAGCAGCCAGAAGCCGGCCCCCGTCAGCAGGAGGTTCGGTCCCCACATCGCCACCCACGCTGACATGCGGCCGGCGCGGGCGGATTCCTCGCCCATGGAGATCAGAACCCAGTACACCAGGATGACCAGAAGCGAAAGAGCGAAGCCGGCGGAGCGTCCACTGCGGCGATGACCGGCGCCGAGGGGCAGAGCCAAGATTCCGAAGACTAGGCCGGCACACGGAATCGACAGCTTCTTCTGAATCTCCACCCGCGCCAGCTTGCGATCCTCGCGGGTGCGGTTGACGTCTCGAGCCCAGACTTGCAGTTCCGGGATCGAAAGCTCCCGGACCCCCTTGGCGCTGTTGATCTTGGCGCGCTGATCGGTGGTCAGTTGCTCGGTGAGCACGATCTCGGTGAACGCCTGCTTGCTGATGTTGTACTTGTCCTGCCGTTTGAGGTCGAGCTCGTGGACCACGGCGTCCTCGAGCTTGAGGACGACCCGCTCGCCCGCGGCGTCCACCTCCACGCGACCGCGCTGGGCGAGAGTCGAACGCTGGACCGAGTTGTCGGCGAGGTTCGAGTCGGCCACGAAGACGCCGGTCCAATCCCGAGTGTCCGGATCGACCTCGAAGACGTAGAGCGTCTTGTTGGTCCATTGGTCGTAGAAGACTCGCGGCTGGACTTGGGACGAGACGCTTTGTGCCCCGAGCTCCAGCTGTCGCACGATGAGCCGGTGGTTGCCCCACGGCAGCACCCAGACCGATAGGGCGAGGTTGGCCACGGTCAGGACGGTCGACAGCAGAAGAACCGGCCGGTAGAGCCGGGACAGGCCGATACCCGAGGCCCTCAAGGCGACGATCTCACTGTCCGACGACAATCGGCCCACGGCGATCAAGATGCCGAAGAGCAGGGCCATGGGAATCGTCAGCACGACGATGTTGGGCAGTGACAGCAGGACGATCTCGCCCATGACCGAAAGGGGTAGCCCCTTTCGGATGATCATCTCGGCCGTCTTGAACAGCAGCTGGATGACCAGGAGCGCGGTGTAGACGAGGAAACCCAGGGTGAGCGGGCCGAGGATCTCACGAAGAACGTAACGGTCCAAGCGGCGCACGAGACGATTATAAGCTCCCGCCCATGAAGATCCGACTCGAACGCCGTTACCGATTCAGCGCCAGCCACCGGTATTACCGCCAGGACTGGACTCCCGAGCAAAACCGGACGCAGTTCGGCAAGTGTGCCAACGCCCCGGGGCACGGGCACAATTACCGTTTGGTCGTCACGGTGGCCGGCCAGGTCGACCCGGTGACCGGTTTCGTGGTCGACCTGGTGGCACTCGACACCCGGGTTCGCGAGCGGATTCTGGAGGTCGTCGACCATCAGCACTTGAACGCCGCCGTCGCCGAATTCGGACCGGACGGCGTGATCCCGTCCACCGAGAACCTCGTGGCTTGGGTGCACGAGCTACTGGTCCACGAAATCCCTGGCGAAGGGGAGCTGGTGGCCATCCGCATCGAAGAGGACGACGACCTGGCCTCGGAGTGGCGCCGGGCCGACTGAGGCCCGGGCCTTCCGAGCCCCAAAATCCGCCCCGATTCAGCGTCCGATAAGAATAATTATGTTAAATCCAGTCCAAGATCCGGGCTGTGAAGAACACCGCTGGCCCTTCTTGTTTCCATCTGGTGGCCTGTGGAAATGTCCCCAGGCCCTATCGCCGGGCGACATATCCGAAGGTCTTCCACAGGGGTGAGCCGCGAACGCTGGGCACCTCCCGACTCGTTCTTGCCGTCGTTCTCGTCGTTTAGGCGGGGTCGAGGTCCCTTCCCGCAAGAAAAAGAGGACGACCCCGAGGGGCCGTCCTCCGTTTTGGACCGCGAAGAGTAAGGTCAGGCTTGCGCGCGCAAGTCGGTGAGAATCGACTCGAGGGCACGGATCAGGTCGCCGCGGTCGACTTCGCTTTGGCGGAAGGTCAGATTCAGTGTGTAGCTCTTGTCCGGCGCCCGGAACTTGAAGGCATAGGGCTGGCGACGGTTCGCGGACCCGTTGCCTTGGTCGCGTTTCCGCAGACGACGCCGAAGGTCATCCCGGTTTAGGCCTCGGCTCGAGACCTCCTCCAGCAGCCGCAGCATCTCCTCGTCCGTTCCCGCCTTCAACACTTCGAGCAGCAGTGACTTGGACGAAATACCAAGGGCCTGAACGGCATCCCGAACCCGAGGCGGCATGTGAAGCAGCGAGAGACTCTCAGTGATCACCGTCCGCGACTTCCCCACTGCCTCGGCGATCTCCTCCTGAGTGTACCCGTGGCGATCCGCCAGGGCACGGTAGCCGTCGGCTTCTTCGAAGGGCGTCAGGTCCTTGCGCTGAAGGTTCTCGATGAGGGCGATCTCGAGCGCCTCCTGCTCGGAGACATCGAGCTCGATCGCCGGCAGCTCGTACAGACCGGCCTGTTGGGCGGCTCGGTACCTGCGTTCTCCAGCGATGATTCGAAACGCCTCCTGCGGTGCGTCGGCAACTCGACGGACGAGAATCGGCTCGAGCACCCCGCGGTCGCGAATCGAAGCCGCCAGCTCGTCGAGGTCTCCAAGCAAGGTCCGGGGCTGGCGGGGGTCGGGCTCGATCAGTGAAATCGGGATCATGCGGCCGACCGGAGTTTCGTGACGCGCCGCGAGTTCCTCGACGAAATGCGTGTCGTGGCGCATCTTGACCCGCACCGGCAATCCTCGCTTCTTGGCGACGGAGAGATCAGACACGGCCCAGTACCTCCTCGGATAGTTGGTAGTACTCCATCGCTCCGCTCGACGTCGGCGCGAAGGTGAAGATCGACTCGCGGTAGGCGGGACTCTCTTCGAGGCGCACGCTCTTGGTGATCACGGTCTTGAAAACCCGATCGCCAAAAACGTTTGCGATCTGCTCTTGGATGTCCTTCGAAAGCAAGGTGCGCTTGTCGTACAGCGTGATCAGAGCACCCAAAATCTGCAGTTCGGGGTTGGCCCGCTGCTTGACCTTGTCGATCGTCTCCAGCAGGTCGTCCGTGCCTTCCAGAGCGAAGTAGCTCGACTGCACGGGAATCAGCACGTGGGTCGCGGCGACCAAGGCATTGACGGTGATGATCCCGAGGGTGGGTGGCGTATCGATGATGATGTACTCGAACTCCGACTCGACCTTCGCCAGGGTGTCCTTGAGTCGGAAATGACTGTCGATCTCCCCGATCAGTCGCGCCTCGAGCTTGGCGAGGGCAATCGACGAGGGAGCGAGAAAGAGATGGGGAACGCTCTCGATGGGCTTGAGGATGTCGGCCACGGACACGTTGGGGTCCGTGATCGCCTCATAGAGGGTCGGTCCCAAGACTCGCACATCCAAGAAGGACATCGAGCTGTTGGCTTGGGGATCGAGGTCGACGAGGAGCGTTTTGCGACCCTTCTGAGCAAGGGCCGCTGCGAGGTTGATGGCGGTGGTGGTCTTGCCGACGCCGCCTTTTTGGTTGGTGATCGCGATGATCATGGAGGCGTCGGAATATAGCCCCTGGTCCGTGGTAGGTCAAGGTGGCCGAGGCTATGTCGGCGCGCCGACATTCGGCGCAGAGGCCTTTATTTACAGAGGTTTGCGCGCTTACATCGTGTACTTGCCGAGTTCGTCGGCATCGAGCTCTTCGAGCATCCGCCGTAGACGTTCCTGCTTGTCGTCCTCATCCTCCGAGTGGATCGAAATCTGCGCTTGAGCCAACACCGAGCGCGCAACCAGGATCGGGCAGCGGACGCGGAGAGCGATGGCGATGGCATCACTCGGCCGAGAGTCGAAAATCAACGGTTCTCCGGAATGGGTCACGTGGACTTCCGCGAAGAACGTGCCGTCACGGAGATCGGTCACCGCGACGTGCTCCACTCGAGCTCCCAGTCGGCTGAACGCCGATAAGAGGAGATCGTGGGTCAAGGGCCGGGGCATGGCTTGCTGCTCGAACGCCACCGAAATCGCCGAAGCCTCGAAGGGACCAATCCAGATCGGCAGGATCGCTTCGCCGGTCTCGTCGCGCAGCAAGACGATCGGTGCATTCGACGAGGAGTCGATCACCAATCCGCGGACTTCCATCCGGACGAAATCGGTAGCATCCGCCATGGCGGTATTGTGGCCTCGGGCGGCAGGTGGGTCAACAGGGAGGAGAGGCGAAGAGGGGCGCAACCAGCAGCGCCCCTGGTACCCGTGGTCTCTACGCCCCGACGAGGGCGTCGACTTCGAGGGCGGCGGGGACACCGACGAGACTGTGCGGCAGGGCCTTCTCCACTCGCACCGACAGCACCGAACCAAGGGTGGCGGGTTCGGCGCCTGCGGCGAAGTGGACGATCCGGTGGCACGGCGTGCGGCCGACGAGCGACCCCGGCTCCTTGCCCCAACCGGTCACAATGACCTCCAGGGTACGCCCGAGGAGCGCCTGGTTCAGCTCGTGCTGGATGGGCGCTTGGACGGCGAAAAGTTCGTTCAGGCGCCGGCTGGCGGTTTCGACGTCGATCTCTTCGCCGAGCCGTGGCGCCGCGGTACCGGGTCGCGGGGAGTACTTGAACGCGAAGACCTGGCTGAAGCGGCCGCGGCGAACGAGCTCCACCGTCTCTTCGAACTGCTCCTCGGTCTCTCCCGGAAATCCGACGATGAGATCCGTCGACAGCGAGACGTCGGGACGCGCGGCGCGGATCTCAGCGATGAGGTCGTAGTAGGACTCGATCGTGTAACCACGGCCCATCCGGCGCAGCACGGTGTTCGACCCGGACTGGACCGGCAAGTGCAGGTAGGAGCAGATATTCGGGTGGCGAGCGAAGGCCGCCACCATCCGTGAGGTGAAATCCCGAGGATAGGAAGTGATGAAGCGCAGCCGGCGAACCCCCGGCACCGTGGCCACGGCGTCGAGCAGGTCCGCGAAGTCCGCTTCCCCACCCGGCTCCCGCCAATGGTTGATCGTCTGCCCCAGCAGCTCGATCTCCTGGAAGCCGTAGGCGATCAAGTGGCGAACCTCGGTCAAGATCTCGGCCAGGGGCCGGCAGCGCTCGGGACCGCGGGTGGAGGGCACGATGCAAAACGTGCACTTCTTGTCGCAGCCTTCGATGCAAGTGACCATGCCCTTGTAGGCGCCATCCCGCGAGATGGTGTCGAGATCGAAACTGCGCTCCGCTGGAAATCCCGTGGCCACCACACGGTGGCCGGCTCGGCGTTGGGCGAGAATCTGAGTCAACTCCCCCACCCGCGCCGGTCCCAGCACGAAGTCAAGATCCGGAGCGCGCTCCAAGGCGCGCTCCCCTTCCTGCTGAGCGACGCAGCCGCAGAGGCCGATGAGGACTTCCTTCTCGTTCTTGAACAGCCGGTACTCGCCGATCCGCGAGTAGACCTTGTTCTGGGCGTTCTCCCGGACGCTGCACGAGTTGAGCAGCAGGAGGTCGGCGTCCTCGGGGCGGTGGGTTGGCAGAATGCCCTGTTGCATCAGCTGCCCGGCGAGCCGCTGGGAGTCGAGCTCGTTCATCTGGCAACCCCAGGTCTCGATGAAGAATCGGCGTGGCGAAGTCATGGCGGTGAATTGGGCTCCCGGGGCTCGGAGGCGAGTGGAGGTTCGATGGCGGCGGGCTCGGAAATTTGGTCCGGCGGCAGGTCGTGCTCGAGCTCGATACCCTCCCGTAACCAACCGGGCAAGGCGCCCGCCTGACGGCCTTCGTCGAGCACTCGGGCCAGCTCGAGGCGCAGGGAATCGGCGTCGCGTCGCGCTTGGCTCAGGGTATCGAGGGCTCGGTCCCAGGCCGGCTTGATCCGGGTGTCGCGCACGTACGGATCGTCTTCGACGTAGAAGCTCCGGCGCAGGGCCGCGGACTCGGTTTCGAGACGTTGGATCTCGTCACGGGCACGGCGTGCCCGCAGACGCAGGTCGAGCACCCGTTCGCGCCAGACTTGCTCCTCGCGCTCCGCGGCTACCGCCGCCGCGGACGCGCTCGCGCGCTCCGGCGAAGCGTTCGGTTGCGCAGTGGTCACCGAACCGCCGGCAAAGTCCTTGAGGTTCTTGTTGGTGATCCGAGGACGGGTGGTCGGGGTCGGGGCCTTCTCCCGCTGCTCCTTGGCGGCGCGGCTGGCGGAGATCAGATCGTTGGCCGGCGGCGTCTCCGGCTGGTCGATGATGATCACGGAGCGGTCCTCGAGCGGCTTGACCGCTGGGGAGGGCGGCGGAGCTTGGGGTGGCGCCTCGGCCGGTACGGCTGGCGGCAGCTCGGGTGACGACGGTGCGGAAGGCTCGGGCGCAGCGGGCGGTGCCGCCGTCAGCTCGGTCGACGGCGCGGTCTCGGGCGGCGCCGAAGCGCAAGCCGAGCCAGCGAGCAGGAGGGCACCGAGAGCGAGGCGAGGCAGCGGCGAACGAGCTCTCACGGGAACCTCCGTTCAGGAATCGAGGGCGTCGGCAGTCACCATCCCCAGGGACAAGAAGGCGTCGAGGCGGGCTTCGACATCGGCCGCCGTGGGGAGGTCGAGGCAGCTCTCCGCGAGCTCCCGGAGGTCCGCCACGGCCAGGCTGCGCAGCCGGGTCTTGATCTGGGGCAGCAAGCGTGGGGTGACCGACAAACGACGGAGGCCGAGCCCAACGAGCAACGCGGCGTAACGCGGATCCGTGGCCATCTCCCCGCAGAGGCTGACTTCGATGCCCGCGGCGTGGCCGGCTCGGATCACCGAGTACAACATGCGCAGGATGGCCGGGTGCAGCGGTTGGTAGAGATCGGCGACGTGTTCGTTGTTGCGGTCGACGGCCAGCGAGTATTGGATCAGATCGTTGGTTCCAAGTGAAAAGAAGTCGACTTCTCGCGCCAAGATATCGGCGATCAAGGCCGCCGAAGGCACCTCGATCATGATCCCGATCTTGACGTCCCGGCGATGAAGCACTCCCTCCGCCGCAAGCTCCTCGAGAACCTCGTCACAAAAGGTCCGGAAGCGCCGAACCTCGTCGAGACTCGAAACCAAGGGCACCATGATCCACAGATCCCCATAGGCGGCGGCGCGAAACAGCGCCCGCAGCTGGATGCGGAAGACCTCGGGGCGGGCCAGCGTCAGGCGGATGCCCCGGAGGCCGAGAACCGGGTTTTCTTCGATGCTGTCGAGAATCTGGGCCGCAAGTTTGCGCCCGCCGAGGTCGTAGGTGCGGATGATCGCCGGATGGGGCGCCGCCGACTCGACCATCTGGCGATAGAGGGCCAGGTGATCCTCTTCCGTCGGCAGCTCCGGACTCTTTTCGATGTAGAGGAACTCGCTGCGATACAGGCCGATCCCTTGGGCCCCGAGTTCGACGGCGTCGGGGAGCTCCTCGGGCAAGTCGATGTTCGCCATCAAGGCCAGCGGCGTACCGTCAGCAGTGCAGGCCTCGAGGTCACGGGTTGCGCGCAGGCCCAACTCGCGGCGGGCCAGCTCGCCGACGCGGCGCTCGTAGTCGGCCAGAACCTCCGCGGTGGGATGGAGCACCACCAGCCCGGCCTCGCCATCGATGATCACCGGTGCTTCGTCGGTCACCAGCGCGGTGACGCCCTTGACGCCGGAGACCGCCGGGATCTTCAGGGAGCGCGCGATGATCGTGGTGTGGGACGTCCGTCCCCCGCTTTCGATCGCGAAGCCGACGACTTTCTCCCGCCCGAGGCGAACGGCCTCGGACGGCGCGAGATCATCCGCCACGATGACCACCGGCCCGTCGATTTCCTTGAGCTCGTGATGAGCGAGCCCCTGGAGTTGGCGCATGAGGTGGCCGACGACATCCTGAATGTCAGCACCCCGTTCGGCGAGGTACTCGTTGCCCATGCGGGCGAAGGCCTCGGCGACTTCCTCGGCGGTCTTGTGCAGGGCCCATTCGGCGTTGACCTGTTCGTCCCGGATATGTTCTTCGACCCGCGCCAGAAATCCCGGATCGGCGAGGACGAGCAAGTGAGCATCGAAGATCGCCCCTAGTTCGTCGCCCAGATTCGCGGCGGTATGGTCGCGGGTGCGCTCGACCTCGCGGCGAGCCTGAGCGACGGCTTCGTGGAAGCGATCGAGCTCGGGGCCGATGTCGGCCTCGGTGAGGGGAAAGCGGAAGACGTCGACGGCCCGCGTCTCGATCACGATGGCGCGACCGATGGCGATGCCGCCGGAAACGCCGAGCCCGTGGACGGTCAACATCTCGGGGGGAGTTTGGCTGGACCAGGGGCTCATTCACCCTCCCCGAATTTGTCGGCAAAGAGCTGGACGATACCGGTGATCGCCGCAGCTTCGTCGTCCCCGGTGGCGCGCACGATGACCGTGGTGCCGACGCCGGCGGCGAGCAGGAGAATGCCGAGGATGCTCTTGGCGTCCACTTCTTCACCGTCTACTTCGATCGTCACCCGTGACCGGAAGGTGCCGGCCAGGTGGACCAGTTTGGCCGCGGCCCGGGCGTGGAGGCCGAGGCGATTCACGATTTCGATCGTCTGTTCGATCACCGTGACCTCGCCCCGATTCCCGCCGGGACGGCAAAGGCGACGGTCTCGGCGGAACACGGCGGATACCGCGCGGCCAACTCGTCGCTGGCCAGGCAGATCGAGCGCTGCCCCTTTTCACGCAGCGAACGCGCGAGGCTCGCGACGTCCGTCGCTTGATCGCGGGCACAACCGAGGCGGACGACCATCGGCAGGTTCACGCCGGTCACGACTTCGACTTTGCCGGCCGCGAGAAAGCGCAGAGCCGCGTTCGTCGGGGTCGAGCCAAACAGGTCGGTGAGGAGTAGGAAGCCGTTGGCCTCCGGATGGGCGGCCAGCGCTTGGCCGAGCCGCGCGACGGCGTCGTCGAGGCCTTCCCGCCAGTCGAGGGCCAGAGCCTCGATGTCGGGCAGGTCCCCCGCGATGGTGCGCGCGGCGGCGACCAGCTCCTCGGCGAGTCGACCGTGGCTCAGCAGAATGGTTTTGATCATGAAATGGGTTCCCGTCCCTAGGTTACCAGAGTGCCTCAGCTCGCCGCGTCGCGGTGGATCGCGCGGACCGCCCAGTCTTCCCGGGCCAGCCGCTCGCAGAGCGCCTCCACCGCGGCGACCGAACGGTGTTGGCCGCCGGTGCACCCGATCGCCACGGTTAGGTAGCTGCGGTTTTCCCGGCGATACCGGGGCAACAAGTAGAGCAACAAGTCTTCCAACCGGCCGAGCAGCTCCGGAAACTCCGGTTGCGCTTCTAGAAACTCGCGGACCGGCGCGTCTTTGCCCGTCTTCTCCCGCAACCCCGGCACGAAGTGCGGGTTGGGCAGGTAGCGCAGGTCGAACAACAAGTCCGTGCCCTGCGGTATGCCGTGTTTGAAGCCGAAGCTGACGAGCGACACCACCATGCTCGGACTGGCGCCGGGGGAACTCGCGAATTCGCGGTAGATCTGGCTGCGAATCTCGTGGATGGTCCACTCGCTGCTGTCGAGCACGATGTCGGCCAACCCGCGGAGGTCGGCGAGCATGGCTCGCTCATCTTTGATGCCCTCGAGCAGGGGCCGATCGCCGGCCAACGGGTGGGGCCGGCGGGTCTCGGAGAACCGCCGCAGGAGGGTCTCGTTGGAGGCTTCGAGGAAGACGAGGACGGGATCGACCTTGACCCGATCGATCTCGCGGAAGAGCACCGGCAACTCGTGGGCGAAACCCGGCGCGCGAATGTCGGTGACCACCGCGATGCGATCCCAGCCGTCGACGAAAGCGAGGGGATCGTCCAAAAACTGGCGCAGGAGCGGCAGAGGCAAGTTGTCGACCACGTAGAAGCCCAAGTCTTCGAAGCACTTGGCGACGGAGCTCTTGCCCGAGCCGGAGAGCCCGGTGAGCAGCACCAGCTGCGGCCGGCCGGCCCTAGCGTTTGGTTCGACGCTTCCTAGCAAGCTCTTCCTCCAGTTTGCGGGCGAATTCCCGGGCGGAATGGTGCCCTTGCAGCTTGAGTACATGATTGCGGGTGGCGATCTCGACGAGCCGCGAGACGTTGCGCCCGAGGGCGATCGGCATCTTCAGGTAAGGGCACGGGACATCCAGGATGTCGTACAGCGTCTCGTCCAAACCGAGGCGATCGTACACGGCCCCTTCTGCCCAGTGCTCGAGCTCGATGACGAGGTCGATCGTCTTCCGCTCGCGAACCGCCGCCAAGCCGAACAGGTCCTGGACGTTGACGATCCCCAGTCCGCGCAGCTCCATGTGGTGGCGGTGCGGCCCCTCGGCGAAGCCCACGAGATCCCCGTTGGGGAACTTCTTGACCGTCACGCGATCGTCAGCCACGAGGCTGTGGCCGCGGGAGATCAGGTCCAGGGCACACTCGCTCTTGCCGACGCCACTACCGCCGATCAGCAGCACCCCGAGGCCATAAACATCGATCAGCACGCCGTGCAAGTGGGTACGCGGCACCAAATGCTCTTCGAGGAAGTAGCTGATCTGTTTGATCACTGTGCTCGACAGCTCGGGCGACTGGAGCACGGGGAGCTGGCGCTCCTGGCACAGCTTGAGGAAGCCGGGCAACGGGGCGATGCCCTTGGTGATCACGAACACCGGCACCGGTAGCGCCGTGATGCGATCGAAGCGCTCGGCGCGGTCCTCCTCGGACAGCGTGGCCAGGTAGGCCGTTTCGCTTTCCCCGATGATCTGCACACGACCGGGTTTGATGTAGGGGTAATAACCGGCGAAAGCGAGCCCCGGCTTCTGGACTCGCGGATTGTCGATCCGGTTGTCGAGGTGCGCCTCGCCGGAAAGTACCGTCAACCGCAACGGGGCAAGCTCGGGTTCGAGCAGCTCGCGAACGGTGAATGCAGGAATCGGCTCGACACCCATGAATCGACTCGCCCCCCAAAACGAAGGACCCGGCCGGTCACGGCCGGGTCCGGAATTCCAACAGTGATCAGGCTTCCGGCACGATCAACCCGAAGTGCTCGTCCCGGCGCCGGTAGAGCACGCTGACTTGGTCCGACGTCGAGTCCCGAAAGACCACGAAGTCGTTCTTGGCTCCCTCCAAGGACAACGCGGCTTCTTCGATCGTCATCGGCTTGATCGCCAGGTGGGTGCTCTTGATGATTCGCGGCCCGCCGTTGTGGCCGACGGAGGTGCCCTCGAGCACGTTCACCGGCCACTTGAGGCCGTTGGTGAGGGACACGTGTCGCTTTTTGTCCTTGGATTTCTTGCGGGTTCGGCCTGCTTGAGTGACCACTTTGTCTACCGCGAGATGGATGGCCTCCACCATGTCGTCGGTCGCCTCGGTCGCCTGGAGCACCCCGTGACGGTGGGTGACGTGAATGTCCGCGACACTCTGGTGGTGCTTCTCACCCTCCAGCGTGACCCGAATCTCCACCGGCTCCTCGAGAAACTTGAGCACCTTCTTCGCGAGACGCGTCTCGGTGAGTTGGCGCAGCCGGTCCGTGACCTCGAAGTTTCTACCGACGACCTCAACGTTCATGGTCCCATCCTTTCCGGAACGGGCCCCGCCTCTTGCGCCGAACGGGCGCCGGCGAGGCGCCAGGGAAATTCTATCCCCGTCGCCGGCTCCGCGTCCTCAAAAGATCTGGCGGCGATCGTTGGAAGAGGGGATGTTGAGCTCGTCGCGGTACTTTGCCACCGTGCGCCGAGCGATCTGGATTCCTTCACGCTTCAAGATGCGCATGAGGTCGCTGTCCGACAGGGGCCGCTTGGCGTCTTCGGACTGGATCAGACGCTCGATGCGTTTCTTCACCGTGAGGGACGAGATGTTCTCGGTGTACTCCCGGGCGATGCCGCTGTGGAAGAAGTACTTCATGGGGAACACGCCGCGCGGCGTGTGGATGTACTTGTTGGCCACCACCCGCGACACCGTCGACTCGTGCATCCCGATGTCGTCGGCCACGTCGCGCAGCACCATGGGGCGCAGGTTCTCGATGCCGTTTTCGAGGAATTCGCGCTGCTGGGCGACGATCGAGGTGGCGACCTTGTAAATCGTGCGCTGGCGTTGATCGAGGCTCTTGATCAGCCACACCGCCGACCGGATCTTCTCTTTGATGAAGTTCTGCGCATCGTTGGCCCGGCCCTCGGCGCGCATCTGAGCCAGCATGCGCCGGTAGGCCCGCGAGACCCGCAGCCGCGGCATGCCGTCGTCGTTCAGTTGGATCAGGTACTCGTCGCCGATCTTCTTGACGTAGACATCGGGCTCGATGTACTGCGTGCGATCGGCTGAGAACTTGAGCCCCGGGCGTAACTCGAGGGTCTTGATCAGCTCGACCGCCGGCTCGAGCTCGGACAACGCAATGCCCAGCTTTTTGGCGATAGCCGGGAATTGGCGGTGCAGGAACAGATCCCAGTGTTCGGCGAGCATGCGCCGGGCCGGGTGGTCCGCCGGCACCCCGCGGAACTCGAGTTGCCCGACCAAACTCTCGGGCAGGCTGCGGTAGCCGATGCCCGGGGGATCCAACCGGCGGATGATCGCCAGCGCAGCCTCGACCTCTTCAATGGTCACGGGATCAAAGTGCGGTCCACCGTTGACCTCCGCCGCCAACGGATCGCCTAGCGCACGGATCTCTTCGAGATCGGCAACCAAGAACCCCTGGGGGTCGAGGTTGTGGATGATCCACTCGCCGATCCGGCGCAGGCGCGGCTCGACGTCCGCCATGTTCAGCTGCCACAGCAGGTGGTCGTAGAGGTCGGGGTCCCGGCACAGGGTGTTTTCGAGGGGCGGCGCTTCGCGGTCCTCACGAATCGAGGAGTAACTGGCGCTGTCGCCGTAGTCCCCAAAGTAGGCATCGAGGTCGATGTTCTCCATCGACTCTTGGTGGTCGATCTCGCCCTCCGGAGTCGCCGGTTTCTCGGGCTCGGGCGCTGGGGCCTCGGCGGTGGTGGTGACTTCCGGGCTCTCCTCGAGTACCGGGTTCTCGACCAACTCCTGCGCTACCAGACCCTCGATCTCCATACGCGTCATCTGCAGCAGCTTGATGGCCTGCTGGAGTGATGGCGTCATCACCAGCTTCTGGGACAACTTGAGCGAGAGTCTTTGTTCGAGTGCCATAGGAGGACTACAGGGTGAATTCGTCGCCGAGATACACGCGCCGGACCTCGGGGTCCTT
>JANRLG010000255.1:0-10516 GCA_033762835.1 Thermoanaerobaculia bacterium
TCGCTGATCCAGAGCTCGCGCCCGCCGAGGCCATCGGCGGCCGAGAACAGCAACAGGCCGTCGACGGCGGTCAGGTACTCCGGCACCGACGACTTCGGACCTGGCCACAAGTCGGCCACGACCCGGGTGCCGGCCGGAGAGCCGTCGCTCACCCACAGCTCACGTCCATGGACACCGTCGTCGGCTACGAAGAAGGCCCGCGCCCCCACGGCGGTCAACCAGCGAGGCTCGGCGCTCCGCGGGCCGGGGAAGAGGTCGCCCAGCGACCGGGTGCCCGCGCTGGTGCCGTCCGAGGTCCAAAGCTCGGGGCCATGCTCGCCGTCGTCTCCCACGAAGAATGCCCGATCTTCAGCCACCGCCACGACTGCCAGATCCTCGCGATGGTAGGTCTCGAAATCGCGGTCGACCAGTCCCGAGCCGAATCCGGGTCGGACGTCCGCAAGCAGGAAGGTCCCCGCCTCGGTGCCGTCCGAGGTCCACAGTTCGTAGCCGGTTCCCTCGAGGAAGCTCCTGAGGTAGACCCGATGGTCACCGCCGTAGAGCGGGCCGAAGGAGCTAAGCCCAGGAGGGTCGAAGATTGTCTCGATGGAGGTGCCATCACTGACCCTCAAGCTCGGAACAGCGCTCAGAAATATCCGGTCGCGGGTCGTTGCCACGTAGGTGGCCCCGGCGAAGAGGTCCAGATCTCCCCCCGAGAGCGGTGCCTTGAGGAGCTCGTGGCTGCTCGATTCCCCCCCCGTCAGGGCGAAGATCCCATCGGCAAAGGGGAAAGCGCTCAGCACGTTCCAGTTACCTTGTGGAGAGATGTCCCGATAGGCGGTCCCAGCAACTGTGCCGTCGGTTTCTCCGACGCGACCCGCGAGGTCGGCCTCGAAGAAGAATGCGTGGTCGCCGGGCGCGGCGACCACGGAGACGAAGCTGAACCGAGCGTCGAGCAGCTTCTCACTCTCCAGTGGATCGCCCTTCGTTCGCCACAAGGTGCTCCTGGGTTCAGGTCCGCTAAAGTCGCTTCCGTCCCAGCCGACCTCGGACGCGGTGAAGACGGCGGAACCGTTGCCGATGGGCGCCGCGCGCAGCGCGCCATAGCCGAAAACAGTATTGGGGCTCGACAGCGACGATCGTTGGGCGTTGAGATCGAGGATCGGAGCGCCGCCCGTCGTGTCGAGGCGCCAGGGCTCGAGACCGCCACCGGGGAGGCGGCCGGGCAAATAGAGCGAGGAGCCCACCTGGCCGGGCCGCTGATAGAGCAGGTCGAAGAACGTCAAGAAACTCCCTGGCCCCGGATTGAGGTCGGCGATCATCTGCGTGCCCGCGGGTGTCCCGTCGGAGCGCCAGGGCTCCCAGCCGGTCTCGAGATTGAACATCAACACGACGAGCTGGCCGTTGGCGTCTTCTCCCAGGGGCAGGACATTGGAGTCGCTGAGGCGGAAGGTACCGGCACAGGTGCCATCCGATGCTGCAAGGTAGGGCGGGAGGCCGGCTCCATCGGACTGTCGGAAATAGACCTTGCCGCCGGCGGTTGCCTCCAGAGTCAAAATCTTCCGCAAGCCGCAGAAGTCCGGGTCACTCGTGATGCCATCGAAGGTCCAGAGACGTTGGAGTCGGGTGGCGGCCCAGAGCCGCGAGCGGGTAGCGACGAGCCGCCGCGGACAAGCCTCGCCACTGAAGGTGTCGAGGACGACCGTGCCCTTGGGCGTCCCATCGGTTCGCCAGATGCCGCAGGTTTCGTCTTGGTGGCCGACGAAGGCGAGCCCGCCTTGCCAAGGCACCGGCGGGACCAAGAGTTCCAGGTTCAGGTCCGAATTCAACAGAGCAGTACCCTCGGGAGTACCGTCGGTTCGGTAGAGATTCGTCGCCCTCACGTTCCGGACGAGCGCGAAATCGTTCGTCCCGCCCACGATGTCGCCGATGATGCCGCCGGCGACGAGACCGGTTCCGGTGCTCGTCCCGTCGGTGACCCACAGGTTTGACGTGGCGCCCGGCTGGACGGCGTTGAAGACCAGGCGGTTCCCGATCGGGGTCAGCCCCCGTAGAAACGAGCCGCGGAGGCCGGGGAAAATGTCCGCGAGAAGGATCGTGCCGGCGGCCGTGCCGTCGCTCGCGAAAAGCTCGCGACCGTGGGCGCCATCATCGCCGACGAAATAGAGCCGGTCGCCGGCGACCACGGGTCCTTCTATCGCACCCGGGCAGGCCCCCGGGCAGAGATCCACGACGAGCGCCGTGCCGGCCGCGGTGCCATCGCTCCGCCACAGTTCATGGCCGTGAATCCCGTCGCTGGCGATGAAGAAGATCTTTTCTCCGAGCTCGACGAAGGTGGTCTCCGAGGGGATGCGGTCGAGCGGATTCGACGACCAGGCGTCGCCGGTAACGCCAGCGGTGAATACATCCGCGGCGAGCCGGGCGCCGGAGTCGCCCTCGGCGTGGACTGAAGGGCTCGATGCGAGGCAGAGCAAGATCAGAAGCAGATGAGTTCGTAACCACCCGTTCGTCATGAGATTTCTCCGGGGACCCCCGCGGAAATGCCCTTATACCATAGAACCTCTCGCTACGGGTGGGGGCGAAAGGAAGCTTCATTGGTGCTGTGAAGGGGGTGCCGTAGTCGACGGGCCGCCCCCACCCGAAGATGGCTGGGTAGGTCGGCGACCGTCCTTGCCGCCGCTGGGCGCGTTCCGCCCCGGGGCCGGGATCGGCTTCGGCGGCGACTGTGGAGCCCGGAGGAAGAGCCGGGCGGGCAGCCGGGGCAACCTCGCCCGCCCCGCCGGCTCACTGGCGCCGACGACCGACCGATGTACGCCCCGCCGTGGGCGCTCTGTCGGAGGTGCGGGGGCGCTGGCTGGTAGCGCGGGAGACTCGCTCCTCGCCGAAACAGCAGGTTTCAGGGGGCAGCGCCTTTGAGCCCGAAGGGCGAAAAGGCCGAGCGCCTGGGTTCAGCCGACGGCCGCAAGGCCGGCGGGTGACACCCAGGCATTGCTCGCTGTCCTCTGACCGGACTCTAAGATGGTGGGGGGAGGTTTCCGCGCGGATCGGCTTCCGGGTGGGGGAAGCGGTGGCGGTAGGAAGATCATGCCCGAAGCCGATATCCGCCGCAACTCCGGCGCCGCTCCCGAGAAGACGGACCGTCGAAACCATCAGCGGCGGCTGACTTCTTCTCGGGAGGGGAGAGCTTCAAGCCGCGGAGTTCACGCCCTCGAGGGCTTCGAGCAGAATCCGAGGGTGGCGCGCCGCGATCCGCAACAGGGCGATGGCCGGCCCTTCGGGTCGCCGTCGGCCCTGTTCCCAATTGCGGAGGGTGTGCACGCTGATCGCCACGGCCCGCGCCATTTGGTCCTGGGTCAACCCTAGGAAGCGCCGGAGCGCGGCGACATCCGCGCCGGTTTCGAACTCTCCGCGCATCAGGCGGCGGCGAACACTCGCGGGCAGTGCTCGGGCGAAGTCGAGTTCCGTCAGCTCGGGAATGTCAGTCATGTCAACCTTCTTTCGAACTCTTGGAACAACGCTATCTCGTGTCGCTCGGCCCACCGTGCGCTGATCAGGCGGACCTCGTCCCCGTCTCGCTCCGTCCAGACGACGAGCACGACACCTCGCCGGATGCGGCCGATCGCGAGGAAGCGATCTTCGAGGTTCGAATGCTCCTGGTCGTAGATCTCGAGGTAGTCCTGGCCGGACAGGAAGAGTTCGGATGCCTCCGAAAACGCCACCCCGTGCTTCTTCTGGTTCGCGAGGTCCTTCGAGGAATCCCAGGTAATCCTCACGGAGGAAAGTCTGCTCCGACCCAGGGGCCTAAGTCAATGGCTGAGTCCCCGCCCCGACGCCAACGGATCGAGGCTCCGGCTTGTCCGTTCGGCCATCCATGAATCGCCCTCCCCCTCCTGACAGAGCGCCCGCGGCGGGGCGTACATCGGTCGGTCCTCGGCGCCAGTGAGTCGGCCGAGCGGGAGAGGTCGCCCCCGCTGCCCGCCCAGCTCTTCCTCCGAGCTCCACGAACTCCGCCGAAGTCGATCCCGGCCCCGGGGTGGCACGCGGTGATCGGCGGCAAGGGCGGTCGCCGACCTACCCAGCCGGTCTTTGGGTGGGTGGTAGGTGGCAGCCCTCTCCGAGTTGCAGCGGAAACCCGCTTCGGGCATGATCTTCCTACCGCCAGCGCTTCCCCCACCCGGAAGCCGATCCGCGCGGAAACCTCCCAACTACAGCGAACCGACCGGGCTCAGGACAGCGAGCAATGCCTGGGTCTGACCCGCACTTCGCGCGGGCCATCCCCAGGCGCTCGGCCTTTTCGCCCTTCGGGCTCAAGGCAGTTCCTTGACGGTCCCGTAGAGGTCGAGAGAAATCACCGCGGCGGACTGGGAGCGTTGCGCCAACCGGAGCAAGCGTCCCGTGGGACACCCTGGCACTGGCCCCACTGGTAACCGCCATCGCTCCCGTAGCAGACTCGACAGCGCCGAATACAGTTGGTCGCAGTGGCGGCGTCGGGAAGTGATTGGACCATGGTAATCTTTAAAGGAATAAGGAGGAGGCATGGACCCTGTTGCCCTCGGCGCCATCGCCTCGACGGCCGTCAGCCTTGTCCTACTCTATTTGGGCAAGGCGGGGGAGGCGTTGTCCGAGAAGGCCGGCGAGAAGGTTTTCGAGTATTTGAGGGCTCGCTTCGAGAAAAGGCCCGCAGCCATAGAGGCCCTCGGCGAGCTGGAGAAAGCACCCCGAGACGCTGCCCGGCGGCAAGCCGTTCAGGCGCACGTTCAGGATCTTCTAACCGAGGACTCCGCGGCCCTCGCGGAAGTGCAGAGGCTGCTCGCGGAGACTGGAGCCCGGCAGGCGCCCGCGGTCGCTATCCAGCAAAACGCGGGAAACAAGGCGGTTCAACTGGGTCAGGTGTTCGGAAACGTCAGCTTTGGCAAGGACTAACGCTCTCCTGCCACCGGCCGAAAATCCACCGGGCCGTTCGATCCGGCAGACGGCGGGCGACGGCGCGACGCTGATAGCCGAGGTCCGCGGAAACGTCTACTTCGATGGGACCCCGCTCGAATCCGAATTCACCCTCGACCTCGGTGCGTACTGCGCCCACCAGCGCGCGCAACTCGCCATCTGGGAACGGCAGTACACGCGCCTGGACGTCGATCCGGCCGTGGCCCTGTCAGGCCAGGACCTTCGTCCCGTCCCGGACTCCCGGCTCTCGCTGACCGAGGCGTTCCTTCGTCACGAGCGGCTCGTCGTCGTCGGTGGAGCAGGTGCGGGCAAGACGACCTCGATGCTCTATCTGGTGGCGTCGGCGCTGCCAGGGGGCGCGCTCGCCGATTACCTGGAAGAAGCGGTTCCTGTCTATCTCGAGCTCGGCCGGTTCCGGGCTGAGTCCTCGGCTTCTCCGCTGGACAGCCTTCTACTTTTGGTGGCAGATACTCTGTATCGTGGTCAGGCCTTCCCGGAGCCGCTTTCGCTGCGCAGAGTCCGCGAGCTTCTGACGTCTCATCGGTTTCTCTTCCTCCTGGATGGCCTCAACGAGGCACAGGCCGGACTGCATTCGTCCTGCCTTGCGGCGATCAACGATCTGGCCAAGCTGTACTCGAAACATCGGATCGTTGTGAGTTCCCGGCCACATGGGTTCTCTCCCCCGCAGGACTGGAATGTCGTTCTTCTGCGGGAACTCGACGAGGCACAGATTCCCGTGTTCATCGAGCGCCATCTCAACGACGCGCCGAGCCAATCGCTTCTCGCAACCCGCCAAGCTTCATAAGGATCGCTAATGCCAAGCTTCCAATCCCAATTCAGATCGGGCGTCACGCACTCATCCGCCTGGAGAGCGACGCGCCTGATGGCTATCTCGACAAGCACACTCACGCTCGCATTACAATTGCACCACAGCCAGACAAGTCTCTTGTACTCGAAAGCAAATCCGACTTCCGAGGCGGCCGCTCGCGCCTGACGGTCAAAGCTTCCGAGGGCACAAGGGTGGGAACCGACGGCACGCTGACCGTTTTCCTGCTGACACCAGAGGGCCAATCTTTCACGGCTTCCGCCAAGTTTCGTGTCGAGGACGCGAGGTCTCGCGACACTGCTGGAGAAGATAGGAAGTCCGACGTGAAGACGCCCGAGCCAATCCCCGTGTACCGAACGGAGTGGAGCGAACACAACTGGGACGAAAGCTCCGTTGCCAGCGTTCATACAGGTGCTGAGCCGAAGATCTTCGTTAACGTCCCCAACGTCCACTTGGATGTCTTGCTTAAGCGTGGCGGGTACCAGGAAACCGGCCTGTCTCGTATGAAGGACAATTTTGTCCTATATGTAGCTTTCTATGCTTGGAGCCGCGAGACTCATCTCCTCCAGGCTCCATCGGCCCTCACTGGTGAAGAGTTTGAGCGCTACCAAGCCGAAGAGTTGGACCGATTAGCTCAGACCGTTACTTACAGCATTTCGTCCTCGGCTCGCACCGCTCCGGAGGAGTCGTGACAGGGAAGTCTGTTGGCAGCCCTCGAGGCGAGCATCCTCTCCAGAGCATGAGCTCCTACCTAGGCGGCTTCCCACCGAGGGTCCCGCGCTCCATCATGGAGAGTTATGTGCCTGCGCGCACGATAGTCCTCGATCCATTTTGTGGGGCCGGAACGACTCTCGTTGAAGCGAGACTGAGCGGTCGACCGACCATAGGCATCGACAAGAATCCTCTGGCCGTGGCCTTGTCGCGCGCGAAGATGGCAAGCGTCGACTTCGACCAAGTCTGCGCTCGCCTCGATGAACTTGCTTTTGATTTTCCCGGCGAGATCGCCCTAGACCCCGACTCCGATAACATTCGAATTATCTTTCATTCGCGTACATTGGCGCAGCTGTGTTACCTTCGCGATGCGCTCGACCCGGATCGGGACATTGATGCTTTCTTGATTGGCGCGATCTTGGGGATCATGCACGGGAAGATGCGGAAAGACGGGGGAACTGCATATCTGTCTATCGACATGCCGAACACTTTCAGCATGTCTCCAGAATATGTGCGCAGGTTCGTCCAGAAGCACGAGCTAGCAAGACCGCCAATCGACGTGTTCCACCAGTTGCGGCAGCGCGCAAAGTGGCTACTGCGATCCGGCTCTCTGCCTAACCAGCCGGCCGCGACAGTCATAGAAGGCGATGCCACGGACCTCCCTCGCCTGTTGAGGACCGCAGGTTTTCGGACCGTTGGAGCAGTTGTGACTTCTCCGCCCTATCTGGGCATTCTTCGATATGGGGCCTTCAACTGGATCCGACTGTGGTTCCTACGCCAGACGCAGCAGCAGGTCGATCGGCTGCTAGATGGAACCGATTCGATGGACGTATACCTGTCGTTCATGGCGACTTTTTTCGATTCCCTGTCGAAGGTCACGAGGCCCGGTGCCGTCGTCGCCATGGTCATCGGCGACGTGGTTGAAAACGGGCAGCACGTTCCTCTTGCAGATCGTCTCTGGGAGGAATTGGGCGATATGTTCCCCTTCGAGCTCGTGGCCAACATTGAAGACGGGTACGACAACCACACGAAGACAACTCGAATCTGGGGTAAGGACCGCAAGGGAAAGGCAACCCCGAAGGACCATGTCCTCGTAATGGGTCGCGTGCGCAAGCCTAATAGTTAAAGGCGACAGAAATTTCGGTCTCGCACTCTTCCGGTTCAACGTCGGCACAAGGGCCGAGGGCCGGCGCATGGTTCAGGCGCCAAAAACTATGGCCGCTAAAGGCGCCCCCACCAGTAAGAAGGCCGCCGGCTCTGGTGCATCATGGCCAGGATTCGAATTACCCCAGGTCGGACCGTGTAGAGGATGCTGTACGGGAAGCGCCGCAGGAGCATTCGCCGGACTCTGCCGCGGACGAGCGGCGCCGACTCTGGAAACTCGCGGATGTGGTCGAGCGCCCCATCAACGGCATCGAGGAAGACGCCTCGGAGGGCTGGCGACTCGAGGCCGTAGAAGTAGGCGGCTTCTTGGAGTTCGCTGCGCGCCTGGTCGTTGATCGAGAGGGCTCGGGTCACTCGGTAATCGCCCTCAGCTCCCGCATGACCTGCTCGACCGGAATCCCTTCGACCTCGCCCGCGTCCCAGGCTCGTTCGCGGCGCTCGGCTTCATCGAGCCACAGCGTTTCGATCTCTTGCTCGGAAAGGTCATCCAGGCTCCGAAGAAGGACCTCGGCCAAGCGAGCCCGGCCTGGTGGGGTCTGCTTGAGGACTTCGTGTTCCAACTCGTTCAGCTTCATGGTGGCTAAGTGTACCAGGACGACTTCCCGTTACGGCCCGCCTGTTAGTATGAGTTGATGCCTTTCGAGCCTTCCAACGAACCGGCCGCCGCCGTCACCCGTGAAGGCACCGTCCGCCTCTCGGCCAAGGATGAGGCGGAGCTACTTGAAGCGTTGGACGAAAGCGGATCGGGAAGTGGGCATCTCAGCCGAGGAGCTATTCCGACGCCTCCAGCGCTTTGGCTGATTTACCCCGCCGCTTCGCATCATGCCGCAGAGACATGCTCAAGCTAAAAGGGTCCGCGGATTGCTGGTGGCACTCTGGTGGCAACGCCCAACACAATCCAGCATAGTCAGCGTGGGCCACGCCGGGACAACCGGCAGTAAAACCAGTCGTTTGCGCCGGCCTGACTATGCTGGAGATAGTTGTTCGAACGTCTTCTAATCCGCGGGTCGGGGGTTCGAATCCCTCCGGGCAGGCCACCTAACACGCTGAATCAATTCAACTTGCTGGAATGCCATGGAGGCCCGTGGTGGCGAAATTTGCCTCCGCGTCACAGCCGCGTCACAGTTGCCGGCATGGCGACGATCCGCAAGCGAACGACCCGACAGGGGACGAAGTGGCAGGTACAGGTCCGCCGCACAGGCTATCCGCCGCTGACGGGGACCTTTGCGACCAAAGAGGAGGCCCGCCGCTGGGCGACGGCGCGGGAAGGCGAGTTCGACGCCGGCCAGCCGGTCCAGGAAGCACCGAAACGGACGGTGGCCGAAGCACTGGACGCCTACAAAGACTCGGTCGAGTATCGCAACCTCCGCTCGACCACCCAGCGGCGCCGGGAGTTCGAGCTGCGCTGGTGGCGGGACCGGATCGGGGATCTCAAGCTCTCGGCGCTGACCGCGGCCGTGATCGGCCAGCAGCGCGACGCGCTTTTGAAGGGCCAAACGCCCACCGGTCGCAAGGCGTCGCCGGCTTCCACGAATCGCTACCTGGCGGGCTTGTCGGCCGTGATTCAGTTCGCGGTCGAAGAGCTGGGCTGGCTCGAGAACAACCCGGTTCGGCGGGTCCGGAAGCCTGCCGAGCCACCCGGCCGAGACCGCTTCCTCACGGATGACGAGTTCTGGCGCCTGCTCACCGCCTGTGAACAGAGCCCGAACCCGCGGTTGAAGCCGCTGGTGCTCGCCGCGCTGTCCTCGGGCGCCCGGCTCGGGGAGCTGTTGGGACTGCCCTGGTCCGCGGTCGATCTCGAGCGCGGCACGGCGGCGATTCCGCGCAGCAAGAACAACAGCCCGAAGACGCTCTTCTTCTCCGGCATGGCGCTCGACGAGCTGCGCCGCTGGCGGGAGGAGCAACCGGCCGCGAAGATCGTCTTCGCTCCCAAGCCCGGCGAGTGGCACCGGCCGCGGGCGTACTTCGAAAAAGCGCTGACGGCGGCGGGCATCGAGGACTTCCGCTTCCACGACCTACGCCACACCGCGGCAACGTGGCTCGCCATGCTCGGCGCGTCCGGCCCGGAGCTGGCCGCCTTTCTCGGTCACAAGACGCTCGCGATGGTCGCGCGGTACACGCACCTCGCGCGCTCGTACCGATCGGCCGTGGCGCCGCTCCTGGTGCGCCGCCTTCTAGGGTCTGGCCTGCTGGCGGAACCAGGCGTCGAAGGTCTCCCGAGCCAGGTACAGCCACCGGCCTTTCTGGGTTACGGCCCGATCGAGGCCGTTGGCGCCGCGATGGTGCAGCCAGCCGCGGAGCGTCGCGACAGGAATCCCGTACTCGCGAGCGATGGTCTCGGGGCTGGCCCAGCCGCGGGGACGCTCCTGCGTGACCACGGCCCCCTCGAGTCGGTCGAGCCGAGCCTCGACCCGCTGCGCCCAAGCAAGCAGATCCTCGAGGAGGCCGAAGGCGGGAACGCGATCGCTCACGACGAGAGCGATACCAGGACTCCGGCCGAAACGGAAACGAGCAAGGACAAGACGGGACAGGACGGGCCAAACGGCACCAGGAACGGCGACCGTCTCGCCGTCTTGGCGTTCGATCCGAACCGGAAACCGCGGGGACGGAGCTTCAGATAGGGAAGGAGGAGCCGGCCGCCGAAGCAGGGCGGCAGCCAGAGAAGAAGCCGAGGGGACACCCTCAAAACCAACGAAGCGGCCCGACGGCGTGAGGGAACACACCGCCGAGCCTAGCCACCCATGGAGCACGAGACACCATGAGACACCCTGTGTCAACCCTAGGCGGTTTGGTCGAGCACGAGCCGGGGGGCGGCGGCGCGATGACGCGCCGGGTCATAGGGTGTTTGCTGCTTCCAGCAGGGGTACAGGACACGGATCCAGGCGCGGGTGA
>JANRLG010000256.1:0-2799 GCA_033762835.1 Thermoanaerobaculia bacterium
ATGAAGGACGCGCGCGTCCCGCTCCACTACCAGGAGAAGTTCAAGGACGCCTACGCCGACTACTACGCCCACCGCACGAACTACCACAAGACCTATAACCCCTGCACCGCCCTGATCGTCGACCCCGTGCGCGGCGAGGGCTGGCGCTTCCCCGAGACGGGCAAGACCCCGTCCTTGGTCGCGCGCGCCATCGCCGGGCTGGCCGGCCTCGGGGCCGGCGACTCCGAGACGAGCAAGGAGCTCTACGAGGTCCTGCGCCAGGAAGGCACGCACCTCTACCCCCGCGCCGCCTTCAACAGCCTGGGTGGCGACATCCTGACGATGGCCGGCGCCTATGGGGCCGAGCCCGCGGGCCGCGAGTACAACGACTTCGAGAAGGCCATCCGGGACGACCTCGAGGCCGTCTACTGGGTGCGCCTCCCCCAGGTCCCGTCGAGCCGCGCGCTGGGCCGCGACCCCGCGGGCGGCTTCCTCGACTACTTCGGCCGCGTGCCGCTCGACCGCTCGAAGTGGCAGACCGTCCCCACCCAGCCCCGGCCGTTCCCCCCACCCGGCATCCATCCGTAATCCTCCCGAAGTCTTCGCACCCATACAGTGTACCCGGAAAGTAGAAATGTCCGCAAGTAGCGGCAAGTAGAAATGTCCGGTCGTTGGGTCGTAGGTCATGGGATTGAGATGTCGTTCTTGGCCACAGCAGCGCGGCGAGCATAAGGCAGTTCGTCGAAGTCTTTACGCCAAGGATGGTCTTTGGGCGGGCGATATGGGAACGGGATGATGGGCCCCTCGCCACGGTCTTTTAAGCGTGCGGGCCGCGCCACCAAATACGGGCGATACGGCCGCTTGGGCACGGTCTTGTAGTTCAAATAGACGTCTTCGAGCCTCACGTGGACCGTTCCGTCCAGCCGCACCTCGACCTCGATTTGGTCCCCCGGCTTTACGGCCGTCGGCTGGTTGTCCAGCAGTTGTAGGTATCCAGGACCCCAACGAAGCGTGAAATCGTTGGCGACGACCCTGGACGAGCGCAGGCACAGGATTCGGTCGAGATTCTGCCCGCGCAGCAGCGGCCGATGCATGTCCACGTTGTGGGCCGGCGCATCGCTGAATCGGGCGTTGTGCGCCGGGATATAGACCTCGCGAAGAAACTTGTTGGCCGCCTCGATGCTCGAGATGCCCGCAAGGCGCAGCTCTTTAACCAGGCGGTCCTGGTGCGTCTTAAAGCCTCTTTCGACGCGCCCCTTGGCCTGTGGGCTGTTGGCGCAGATGACGTCGATCTCGAGCTCGGACATCGCCCTCGTGAACTGGGTCATCGGCTGTTCGTCGCGCAGCTGCTCGTCCACCGCCGCGTCACGGGTCGTCCTGTAGATCGAGTCCTTGTCGACGTAGAGCGCCAGCATCCGGCCAAAGCGGCGCAGATATGTCTTGGCCAGACGCATGAGCGTCATCGTGTCTTCCGCCGTCGCGAACTCGGCCCAGAGCAGCCGCGAGGTCGCGTCGTCCACGAAGGCTATCAGCCAGCATTTGGGCCCGCGCTTCTCGAACCAGTCGTGCAGGGACCCGTCCACCTGAATCAGTTCCCCTACGCAGGCCCGGCGGGCCCGCCAGGCCCGGTGATGCGCCTTCCGGCGCTTGCCCCGCCACATCCCTTCCCGAATCATCCCTTTGCGAAGCGTGTTCACGCTCAAGCGGACGCCGTGACGCTCCAGGAGCTTCTCGGCGGCGAAGGTCGGCCCGAAGTCGCCGTAGTGGGCCTTCACCAAGCCCAGGGCTCGTTCCAGCACCCCTGAATCGAGCTGCCGGTTCGATGCTCGCCCGCGCAGGCCGTGCCCAAGCCCCTGGGGGCCCTTCCTGGCCAGCTTCGCGAGCATCCGCCGCACCTGCCGAGGGCTCAATTTCATCTGCGACGCCGCCACCACCTGCGGCAGGCGTCCTTCGCGCACCAGGTTCAAGATCCTCAATCGGTCGAGTTCACGCACGGTCAGTTCCACCCTGTCGCTGAGATTCATGCCGTCGATGTTGCCAAAGAGGACAGCTCGGCGCGGGTAGCGCCGAGCCCGAGCGTGCCCCGCGGGGGCCCGCTCGATCCGTTGGGGGGCGGACTTTAGAACAGGACATTTCTAATTGCCGCAAACCGGACATTTCTATTTGCCGGCTACATTCGCACCCATACAGTTGACAGCCTGACGCCAGGCGGTTAACCTATCGGCGTTCCCTCCGCCATGGCCTGGAAAACGATTATTGAGCCGTTCCGCATCAAGACCGTGGAGCCCCTCGGCTTCACTACCCCCGCGGAGCGCGAGCGCCTGCTCAAAGACGGCGGTTACAACCTCTTTAATATCCCGGCCAACAAGGTCCTCATCGACCTCCTGACCGACTCCGGCACCTCGGCGATGTCGGCCGAGCAGTGGTCGGCGATGATGCGCGGCGACGAGTCCTACGCCGGGGCCACGAGCTTCTACCGCTTCGAAAAGGCGGTGCGTGACCTGACCGGCCTGCGGGAAATCATCCCCGTCCACCAGGGCCGCGCCGCCGAGCGCATCCTCTTCGAGATCCTGGGCGGCCCCGGCAAGGTCGTCCTGGCCAACTCGCACTTCGACACGACCCGGGCCAACGTCGAGGTCTCCGGGGCCGAGGCGCGCGACCTGACCATCCCGGAGGCGTCGAAGGCGGCGACGCCCCACCCCTTCAAGGGCAACATCGACACGCTGGCCCTCGAGGGCTGCCTCAAGGAGCTGGGAAGCCGCGTGCCGCTCGTCATCATGACCGTGACGAACAACTCCGTCGGCGGCCAGCCGGTGTCGA
>JANRLG010000257.1:0-25026 GCA_033762835.1 Thermoanaerobaculia bacterium
CGGTGCCGGGGCCGTGGGTGGCCGCGGAGGAGGCGGCGGGCCGCCGGCCGGCAGCGTGGCCGCCTCGCCGATCGAGGGTGGCAAGGGCGGCGGCATCACCGAGGAGATCTCCTCGGTCGAGAACAAACGCGTGGGCTCGACGTGGGTGTCCGCCACCGCCGGGCTCGCCAGGAGTTCCGGCGACAAGTTCCGCGCCAGCTCGGCGAGCGCCTTGGCGGCTTCGTTGCCGTCGGCGTAACGCTGATTGCGGTCCTTGGAGAGCATCCGGCGCAAGACGTCGGCGACGGTCGGCACGAGGGCCGGCTTCAGGCGAATCGGCGGCGGCTCTTGGTGGAGGATCTGGTAGAGCAGCGTCGTAAAGGTCTCGCCGTCGAAGGGCCGGGTGCCGCCGAGCAGTTCGTAGAACACCACGCCGAGCGAAAACACGTCGCTGCGGCCGTCGAGAGGCTCGCCGCGCACCTGCTCCGGCGACAGGTAATGCGGGCTGCCGACGACGGTGCCGGTCACGGTCAGCTCGGTCGCTTGGCCAACGACCTTGGCGATGCCGAAGTCCGCCACCTTCACCTGGCCGGCGGAGGAGATCAAGATGTTGGCGGGTTTGACGTCGCGGTGCACGATGCCGCGGGTGTGGGCGTAACCGAGCCCCTCTGCCGCCTCGCGAGCGATGCGCAGGGCCTCGCCGAGCTTCGGCACGCCCTCCGCGGCGAGCTTCTCGCCCAGGCTCGAGCCGTCGACGTACTCGAAGGCGATGAACAGCTGGTCTTCATGCTCCCCGGCGTCGAACAACGTCACGACGTGGGGGTGGATCAACGAGCCCGCGGTCTTGGTCTCGCGCAGCAAACGCTGCTTACGGTCCGCGATCTCCGCCGGTGAGCCGCCCTGCAAGCGCACCGTCTTGATCGCCAGGAGGCGCTCGATGTGCGGGTCTCGCGCCAGGTAAACCACGCCCATGGCGCCCGCGCCGAGGGTCTTCTGAATGGCGTAACGCCCGATGAATTGCCCGGAGTTGATGCTGTCCACGGTGGTTCTCGCTCTTCGGACGATCGAAGAGGAGATGGTACCTCAAAGGCAGGCCCGGATCGGGGGCGCCAACCGACGTTACGGAAGCGCCGGCGCCCGTTTGAAGGAGAAGGTATCCGTGACCCGGTCCCAGTTGCCAGGGACGGTGCTCGCCGGCGGCTCGGCATAGTCGTCCACCACGCCGAGGGTGAGGTTCTCGCCTTCGATCTTGTAGAGCGACACGACGACTTTGCCGACATCGGCCTGTTCCACCCCGCTCTGCCGGGTGATGGCGGCATGGAACTGCGGCAAGTCCGGCCCGGCAGGGAAAGTCAACGTCGTCTCGTACCAAAAATCGGGCCGTGCCCGAAAGTGGAGCGAGTTGCCGGAGATGGTCAAGGAAGCCCGGCCCCCCGGCCCTTCGCCCTCCCAGGAGCCTTGCAGCAGCTTCAAGGCCGCCTCCTCTGGGGTCGGCGCACTCCGGCAGCCAGCGAACATCACCGCAAGGGCCAAGGCCCAGGCTCCTACGAAGAACGGCCCGCTGATTGGCTTTTTCATGGCAGACACTCCCGCATCTGTTCGTACTTGGGCGTCAGCGTCGCGATCTCGCAGGTGCCGTCGCCGAAGCGGTAGGTCGTATCGAAGTCCTCGTAACTGCGGGCCCGCCACAGCCGCCCCTCCGGATCGATGACCAGGGAGTGGCCGACTCCGCCGCGGAAGATCGCCGAGCCGTCGGTGCCGGTGAAGACGGTGCACGTCCACGGTCGCTCCTCGGGGCGCGCCGCCATGAATGCCACGATCTCCCCCACG
This sequence comes from Thermoanaerobaculia bacterium, assembly GCA_033762835.1. Lineage (GTDB taxonomy): Bacteria > Acidobacteriota > Thermoanaerobaculia > Multivoradales > DATKCC01 > JANRLG01. Next base: position 1,810 of record JANRLG010000257.1, read on the forward strand.
AGTGCGGTGAACAACCGGCTGCGCGCGGCTGCCGGGGCCGCGAGGGTGCGCGCGATCGCCTCGCTGAGCAGCGGGTCCGCGGGCGAGGTGAGAACGCCGGACTGGAGCTCCTGGCTCGACATCAGCGCGAGCCTCACACCCGCAGCAAACCCCGGAACCCCCGCACGGCGTAATACGACTGCGCACCGTTGTGGTACGTGAACACCCGGCCGTAGCGGCGATCCCCGAACAGCGCTCCGCCGAGCTTGCGGACCTCCGGTGGCGTCAGGAGCCAGCTCGAGGTTTTGGTGTCGAACTCGCCGAGCGCTTGCAGCGCCTGGTACTCACTTTCCGTCAGCAGCGTGATCCCCATCGCCGCCGCCCGGTCGAGAGCGTTGTCTGCGGGTGGGGCGTCCTTCCGCGATTCGAGCGCCTCGCGGTCGTAACAAAGGCTCCGGCGGCCCTTGGGGCTCTCCGCCGCGCAGTCCACGAACCGGATCTCCCCCGTCTCGGCATCGAACCCCACGACATCCGGCTCACCGCCGGTCGTTTCCATCTCGGAGAGCGACCGGAGCTTCTCCGGCGCCGCCTCGAGCCGGGCCCGAACGGCCGCCCACTCGAGCCCCGGGTGGCGGGTAGGGTGCTTGCGGAAGCGGGCTTCGAGGGTGGCGAGGAGGTTGGTGTGTTGTGCTTTGGCCACTCGCCCTCCCCGCTCACGGCCCCGGCTTCGGCGCCGCGGGCTTCGAGCCCAATGAGTGGAACAGCTCGTTCAAGATCTCCTTCAGCTCCACGATGTAGTCCCCGACGTCCTTCAGAGAATCGTCCACGCCCTCGAGAGTCGGGGTGCGCAGGCTGCCGCGGTCGCGGCGGCGGATCTTGTGGGTGAGGCGATCGTCCAGGTACTGGAGCTTGTCGTAGGCGTCTTTGAAGCGTTGGGGGTCCATCGGGTCATCTCCGTTCAGGGACAGGAGGGCCGTACCGTTCGATCGTGAAGGCCGCGAGGGCGGCGATTTCTTCGGGGGTCAGCTTGGTCGAGAACCCCGGCATGCGGCCCTTGCCCTCGGTGATGCGCTGGGCCACCTCGGCGACATCGTGGCGCCGGAGCATCTCGGAGACCTGGAGATCGAGGTGCGGGTCCGGCCCGATCGTCTTGGCGTCGCCGCGGCCGTCCGCGCCGTGGCACTTGGCGCAGAAGCGCGAGTAGGCCTCGGGGGGCGTTTTCGGGGGGCGTTCGCAGGCCACGCCGGCCGCGAGCACGAACCCGGCGAGGAGCAGCCGACCCGCCAACGCCTCACCCTTCGCGCCGGTGGACCGCCGTCGAGCTGGCCTGGTCCCGGGGGCGCACGACGATCTCGTCGATGTTGACGTGGGCGGGCCGGGTAGCGGCCCACACGATGCACTCCGCCACGTCCTCGGCGGCGAGCGGGGTCATGCCGCGGTAGACCTGGGCGGCGCGGTTGGTGTCGCCACCGAAACGGACGCGGGAAAACTCGGTGTCGACCATGCCCGGGGTGATGTCTGTGACCCGGATCGGCTCGCCCAAAAGCTCCAGCCGCAACGTCCGCGTCAAGGCGCGCAGGGCGTGTTTCGAGGCCGTGTAGCCGCCGCCGCCGGGGTAGGTCTCGATCGCCGCGGTCGAGCCGACGTTGATCACGTGGCCGCTCCCGACGGCGCGCAGGGCGGGCAGAAAGGCGCGGGTAACCCGCAGCGTGCCCATCACGTTCAGCTCGAACATGGCCTGCCAACGCTCCTCGACCGCCCCTTCGAGCGAATCGAGCCCAAGCGCGGCACCGGCGTTGTTGACCAGCAAATCGAGCGTCTTCACTTGGCTGGCGAAACGGCGGACGCTGGCGCGGTCCGTCACGTCCAGGCTGTGCACCTCGGCGTCGAGCCCCGCCGTCACTTCGCGCAGGCGCTCCACCCGACGGGCGCCCACGATCAGGTGATATCCGGCGGCGGCCAGGGCGCGGGCAGTGGCGGCGCCGATGCCGGAGCTGGCACCGGTGACGACGGCAGAGGGTTTCGGCTGGCTCATGGTCTGGTCTCGGGGTCAGTCGTCCGGGGTCGGGGGCGGTTCCCCGGCGATCACGGCCTGGGCGGCGCGGATCACGTTCTTGTCGTTTTCGAAGGTCAGGCGGGCGAGGGCTTCGTCCCAGGGCATCCACACCGCGGCGGAGACTTCCTCGGGGTCGAAGTTGGCTTCCGAGCCGCTCTCGTAGTCGAGCAGGTAGTAGTCGACCCGTTTCTTGATCCGTTTGCTCGGCCCGCCCCAGAAGGTGTACTGCACGGTCAGCAGCGGCGCCGTGATGCGGCCGATGATCCCGGTCTCTTCCTGGATCTCCCGCAACGCCGCCATCTCGGGCGTTTCGCCGGCCTCGAGCCGGCCCTTGGGCAAGCCCCAGCGACGACCGGCCCGGGTCGAGATCAGAAGCACCTCGGTACCGCGCACCACGAGACCGCCCGCGGAGTGCTGGCGTTCGAACGCGGGGCGGCGTCGGCGCTTCAGTTGGCGTGGTCCTCGTGGTTGGCGCTGGTCCATGACGGAAGGATCCCCGGATCGACACCCACGGAACGCAGGGAGCGCTCCCACAGTTCGTCCTTGTGGTCATCGAACACCAGTTCGGCCGAGATCGGCACCACCAGCCAGTCGTTCCGCAGGATCTCGTCGACCAGCTGGCCCTCGCCCCAGCCGGCGTAGCCGAGCAGCAAACGGAAGCGCCGGGGCGGCTGCTCGGCGAGCCGTGCCAGGTCGCCCACGTGTTGGGTCAGGGACAATCCGGCAGTGAGCTCCGAGGCGGCCGACAGGGCAACCTCGGGAGTGCTACCGCCGGCGGCGAACAACACCGTGCCGAGCTGGGGCTGGACGGGGCCCCCAAGGTCGGCTAGAGCGTCGCGATCCCCCCACCAGGAAAGCGTCAGCCCCTCGAAGATCTCGGCGATCTTGACCGGCGACACTCGGTTGAGCACGAAACCGAGGCTGCCTTCTTCGTCGTGATGCACGAGCAAAACGACGCTTTTGTGGAACGACGCGTCCTGCACCTGGGGCATGGCGACGAGCAGCGCGGGAGCGACCAGTTCGGTGACGGCAGCGGGCACGGATCGGAGGATAGCAGAGGCCCCGCCACGGCACGACGCTCGCGAGCGGGTTGGAGCGGTCACTCTCCGCTCTCTGCGCAGACACGCAAGACTCGAAGGAGAATTCCTTCGTCCGCTGTATTGACATTGCCGCAGGTCCGGCATTACTTTTACAGCCTCGCTTCAAAGACGGGTTCGCGGGTCCACCTAGGGCCCGGCTCGCCTATTTCATGTCTCCAGGAAAGGAGAATCGAGTGAGGAAGTGTCTGAAGGTCTGGAAGGCTGGGAGCTCTAAGTGTTTGGTAGTTCTGGCCGTGCTGCCGTTCGTGGCGTCATCGGCGAGCGCGCAGCCCGTCGACAAGCGGAAAGTTGCCACGGAAATCACTTCGACCACCAATGAGAAGGTGCGCACCGAAGAGCTGAAGGACCTCTTTGCCGACCAGCAGGACTTTGTCGATGCGAACGCGGGCTTACTGCTCGAGCCGCCGTCGTTGACGATCCCGAGCCTGGACAACCCGGAGCAGAACGCCTGGGATCTCCAGCCGTTCAAAACGTTCATCGACTACAAAAATTGGGGCGCCACGGCGCCGAACACCATCAACCCGAGCTTGTACCGCAACGCGCAGCTCAACATGATCCACGGCCTCTTCCAGGTGAAGGGCCCCATCTATCAGGTCCGGGGTTACGACCTGTCGAACATCACCTTCATCAAGAGCACGGCCGGCTGGATCGTCTTCGATCCGTTGATCTCGTTCGAGACCGCGCGGGCGGCACTCGAGTTCATCAACGGCTCCGGCAAGATCGAAGGCCTCACGGAAGCCCAGAAGAAGGTGGCCGCGGTCGTCTACAGCCACTCCCACGTGGACCACTACGGCGGGGTGCGGGGGCTGTGCTACCAAGAAGATTTCGCTCAGTGCGGCATCGAGGTCATCGCCCCCGAAGGATTCACCGAGCATGCGGTCAGCGAGAACGTCATCGCGGGTAATGCGATGAGCCGCCGGGCGCTGTACATGTATGGTGCCCTGCTGCCCAAGGACGCGAAGGGCTTGGTCAACGGTGGCCTCGGCCAGACCAACTCGATCGGACGATCGACTCTCGTACTGCCCACCAAGACCATCAAGACCACGGGGGATGAGCACACGGTCGGTGGCGTGAGAATGGTGTTCCAAATGACGCCGGGTAGCGAGGCACCGGCCGAGATGAACACCTGGTTCCCCGATACCAGCCTGAAAGCGATGTGGATGGCCGAGAACACGACCAACACCTTCCACAACGTCCTCACCTTGCGCGGCGCCCAGGTGCGGGACCCGCTGAAGTGGTCGCAGTATCTGGACGAGACGATCCGCAACTATGGGGCCGAGGTCTCGGTCAAATTCCAAAGCCACCATTGGCCGCTGTGGGGCAACTCCAAGATCGTCGACTACTGGAAGAAGCAGCGGGATCTCTACAAGTACACCCACGACCAGTCGGTCAACCTGATGAACCACGGCTTCACCGGCGAAGAGATCTCCGAGCAGATCCGGTTCCCCGAATCGCTCGACAAGTTCTGGCCCAATCGCGGTTACTACGGCACCTTGCGCCACAATTCCCGGGCCGTGTACCAGCGCTACATGGGGTGGTACGACGGCAACCCGAGCAATCTCAACAACCTACCGCCGGTGGATGCGGCCAAGAAGTACGTCGCGTACATGGGGGGAATCGACAAGATCGTGGATCTCGCCAAGACTGATTTCGCGAATGGCGAGTACCGCTGGGTGGTCGAAGTCCTCAGGCACGCGGTCTTTGCCAATCCGAGCCATCTGGGTGCGAAGGAGCTCCTGGCCGATGCCTACGAACAGCTCGGCTACCAAGCCGAAAGCGGTCCCTGGCGCAACGTCTACCTGATGGGTGCCCAGGAGCTGCGCTATGGGCTGCCGCCGGTCGACGGATTCACTTCAGCGAGCAGCGACGTCATCGCCGCGATGACTCCCGAGATGGTGTTCGACTACCTGGCCGTGCGCCTCAACGGTCCCAAGGTCTGGAACTGGACGATCAAGATGAACCTCCGCCTCACCGACGTGCCGAGCCCGGGCGCGGAGCGGCCGTACGGCGTGGACGTGGAGAACGCGGTGCTGCACTACCAGGGTGGCTTCTTCGCCACCGCGGACGTCCAGGCGAAGATGAGCAAAGCAACTCTCGATCAGCTCCAGACCGGAGTACTGACCCCCGGTGAGGCGATCACGAAGGGTATGGTCATCATCGAGGCCGGGGACGGCCAGAAGTTCGAGGACTTCTGGGCGAAGCTCGACACCTTCAAGTTGTGGTTCAACATCGTGACGCCCTGATCCCCGTGGGGTGACGATCGGCGGACTAACCCTTCCTCGCCGCGGCGGCCGGCGCGAGCAGCGCGGTCGCCTTGGCGAGGAGTTCGGCGGCGTGTTCGCGGGCTTCGGCGGGCGTCAGGGGAGGGCCGCCCCGCCTGGCGAGGCCGGTCAGGTCACCGGGGCGCCACCGGCCGGAGCGCCGTTCGGCGGCTTGGGAAAGCAACGCGCCGATCTGCTCGAGTTCGGCGGGAAGCAGGCCGAGAGATTCGGCGATGCGCTCGGCGGTCGCGGGCTCGATTCGGTCCTTGCCGGACTCCCAGCGTCGCAGCTGGCGAGCCGGCAGGCCGATCCGCTCGGCGAGCTCGGGGAGGGTCATTCCGGCGCCGACGCGGGCGACGGCGAGGCTGGCGCCGAGCTGTGGCTGGTCGTTCATGGTGAGAATCTCTCCTCCTGGGGCAGGATTTTCGCCCAGTACCGGGCGATCCGCGCATCTTCTTCGAAGACCGGCACTTCGGACTCGGCGGTGGGGGCGTCCTGGTCCCTCGCGAGGGTGCCGGGAGGCGCGGCCCTCGGCCGGTTCGCCTGACCTCAAAGTCAATCACGTTAACGCCTTGCGGTCCCTGGTCCGCCGGCATACCGGCGCATGCCGTGCCACGCTTTGGTGGTATAAAGCCTTGTTTCCAGAAGCTGTCCGCGACCCGCGGCGCAGACCGCTTCACCCCAGCCCACGGAGAGTCTCATGAGTGACAGTTTCGGCAGCCATGGTGTCTTCACGGTCGGCGACAAGGCCTACCGCATCGCGCGGCTCAGCGCCCTCGCCGGGCGCGGGTTCGATGTCGGTCGGTTGCCCTATTCGCTCAAGATCCTGCTCGAAAACCTGTTGCGCCGGGAGGACGGCGCCACGGTCAAGAGCGACGAGATCGAGGCCCTAGCGCGCTGGCAACCGGCCGCCGAGCCGTCGCGGGAAATCGCCTTCATGCCCGCGCGGGTGCTGCTCCAGGACTTCACCGGCGTGCCCGCGGTGGTGGACTTGGCGGCCATGCGCGACGCCATCGGCAGCCTCGGCGGCAACCCCGAGCAGATCAACCCGTTGCAGCCCGTGGAGCTGGTCATCGACCACTCGGTGCAGGTCGACGAGTACGGCTCCCAAGCGGCGTTCCTGATCAACGCCGAGCTCGACTACCAGCGCAACACCGAGCGCTACACCTTCCTGCGTTGGGGCCAAACGGCCTTCGACAACTTCAAGGTGGTGCCGCCGGCCACCGGCATCGTGCACCAGGTGAATCTCGAATATCTCGCCCGCGTCGCCATGGTCGGCGCCCCGGTCGACGGCACGCCCTGGGCGTATCCGGACACGCTGGTCGGGACCGACTCGCACACCACCATGATCAACGGCTTGGGCGTGCTCGGCTGGGGCGTCGGCGGCATCGAAGCCGAGGCGGCCATGCTCGGCCAACCGGTATCGATGCTCATCCCCCAGGTCATCGGCTTCCGGCTGACCGGCAAGCTGGCCGAGGGCGCCACCGCCACGGACCTCGTGCTGACAGTCACCGAAATGCTGCGCAAGAAGGGCGTCGTGGGCAAGTTCGTCGAGTTCTTCGGACCCGGTCTCGCCGACCTGCCGCTCGCCGACCGCGCCACCATCGCCAACATGGCGCCCGAGTACGGCGCCACCTGCGGCATCTTCCCGGTGGACGAGGTGGCCATCGACTACCTGCGTTTCTCGGGCCGGCCCGCGGAGCTCGTGGCCCTGGCCGAGGCTTACTTCAAGGAACAGGGCCTGTTCCACACCGCGGCGACGCCCGAGGCCGAGTACACGGACCGCCTGGAGCTCGACCTCGGCACCGTGGTGCCGAGCTTGGCCGGCCCGCGGCGGCCGCAGGATCGGGTGGCGCTCGGCGCGGTTCCGGCCAACTTCCGGGCCGAGCTGCCGAAGCTGCTGCCGGCTGGCGGCGGCCCCGGGCACGCCGGCGTGCACTACCGCGAGCAGGACTTCACCCTCGACCACGGCGCCGTCGTCATCGCGGCCATCACGAGCTGCACCAACACCTCGAATCCCTCGGTGATGATCGCCTCGGGCCTCGTGGCCCAAAAGGCCGTCGAGCGCGGCTTAACCAGCAAACCCTGGGTCAAGACGAGCCTCGCCCCCGGCTCCAAGGTGGTCACGGACTATTTGCTGGAAGCGGGTCTGCTGCCGCACCTCGAGGCCCTCGGCTTCCACGTCGTCGGGTACGGCTGCACGACTTGCATCGGCAACAGCGGTCCGCTGCCCGGCCCGATCGTCGAGGCCATCCAGCAAGGCGGCTTGGTGGCGGCGGCGGTGCTCTCCGGCAACCGCAACTTCGAAGGCCGCATCAACTCGGACGTGCGGGCCAACTACCTCGCTTCGCCGCCCCTCGTGGTCGCCTACGCCCTAGCCGGCCGGGTCGATATCGACCTCACGACCGAGCCGATCGGGCAGGACCCTTCCGGCGCGCCGGTGTATCTCAAGGACCTCTGGCCGAGCCAGGCCGAGATCGACGCCACCTTGCGCCGAGCGCTCCACAAAGAGATGTTCGAGCGCCAGTACGCCGACGTCTACGACGGCGACGCCGCCTGGCGGACCCTCCCGGTGCCGACCGGTTCGACCTACACCTGGGCGGCCGATTCGACCTACGTGCGGCTGCCGCCTTACTTCGAGAACATGGCCGCCACCCCTGCACCGGTGCGCGATCTGACCGGCGCGCGGGTGCTCGCGGTTCTGGGGGACTCGATCACCACGGACCATATCTCCCCGGCCGGTTCGATCAAGAAGGACAGCCCCGCGGGGCGCTACCTGATCGCTCACGGCGTCGCCCCCAAGGACTTCAATTCCTACGGCGCCCGGCGCGGCAATCACGAGGTGATGGTCCGCGGCACCTTCGCCAACGTCCGGCTCAAGAACAAAATGACCCCCGAGATCGAGGGCGGCTTCACCAAGCACCAGCCCTCCGGCGAGGCCATGGCGATCTACGACGCCGCCGAGCGGTACGCCGCCGAGGCCGTGCCGCTGGTGGTCTTCGCGGGCAAGGAGTACGGCACCGGTTCGTCGCGCGATTGGGCGGCCAAGGGGCCGATGTTGCTCGGCGTGCGCGCCGTGGTGGCGGAGAGCTACGAGCGCATCCACCGCAGCAATCTCGTGGGCATGGGCATCGTGCCGCTCGAGTTCCCCGCCGGCCAGAACGCCGACAGCCTGGGCCTCGATGGCTCGGAGGTCGTCAGCCTCCAGGGCCTCGCCGCGGGACTCGCGACGGGTTTCGCAGCCGGCCGCACGGTCGAAGTCGTGGCCCGGAAGCCCGACGGCAGCGAGATTCGCTTCGCCGCCACCGTCCGCCTCGACACCCCGCAAGAGTTCGAGTACTACCGCCACGGCGGCATCCTGCAATACGTGCTGCGCCAGCTGGCCGCGGCGTGAGTGGTGCCGAAGGAAACATCATCATGACGCACCGCTTGCTGCTCGCTTTCGCCCTCGTCACCCTGGCCTTCGTTGCCCCGGCCCCCGCGCCGGCCCAGGCCCCGGCCCCCAGAAGATCGTCGTGCTCGGCTTCGACGGCGCGGACGCCAAGCTGGCCGAGCGCTTCATGAACGAGGGCCATTTGCCGAATCTGGCGAAATTGCGGTCGGAAGGCACCTTCGCGCCGCTGCGTTCGACGATCCCGTCGCAGACGCCGGTTTCCTGGTCGACCTTCGCGACCGGCCTGTCCCCGGGCCGCCACGCCATCTTCGACTTCCTGAAGCGGGACCCGAAGACGTACCGCCCGGGCTTCGCGGCGTTCGATCAAATCACCGTACCGTTCCTCTACGGCGCCAACAACAAGCTGGTCTTCGGCGGCGCCGCGGCGGCGCTCCTGGCGTTGCTTTCGGCTCTCGTCCTGAAGCTTCTGCGGGCGCGGGGCAAAGTCCTCGCTCTCGTCTCGTTGGGCCTGGGGGCCGTGGCCGGCATCGGCGGCGGTTACCTCGCCGACACCATGCTTCCCAAGTCGAGCCCGCAGGCGCTCAATCGTCAGCAGGGCACGACGGTGTGGGAGCTGCTGGGCAAGGCCGGCAAGAAGGTGGAAGTCTTCCGCATGCCGGTGACGTTCCCGCCCGAGCCCTTCGAACACGGTGAGCTGTTCGCCGGCTTGGGCGTACCGGATCTGTCCGGCACCATCGGCAAGCCGTACTACTTCACCTCGGAGCTCTTCTTCTCGCCTAAGGCGGGCAATGAGTTCTCGTTGCAGCTCGTGGAGCTGATCGACAACCAAGGCGAGATCCCCACCGAGATCGCCGGGCCGCCGGACCACCTGTTCCAAGAAGGCCGCGAGAAGATCAAGATCCCCATGACCTTGACCGTGGCGGCGGACAAGTCGTCCCTGCGGATTCAAACCTCCGGCAACGACTTCACGATGAAGCCCGGCGAGTGGACGGACTGGAAAGAGCTGGTCTTTCCGTTCAACAAGCTCATCAAGGTCCAGGGCCTTGGCCGCTTCTACCTGATTTCCCTCGAGCCCGAGGTGCGCCTGTACCTGTCGCCCCTCCAGTTCGATCCGAAGAAGCTACCGCCGGGCTTCGAGATCACGACGCCGCCGGAATTCATCGACGAGTTGACCCACGACCACGGCCACTTCAAGACCATGGGCTGGGCCATCGACACCTGGTCGATCTCGGAAGGCACGATCGACGAGGACGTCTTCCTGCAGGACGTCGAGCACACCGTGGCGAAGGAAGAGGAGATGCTCCAAGGCTTCCTCGCGAAGCCCGACTGGGACGTGCTGATCCACTACTTCGAGTTCACCGACCGCGTGCAGCACATCCTGTGGCGCTACTTCGACACCGGCCACCCGATGTACGACGCCGCCAAGGGCGCCAAGTACGGCCCCGAGATCCTGAAGTCCTACCAGCGCATGGACAAGATCGTGGGCGACACGGTGGCCAAGCTGCCGCCGGGCTCCGCCGTGATGGTGGTTTCCGACCACGGCTTCGCGTCCTTCCGCTGGGGCATGAACTACAACACCTGGCTGGTCGAAAACGGCTACATGGTGCTGACCGGCCAGGACCCGCAGGGCAAGAACCTCGACGACCTCTTCGGCCAAGGCGAGTTCTTCCAAAACGTCGACTGGTCGAAGACGAAGGCCTATTCGCTCGGCCTCGGGCAGATGTACATCAACCTGAAGGGCCGCGAAGGCGAAGGCATCGTGGCCCCCGGCGAGGAGTACCGGGCGCTCGTGGCCGAGCTGAAGTCCAAACTCGAAGCCTTCACCGACCCTGCCACTGGCCTAAACCCCGTCGCCCACGTCTTCACCCGCGACGAGGCTTACGGCACCTACGACGCCGAGCTGATCCCGGACATGATCGTCTCGAACAGCGAGTTCTACCGCGTCGGCTGGCAAGACTCCCTGGGCGCCATCAGCGGCAAGACGATCGAAGTCAACGACCGCGCCTGGAGCGGCGACCACTGCTCCGTCTACCCCCCGCTCGTCGACGGCATCTTCTTCTCGAGCGTGAAGATCCCCACCACCGAACCCAACATGGCCGACGTCATGCCGACTCTGCTGCAGATGGCCGGAGTGCCGGTGCCCGAGGGGCTGGACGGGAAGGGGTTGCTGGGGCGGTAGGGGGGCGAGGACTCGCGAAGAGGGGCGGCCACAGGGGGCCGCCCCTACGCCGCGCTGGCACGCAACGAACCCGTTCAAAGTCCCTGTCGGATTCGTAGGGGCCGCCCCCCAGGGCCGCCCTCCGGTCTAGGCGGCTGCGCCTGCCGCGAGCGAATGAATTCGCTCGCTACATTCAAACGTCCCTGTTGGGACGAACATCTCCGGCGCCGGCGCTCCTACCCCCGATACTCCCGCTTCTGCACCCACGCCAGGACCGGGGACTTCATGCGCCCATTCTACTGACCCGCGATCACCAGGCTTGTGCTCGCCGGAAAAGCGAGCGTGCCGCGGAGGCGGGTCGTTTTGCCGTGCGGCCAACGGACCTCGATCTCCTCGACCGTCTCGCCGGGGGGCAGGGCGAAGAATTGTGCTTTGTCGCTCGTGGCCTGGTAGCTGTCGCCGGCGGTGAGCCAGCGAACGGCTCGGCGGGCAGTGGTTTTCAGGGTGATTCGGGCGCCGATGGCCTCGGGGTTGCCGGTTGCGGCGCTCAGGCGGACCGCGAGGGTCGGGCTCGTGGCCTGGGTGCGCCGCAGTTGCAGGGGGCCGCCGTTGTTGGAGATGGCGAGGTCGGGGTCGCCGTCGCGGTCGGGGTCGCCGAGGGCGAGGGCGCGGGCGACCTGGGGGTTGGCGTCCAACTCAGCGCAGCGCTGCTCGCGGAAGCGGCCGGCGCCGTCGCCGAGCAGCAGCAGCGGGCGCTGGCGGTAGGCGACGTTGGCGCGTTTGGGCTTTTCGAAAATGTGGCCGTTGGCGACGAAGGTGTCGAGGGCGCCGTCGAAGTCGAGGTCCGCGGCGACGATGCCGAATCCGAGCAGGGTGAACGACGGAACGCCAAAGCCGGAAGGTGCCGAGATGTCTTCGAAAGCCAGACTGCCCCGATTGGCGTACAGCGTGTTGGTCTCGACGTCGAAGTTGGTCACCGCCAGGTCCGGGTCCCCGTCCTGGTCGAAATCGGCCGTGACGATCCCCATGCTCGCCTCGGGTTTCCCGAAGCGGTTGACGGCGGCACCCGAAAGTAACGACAGATCCTCGAAGGTGCCGTCGCCGCGATTGGCGAAAAGGAAGTTGATCGTCAGGTCGTTGGCGACGTAGAGATCCGGGTCGCCGTCGCCGTCCAAGTCGGTGAACATGACGCCGAGACCCCGACCGTTGGCTCCGGAGAGTCCGGCCGCCGCGGTCGCGTCCTCAAACGTGCCGTCGCCGCGATTCCGATAAAAGCGATCTCCTTCGCCTTGGAACAGCGAGGGATCGCAGTAGTCGCGGACGCCGGTCTTGCTATCGCCGCAGAAGAGCTCGGCCGCCGGGTCGTACTCGAGATAACGCACGACGTAGAGGTCGAGATCGCCGTCGAAATCGGCGTCGGCCGCGGCGGCGGCCGAGCTCCAGCCGGTGGCGGACTCGAGGCCGGATCGAGCCGTGCGGTCCTCGAAGGTGCCGTCGCCGCGGTTGCGTAAGAGGGTCACCGGACCGGCCGCCAGGATCAGCAGATCAGTCGCGCCGTCGCCGTCGAAATCCGCAGCGAGAGCCCCCTGACCGTACCCCCGGTGGCGAGCGCCGGCGCGCTCCGCGACATTGTCGAAGGTGCCGTCGCCGCGGTTGCGGAAAAGGCCGTCGCTCACGAGCTCGCCGGTCGGCGGGTAGACGCCGGACTGGACGGCGTAAAGATCCATCCAGCCGTCCCCGTCGAAGTCGAGCCAAGCGACTCCGGCGCCCATGGTCTCGGGCAGGTGGCGCCGGGCGCTGGCACCACGATCGTGGTCGAAGACGAGGCCGACAGAGCGGCCGACCTCCGGCAGGCGGCACACGCTGGGCTCTTCAGCGGCCGCGAGGGCGGTGGCGAAGACGAGGAGCGACCCGAAGCCGGCGGTCACCGGCCTCACGGCTCCGCCTCGGTCAGGGCCGCCAGGCGTTCGCGGGCGAGGAACTCGAGCAGGTCGTCCCGGTCCGGAAAGCGACGCACGGCCGTCTCGAGAAGCGCCACGGCCTCGCGGTGGCGGCCGCGAGCGGACTCGGCACGCGCCCGACCTTCGAGCGCTTCCGCGACGTCCCCGAGGCGGGCAAAAGCCGCCGCGGCAGCTTCGGCGTCACCGGCGCGCAGCAGGCTCCAGGCAAAATCGAGGCTAGCCCTCACCAAACCGCCGTTCCGAACGCTGTCTTGTTCGCGTTGATACAACTCGCGGTAGATCTCGAGCTCGGCCGCGGCTTCCTCCCGGCGTCCCGCGGCGCGCAGGGCGTGGGCCAGCCCCCAGCGCGCCCGCGGACTCTCCGGCGCGAGCGCCACCGCGCGAGTGAAGGCGGCAAGAGCGCGCGGATCGCCCGCGAGGTCGAGGGCGCGGGCGAGATCGAGGGCTGCGTCGGGCGCCTGGCTGCCGAGGGCGACGGCGCGCTCGAGGGCCTCCACGGCCTGGGGCGCCCGGGCGAGCCAAAGTAGCAAGCGGCCCAGCTGATGCCAGGCGAGTTGTCCTCGCGACCCGGCACCGGACAGCTCACAAGCCCGTCGGAACGACGCCTCGGCGTCGTCGTACCGGCCCGTCTCCCACAAGGCCGAGGCCAGGTAGAGGCGAAGTTGGAGCGTCTCACCGCCGAGGGCGAGAGCGCGACCGAGATGCTCGACCGCGAGCGCGGGCTGTCCGGCCTGGGCCGCGGCGCGCCCGAGTACGGCGTGGACTTGCGGGACCTCCGGCTCGGCCCCGAGGATCGCGCGGGCGAGCTCCAGCGCCCGCGCCGGATCGCGGGCGAGTACCGCCTCGGCCTCCGTGAGCGCGGCAGATCCACCCTCGCCACGGGCAGAGAATGCGGCGAGCAGCAGCAGCAGGACCAGCGAGGTCCGCAGCGTCGACGATCTGGATGGGCGCAAGGCCCATTCAGCTTACCGCAGAGCGCCCTGAACGTCCCCAGAGACAAGCCGGGAGTCGATCCAGCGCGTCGCGGGATCGAACAGATCGAGCTCCAGCGAGCAGCGGCGGCAGTGCGGGCGGTGGGGCTGGGTGGGCGTGCCGCAGCCGGCGCAGCGGTGGGTATCACGCGCCAGGAACTCGACCGCCGCCGCGACCACCATGGGCTCGCGCAGCAGGCGGACGTGGCCAAGGCCGGTGGTGGTCAGGAACTCGCTGCCCGGAGCGGCGGCGGCCACCGCGGCGCCGTCGCTCCAGGCCACCTCACGATCGTCGCGGTCGTGGATCACGAGCACGGGGGATTGCAGTCGACCCACCAGGGTTGGCACGTGGAGGTCGTCCCAGGAGCGACCGAGGCGGCGCTCGCTGACCCCGCGCAGGTGGTCGGTGGCGGCGGGGGTCAGTCCCAGGCGCGCCGCGAAGGGCGGGATCCAGGACGGCGGATCGGCGGCTGGGGCGACCAGCACGAGCCGGCCCACGGCGGTGCCGTCCGCCGCCGCCAGCGTGGCACCGGCCGCGCCCAGGGAGTGGGCCACGATGCCGATCACCGGACCGGTGGCGGTGATCACCGCCTGCACCGCTGCCGCGAACTGCGGCGCCGACGAGCGCCCGCGACCCGAGGCGCCATGGCCGGGAGCGTCCAGGGCGACGACCGAAAAGCCGCGTTCGAGGAGCGGAGTGACGAAGGCGCCAAGCTGGGCGGCTCGCCCGTTCCAGCCATGGAGCAGCAGCACGACCGGTCCTCGGCCCCACTGCCAAGCCGCCACGCGCCGGCCGGCGACGCGGATCGCGAGCGGTCGACCCGTGGGCCACACCGGGTCCACGGGGCCGGACTTGGGCCGTCCGGGGGTGAAGAACAGCCGCTCGGCGACCCGTCCGGCGAGCCGTGGCGAGACGCGCGCCAGCGGCCGGAAGATCGTGCGCAGTCTGTCGAGTGTACGATCGATCGTGCTTTTATGTTTGCCGGGGACGGGCGCACTTTGGGCCATGGTTTCAGCTCCCAACGAGGTGAGGGACGGGGTTCGGCGCTCTGCGACGAGCGTCGGCGACGAGGCGCTCGAAGGAGTCGGCCACTCTGCGCCGAGCCCGCGGATCCCGCAGCAGGCGTTCGGCGTGGTGGTAGGCGAGGATGGCGCCGTGCAGCTCGTGGGCGAACTGCTCGTTGTCGAGATCGGCGCGGAAGTGGCCCTCGCCGACGGCGCCGCGGGCGACGCTCGCGATCAGCTCGAGCCAATCCCGCTGCTGGCGCACGAGTTCGTCGCGCACCGGACCGTCCTGGTCGTCGAACTCGGTCGAGGCGGCCACGAACAGGCATCCGCCGTCGGCCGCCCGCTGGGCTTCCCACAGCAGCCAACGGGTCAGTAGCTCGCGCACGCGCGGCTCGCCCCGGGCGGCCTTCAACCCGGGCCGCACCACGATGTCGACGAACTGCTCGGCGACGAAGCGAATGGTCTGGATCTGCAGGGCTTCTTTCGACTGGAAATGGGCGAACAGGCCGCTCTTCGAGAGCTCGAGATCTTGGGCCAAGCCCCCGATGGTCAACCCCCCGAGTCCGTGGCGGCTGGCCAAGGCGCCTGCCCGCTCGAGAATGGCTTGCCGTGTTGCTTCCCCTTTGCCCACGGCTGGAAAATAGCACGATCGTGCGGGTTGTCAACCCGGGGTGAGCCGTTTGTCCAGCACGAAGTCGGTCTGCAACTCGTCCCCGAGCTGGTAGGGGGCCTGTCCGACCCGCTCGAAGCCGACCTTCGTGTAGAAGGCGATCGCCCGAACATTGTGTTCCCACACCGTCAGGCGCAGGCGCTCGCCGCCCCAACCGCGGGCGACGTCTTCCACCGCCGCCAGAAGCGCTTGGGCGATCCCCCGGCCGTGCCAGGAGCGTTCGACGTAGAAGCGGTGCAGAAAGATCGCCGGCCCGGTGCCGATGTCCGCGGGTGTCGTGCGCTCGACCATCGCGAAGGCCACCGCCGTGCCCGCGGCCTCGACGATCAGATAGTGGACGTTCGGGTCTGCGAGCTCAGCCGCCACCCGTTCGGCCGTGAACACTTCGGCGATGTGCCGTGTGAGCTGAACCGGGTCGTTGTCGGGTGCGAACGTGTCCCAAAAGATCCGCCCCGCCAGCTCCGCCAGCACGGCGGCGTCCAGGGCGGTGGCGGCGCGCAGGGAGAAGTCGGGCGTTTCCACGGCGGGCATGTTATCGCTCCTGTCGTGACCTCGGGAAGACGAATTCCCGCCTTGATTTCGCCTCCCTTCTGGTCTAAAGTCCCGGGTGCCTGCCGACTGTTCGGGCCTCGGTCGCTCGACTCAGAGCCCCTCTCCACCGACCCGGGCGACGCCCGCGTCCCGCGGTGCTTCACCCGGCAGCCCGAAAAGGAGAATCCCCATGGCAACTGACAAAGAGAAGCTCGAGAAATTGAAGTCGCTCGAGGGCGCGGTGCTGCAGATCGAGCGGCAGTTCGGCAAGGGCGCCATCATGCGGCTCGGCCAGGTCGAGACGATGGCGATCAGCTTCATCCCGACCGGCTCGCTGGCGGTCGACTCCGCCATCGGCATCGGCGGCTTTCCGCGCGGCCGCGTCGTCGAGGTGTTCGGCCCCGAGTCTTCCGGTAAAACCACTCTCGCCCTGTCCGTGATCGCCCAGGCTCAGCGCCTCGGCGGCACCGCGGCGTTCGTCGATGCCGAGCACGCCCTCGACGCCGAGTACGCCAAGAAGCTCGGGGTCGACATCGACGACTTGTTGGTCTCCCAGCCGGACAGCGGCGAGCAGGCGCTCGAGATCGTCGAGATGCTGGTGCGCTCGAACTCGCTCGACGTGATCGTGGTGGACTCGGTGGCGGCCCTGGTGCCGAAAGCCGAGCTCGAGGGCGAAATGGGCGACTCTCACGTCGGCCTCCAGGCCCGGCTCATGTCCCAGGCGCTGCGCAAGCTCACCTCGATCGTCTCGAAGTCCCGCTCCTGTCTGATCTTCATCAACCAGATTCGCGAGAAGATCGGCGTCATGTTCGGCTCTCCGGAGACGACCACCGGCGGCCGGGCGCTCAAGTTCTATTCGTCGGTCCGCATCGACATTCGACGCATCGGCTCCCTCAAGGACGGCGAGGAAGTCGTCGGCAGCCGCTCCAAGGTCAAGGTGGTCAAGAACAAGGTCGCAGCGCCGTTCCGCCAGGCCGAGTTCGATATCGACTATCTCGAGGGTATCTCGCGCACGGGAGAGCTGGTGGACCTCGGTATCGAGCACAAGATGGTGCAAAAAAGCGGTGCCTGGTTCAGCTACGGCGACGTGCGGCTCGGCCAGGGCCGCGAGAATGCCAAGCAGTTTCTGCGCGACAATCCCGACCTGGCCGACGAAATCGAGGTCAAGCTCCGGGACCGTATGGGCCTGAAGGCACCGGCACCGCCGGTGGTCGATGGCCGGATCGAGGTCGCGGAATAAGGAACGATGTGGCCTTTTCCCGGGAGAACGGCCCGCTGTCGCATCTTCCGGCCGAACTGAAGTTCGGCCGCTACCTCAATGTAATCAGAGGTTTCCTGGGTAGCGGCCGGCCCTTGGGCCGGCCGTTTTCCGAACGCGGCCGCCGGGTTCGGCTCGGGCTCCTCCTGGCTCTCCTCCTCGCCCCCGCGGCCTCCGCCGGCATCGCCATCGAAGTTCCCCGCTTCAACGTCGCGGGCCGGGACCTGCGGGCAGAGGTCACGGTGACCGACGTTCCCGCCAACCGCAAGCTCCGCATCTTCGTCCTGCTGGACGGTCACCAGGTGCACACGGTGGACCTCGGTGCCGGTGTCCACTCCTTGCGTTTCGAGCGTTTGCGCCCCCCGCCGGGCCGTCACGAGCTCGCGCTCCAGGTGGGCCGGGAGCGGGCGGCCGGCTTCGTCCGGGTCGTGCCTTGGTGGGCCGCGGCGTCGGCTCTCGTCCTCCCCGTGGCATTACTGCTGCTCGCCTTCGAACGGCTGCGTCGCCGCTGCTGAACCGGGGAGGGCGACGCATGCGTCGCCCTGTGTGCAGGGCACGATGGCGCTCCGCTCTTGACGACAAAACTACCCGAGTAGTACTATCCGGGTCGTCGAGGCTGAAAGGAGCCGAGAAGTGAGTGAAAAACACAGCCTGGGGGATCTGCAGCTCGCCATCATGCGAGTGCTGTGGCAACGCGGAGAGGCCACCGTGGTCGAGGTCCACGAGGAGCTCGAGCCCGAGCGAGGGTTGGCGCCCACCACCATCGCCACGATGCTGACCAAGATGGAGAAAAAGGGGGTCGTGGGCCACCGCCTGGACGGTCGCCGCTTCATCTACGAGCCGCGGGTGTCCGAGCCCGACGTCACGCGTTCGATGGTGTCCGAACTGGCCGATCGCCTCTTCGGAGGTGAAGTCACCGCCCTGGTGTCCCATCTGTTGGCCGAGCACGAGATTCAGCCCGACGAGCTGGCCGCGTTGAAGCGCCAGATCGCCGAGTTCGAGCGGAAAGAGAGGTCTTGATATGGACTCCGCGTTTCTGGGGGCCCGCCTGGCCCTGTCCTACCTGGTCACCTATCTTTTTCATTCGACGCTACTTCTGGGCGGCGCTTGGCTACTTGCTCGGATCCTGCGCGACCGCGGTCTCGCGCTCCAAGAACTGGCGTGGAAGTTCGCGCTCCTCGGGGGCTTCGTGACCGCGGGCCTCCGGGTGCTGACCCAGGCCCTAGAGCGCCCGGCGGCGGTCCCGTCCAGCACCTTCGCATCGCTCGCGCCGGTCTCCGGCGAAGTGTTCGCGGGGCCGCATCCCGGGCTCACCAGCTTTTCGGGCCAACTCGCCGGCTGGGAGCGCCTGCTGCTCGTCACTTGGGCCGTCGGGGCCGTCGTTAGTCTCGGGCTCCTCGCCCGTGGTTGGCAGCGCTGGCGGCATTGCCTGGCGAGCCGCCGCGCCCTCGAGAGCGGCGCCTTGCGGGAGAGCCTCGACCAGCTACTCGAGCGTGTCGGCCACCGTGCACCGGTCGGTCTGGCGGAGACACCGGCCCTCCCGGTGCCGGTGGCTCACGGCGTCTTCACTCCTGAAATTTGCTTACCGAACCGTTTGGCGGAGCGCCTGACGGAAGACGCGCGCTCGGCGGTTCTCGCCCACGAGCTTGGCCACGTGGTCCGTCACGATCCGGCTTGGCTCCTCCTGGCGCGGGGCATCGAGAGTCTCTGCTTCCTGCAGCCGCTGAACCGGCTGGCGCGGGTCCGCTTGCAGAGCCTCTCCGAATATCAGGCCGACGCTTGGGCACTCGAGGCCACGGGCGATCGTAAGGGCCTGGCGCACTGCCTCGTCGAGGTCGCGGGCTGGTTGCGTCCGACCCCGGCGCTGCTGGCGCCGGGTATGGCCGGCGGCCGCGGGCCGTTGAGCGAGCGGGTAGAGCGGATTCTCGCCGGGGAGGCCGCCGCCTCTCCCCGCGTGCGGCCCTGGACGCGGCTGGGTTTCCTGGCCGTTCTCGGGCTGACCATGGTGTTTGGTCCAGCCTTGGCACCACCCGCCCTACTCGGGCCGGCCGTGGCCGACGCCGCGGAGGTCGCACCGCCGCCCGCCGAATCTCCGGCCAAACCACCCGCCGTGGCCGCGCTCGAGCCGGCCGAAACCGCCGACGATCTCGATGAGCCGGGCTCCGAGGCGATCGAAGCCGCCATTGCGCAGGCCGTCGATGAGGCCCTCACGGACGGAGTCGAAGGCGGTTGGGAAGAGGACTTCCACGGGGCTCTCGCCGGCAACTTCGACGAGGCGCTGGCCGCGGGCGCTTTCGGGGTCGAGGCGCTCGCCGGGCTGGAGGCCCTCGGCGGGCTGGAAGCTCTCCGCGGGCTCGAGGCACTCGGCGAGTTGAAGCACTTGGCTCCGGCCATCGCGGCGACCGACGAAACGTTCGCGGGAGCCTGGGCGACGGTTGCGGAGCTTGGCGAGGAAGATCGCGCTCTGCCGTTGTCGAGGGAAGAGATCGAGCTCCTCGAAGCGCAGGCTCGACAGTGGGCCGAAAACCACCGCCAGCTCTCGGAAGCCGACCTCGAGCGCCTCCGGGCCGCGGCCCGAGAGTTGGCCGAGGCGACCCGGCCCTCCCCCGCCGAGATCGAGAAGCTTCGTGCCGAAGCCCGCGCGCTTGCCGAGCGCCACCGCCCGGGCCGCGAGCAGCTGGATCGCCTACGGGAAGAGGCGCGGGCCTTGGCCGAGCGTCATCGGCCGTCACCCGAACAGTTCGCCGAGATCCAGGAACACGCCCGCGCCCTGGCTCGCGACGCACGCCACAAGGCCCGGCTGGAACGCGAGCGGTTGCGCCAGCAAAGCTCCGAAGCCCTGGCCGAGGAACTCGCCGACCACGAGCGGCGCCTGGAAGCCGAGCTCGCGCGCATCCGGATGCTGCGGGCCGAGGCCGAGCGCCAGAGAGCCGCCGCGGAGGACGACGCCACGGCTCCCGAGCCGCCGCGCCCCTGAGCGGGCCGGAGGGCGGGCGAACTCCGGGTGCCGAACCGAGGATCGGTGCCCGGAGCTGCCCAACTTCACCTCACGAGGGTCCGTGGACCGCGCCGCCCGAGACACGGGTCAGGGCAGGCAGACGATGCCAAAGCACTGGGCCGCTTCGGAATTGCCGCTGGCGTGGTTGGTGCCGCCGTTGGTGGTGCCGGGAACCGCGTAGATCCCCCAACCGTCGTTGTTGTTCGCCGTGTTGCCAGTCACCGTGTGGCCCGAACTCGCGATGACGATGCCGTCGCCGAGATTGCCATTGGTGGTGTTCGTGGTGATCAAGTTGCCGGCGCCCGGAGCGGCTACGCCGACGACGTAGATGCCCGTCGCCGTGCTCGAGTTCGATTGGTTGAGGCGCACCGTGTTGTCTTCGGAGTCCTCGAGCGTAATGCCCGAGCCCTGGGAGTTGCTGGCGTTGTTCGACTCGATCAAATTGTTGTTCGAGTGCGCAAGGTCGAGGCCGCAGGGATTGAACTGGACGTCGTTGCCGCGCACCGTGTTGTCGTTCGAGAACTGCAAGTAAATCCCGCAGTCGCTGGTGCCACGGATGGTGTTGGTCAGCACCAGATTCAGGTTCGACGTCGTCATGACCAGGCCGGCGTCACCGATCTGGGTGACCACGTTCGATTCGATGCGGTTGCTGTTCGAGCTGGTCACAGACAACGAGCTGTCTCCGGTACGGGCCAGGGTGTTCCGGGAAAAGGTGTTCGAGTTCGAGGCCGACTCGAAACTCACGCCGCTGTCGCTGGTGTCCGTGATCGTGTTGCGCAGGATCACGTTGCTGCTCGAGGCGGTCAAACGGAGGCCGCCGTCGCCGCCGTTGTTGATCTGATTGTCGGTGATCGTGTTGCTGCCCGAGCTCTCGAGTTCGACACTCATGCCCTGGTTGAAGGTGATGGTGTTGAAGGTGATGACGTTGCCGGTGGAGCCGTTGAGCAACACCAGGCCGCGTTGGGCCTGGGCGGTGATCGTGTTGTTACGGATGCGGTTGTTGGCGTCGGCGTTCGACAGCTGAATGCCCACGAACTCGTTGCCGGTGACGGTCAGCGTCTCGACCAGATTACCGAGGGTGCCAGGATTCAGCTGAACCCCGAAGTCGAACTCCTGAATCCGGCCGTTACGGATGGTGACGTTGTCGAAGCCGTTGTTGAGGATGCCGACCCCAAGGCCGACGCCGTCGATGGTCCGACCATTCAAATTGATCACGATGTTGTTGGCGCCAACGACGAGGCCGTTGCCAGGGCAGTCGAGCAGGTTCGCCGTCAGGGTGGTGTTGGCGACCAGAGTCTGACCACACACTTGCGCCTGGGCGGCATCACTGCCCGAGAAAACGACCGTTGCCAGGAAAACCATCCCGAGGCGGCGAGGAGTCGCGGAGACACACGAGGCCAGAGCGTGGAACATGAAATCTCTCCCAAGTCTTCTCGAGTCGGGCCGTAATTGACCCGGCGCCTTCGAGAGCAAGCCCCGCGCCCCCTGGATTGCCGGGCGGGAAATCATCGTCTTTTCCGTGATTTAAGCCGATGACTCGGGATCGTCGCCGGACTTCGAAGAGACACCCCCGACTGTCTCTCGAGGCGTTTTGTTGTCTCGCCCATGAAGAACCGATGAAGATCGCAAGAGCTGGCTACAATCGCGGCCTCCATGACGCTTCGCCGCCGACTCGTTATCGCACTGGCCTGCCTCGCCTTGGTCTTGGCCACCGAGGCGGTGCTCACGTTCCAGCTGAATCGAGCGGTGGAACGGGACGTCGTCGAAACCTTGGGCAATGCCCTGGTGGCTTCCGACGGTGCGGTCGAGCGGGCCCTCGCACTGGCCTGGGTCCAGGCGCAGACCCAAGAGTTGGTCACCGAAAGTTACCGCCGAGCGTACCTCGGCTCGGCGCCCTCGCAGGACGACGACCTGAACGTGGCGAGTGCTGGGCTGACCCGGGGGTTCGATCGCCTCGAGGCCTCGCTGGCGATCCAGGGAGTCGGGGAGCCCGTGAACGACGCCGATACCCTGCAACGGGATCTCCGGCGGGAATTCGAAGCCCTGCGGGGGCTGACCGACCACCTGCTGGCGCTCGCACCGCTGCGGCCCGAGGAAGCCCACGCTCACCTCGACGAGCGCATCGAACCCCAGGTGAACCATCGTCTCGGCCCGCTGATCGAAAACCGCCGGCTCGAAACCGAGCGGGTCCTGCGCGAGCGAGCGCGGCGCATCGCGCACCGCACCCAGAGCTCGGCGCGATTAGTGATCGTGATCAATTTGATCACGATCCTCCTGGCTCTTGGCGTCGTGCTGTCTCTCCTGCGTTCCACCGGAAAACGCGTCGAGCAGCTGGTCGAAGCGGCCGCCGCCGTGGGGCAGGGCCGGCTCGATACCCGCATCGCCATCACCTCCCATGACGACCTGGGATTCCTCGCCAGCACCATCAATCAAATGGCCGAGGACTTGGCCCGCACGACGGTTTCCCGCAGCGACCTGCACAACATCCTCGAGTCCATGCCGGACGCCTTGCTCATTCTGAATGCCCAACTCGAAGTCACGCGGGCCAACGAAGCCGCGCTGGAACTGCTGGGCTACGAGCCGACCGAGCTGCACGGGCGGGCCTTCCCTCAGCTGGTTTCGGCCGCCGCGTTGGCCGGCCCCGCGATGGCGGACCTACCGCCCGGCCAGCGGCTGGTGACCGAGGCCCACTTGAGCAGCCGGGACGAGCGCGAGACCGTGGCCATGGTCTCGGTCTCGGCGCTGCGAACGCCCTCCGGCTCGCCCGATCGCTACGTCTGTGTCGCCCACGACATCACCGAACGCATGAAGGCAGAGGTCCGATTGCGCACGCTCCTGGCCGACAAGGACACGCTTCTGCGGGAGCTCCACC